>JAEUII010000244.1 GCA_016795145.1 Planctomycetaceae bacterium
CGGCACTTCGCGGCCTCGCCGCGACCAGCGTCCCTGTTGGTTTCCACGTTCTTCACAGCCCAACGTGGAAAAGGCATCGCCATGAGATTGCTTCATGGCAAGAGGGCTTGAATGATGAATGTGCCAGAACCAAGGTTCGCCTGACGGCGAAAGTCCTTTCCGGCAGAAAGGACCTGCTTTGAAACTGAAACGCTGCCAGGAAACTGGCGGTTTGGGCGAACAATCGTGACCTGAATGGCCGTTTCCGTTGTGGAATTGTTGCGGAAGATGTGTTTCGCTGCCGTTCGACACCACCGGAGCAGTTGGAGGGCGAAAAGCCGGGCGGTAAACTCCGCCACCTGCCCGCGACTAAGGATCCAATTGAATCTCAAGTTGCGAACGAAGCGCATTCAGCAAAGGTATTCCAGCATGGTACACAGTTCCGAGTTCGTGATCGAAACGAACCGGCTCAGCAAGGTCTATCGGTCGGGGCTGTTCCGTCGAAGTCGATTTCAGGCATTGAAAGATGTAAGCGTTCAGGTTCCTTCCGGCCAGATCTATGGGCTGCTGGGACCGAACGGTGCGGGCAAGACAACGCTGATCAAGATTCTTCTGGGGATCGTTCGGCGGACAGACGGCGACGCCTCGGTACTGGGGCTGGCCGCGGGCACGATGGCGGCTCGTCGGCATGTTGGTTACCTGCCGGAGAACCACCGCATTCCTCGACACCTCACCGCCAACACCGCTCTGGAGTACTACGGTTCTCTCAGCGGAATGTCCGGAACTCAAATCCGTGAAGCGCGACCACGACTGCTGGACGTTGTCGGATTGAAAGGCCGTGAGAACGATCGAGTGTCCGGATATTCGAAAGGGATGCTGCAACGCCTTGGGCTTGCTCAGGCCATGCTGCACAAACCCAAACTGATTGTTCTGGATGAACCGACGGACGGTGTTGACCCGGTCGGACGGCGCGAAATTCGTGAAGTGCTGAAACAGCTTTCTTCCGAAGGCCATACCATTTTTCTAAACAGCCATCTGCTGCAGGAAATTGAACTCGTCTGTGACAGCGTTGCCATTCTGAACAAAGGGCAGTTGCTCAAGACAGGCAGCGTGAAAGATCTCAAGAGTGCCCTGAGCGACGCTCCGTTCATCTTTCAGTTGCAGGGAGACCAAACTCTGATTCGTCAGGCCTTCAGGACTCGACACGACACCGTGTTTCGGGAATTCGGTACGGATGCGATGGAAGTGGAAGTGCGAATCTCGGCACAGAAGGATGTGGATCAGCTGATCGATGCCATCCGCTCTGAAGGAATCAGCATCTGGAAGCTCGGACGTCGTGAGCAGTCTCTGGAAGAAGTCTTTGTGAACATCGTTTCAGGAGCGGCAAAATGAGAGCAGTTTACGCCATCCTGAAAGACTCGTTCCGTGAAGCCGCAGCATCTCGTGTTCTGTGGCTGGCACTGGGAATCATCGTGCTGGTTCTGGCTGCTGTTTCTCCGCTCGGCCTGAAAACAGTTCCCAGCACGAAGCTCAGGCCGTTTGAGTTGATTGACCAGAAGGAACTGATGACTGCCATCGCGTCAGGCCGAACGCGTGACGCTGGTCCGGAACGACATCTCTGGACGTTGCTGAAAGATGAACAGAAAGAGACGCTCGACAAGTGGGTTCAGGAAGAAACGAATCCAGCCGATGACGCGGATCCTCGCCGTTCCCGAGGACAGAGGTTCCGCCGTCAGGATCAGTTGCTGAGCACCGTGAACACGATGCTGGAGATGCCGGAGTTCTATTCGGCGGAAGCATGGAAAGATGTGGAGTTGCCTGAAGACCTTCGCGCTCCGGATCCTGCCGACCTGAAGAAAGAAGAACGCTCTGCACGCAACCTGAAGCGATTCAAAGCGGCGTTTGCGTCCTATGTGAATGTGCAGGATGAAGCATCGCTGGCGTTGTCGTACGGGACACTGACGATGTTTGGGCCGCTCCGGATTTCGCAGTCTCAGGTTGGCCGGATTGTTGATGAAATCATCATTGGTGTGTTGTCGGTTTTCCTTGGATTCTTCGGCGTCTTTGGGTCACTGCTCATCACCGCTCCGATGATCCCTCGAACATTTGAACCGGGCGAAATCTCTCTCTTGCTCAGCAAGCCCGTTCGTCGTGCTACGATTTTCGTGACGAAGTTTGCCGGCGGATGTGCATTCACGTTACTGTGCGCGACTGTCCTGGTGACGGGGATCTGGATCCTGCTATGGTTTCGCCTGGACCTGTGGAGGCCGGAGCTTCTGTACTGCATCCCGCTGTATGTTTTTCTGTTTGCCATTTACTACTCCGTCAGTGCGATGGCGGGAGCGATCTGGCGGAACCCGATCGTCAGCCTGATTCTGGTGGTTGTGTTTTGGGTTTGCCTGATGACTGCCGGCGCGGTCAACACGTTCATGGTGAATGTGTACCTGCCGTCCAGTCAGCTGACGGATGTTGCGATGTCCGGCGACCAGACGTTTGCCGTTGATGGAAGCCGAACCATCCTGCGATGGGATTCCACGTTGAATGACTGGGCTCCCATTATGGAGCAGCCGAATCTGAACGCGATGCAGGCGATGATGCGAGCAACACAATCCAGCATTCGTCCGCGACTCCTGTTGAATGCGGATGGAACGACCGTGCATTCACTTCAGCCGGAAACTCCGGGCGGCGGTGCTGCCGTCTCCAGCCTGATACGCGGTGCGAGTGAAGGGAACTTCCAGAGAGAAGTTGAAGGAACGACGCCGGAGCCTGTCTTTGGTGTCTTCCAGGCAAAGAACGGGGATCTCATTTTCCCGGCGACTCGAAACATCTATCGCTTCACAGGTGTCGCCGCTGAAACTCGCGATGTCATGCGTTCCATTCGAGGGATGTTTGGCAATGTGATCCCGTCGAATTCGTCGAGATCGTTTGAGAGCCTGGCGAAGGGCCAGAAGGTCAACTTCCGCCTTGATGCGGCTGTCACGTTTGATACTTCCAGCGACACGATTGTTGCCTGGAATGGCGGCAACGTAAATGCTTGGAAACGCAACGAGGAAGGTCAGTACCTGCCTGGCGCGCAGCGGGAGATTGATCGATCGCAGTCGGCATTGATCGCTGCAAATTCCGGCCGGGTTCTTTGTGCACTGGCTGATGGGCGAGTGTTCATGCTCAACGGCGAAACTCTGGAGACTCAGTTCGAAGGACGTCTGCCGGAAGGGGATAAACCGAAGGCGGTTGAGCTCAGTCCCGACGGGGCACGCGGTGCCGTGTTGACTCATTCCGGAAAGATGATCGGTGTCGACGAGACGGCAAAAACGGTTCAGCAGTTGAAGCCGCCGTTTTCGTCTCCGGTCTCAGCGATCCGCTTTGATTCCGGGAACCAGCTGGTCGTTGCGTCGCGTCGTAAGGTCGTGACACTGGATTTTGCAACAATGAATGTTGTGAACCAGAAACAGGGCAAGCAGGAATGGCCGGTTCAGGCGTATGACTTAGCAATCGGCCCCATCTACAGAATTCTGCCAAAACCGGGAGAACTGGATTTTGCCGTTCGTTATCTCGTCACAGGTGAGAAAACCGTCGTCATTGATAATGATGAAAGCCGAAATCGAAATACAGTAACAGAGGACCTGCAGCAAAATCGAATTGCGTTTGATCCATGGTCGTCACTGGCCAGCAATCTCGGGTTCATTGCAGTCATTTTGCTCGCCGGGTGTCTGTACACAGCGAGGTCCGACTTCTGATGCAGCGGTGCCTTGCGAAGACCGAAGCATCAGAACTCAGGCAGGCGAGCAATGGATATCAGGACAAATGAACCGCCGGTGGCAAAACTGCCGCCGAATGCTGTCGGTGCCAAAAAGTTCCTCAGTGGTCCGCAGTCGCGGTGGCGAGAACTGGTGATGCTGGTTCGAGCATTCCGTGAGATGCTGATCGGCTTTCGATACCTGCATTTTGCCGGACCCTGCTGCACCATTTTTGGATCCGCGCGGTTTCGCGAGGATCATCGGTACTATCAGCTGGCTCGCGCTGTTGGTGCAGCTGTGGCTCGTGAAGGTTTCACGGTCATGACCGGTGGTGGTCCTGGAATCATGGAAGCCGCAAACCGCGGCGCGCGGGAAGCCGGTGGACGCAGCGTTGGCTGCAACATCAAGCTGCCGATGGAACAGGATCCAAATCCTTACCTGGACCACTATCTCGACTTCCGATTCTTCTTTGTTCGAAAGGTGATGCTGGCCAAGTACTCCTACGCGTTCATCGCCCTGCCAGGTGGCTTCGGAACGATCGACGAACTGTTCGAGATCGCAACACTCGTGCAGACGAAGAAGGTCGAGTCTTATCCGATCGTGTTGTGTGGCAGTGACTACTGGAATCCGATGCTCGAGTTCCTGCGTCAGACGATGGTCAAAAACAAAACCATCGACGTTGCAGACGTCGACCGTTTTATCGTGAGTGATTCACCGGAAGAGATCGCTGCCATCGTCGGCAAGATCGCCCGTGAATCATTTGGGCTCTACGAAGCCGCACCAAAACGAAAATGGTGGCTCGGCGAATAAGCGAATTACCCGCATCGTCATTTCCGCGTCTGTGGTATCGTAACCCGCTGCGTCAGCGAGGGATGAGCTGCAGGAATGGTGAATGGGGCGGAAAGCGGAAAGCGGAAATCCGGTTTCGTCGGTATCCCCGTCGTCATTTGTTTGCGATTCAGGCCCAGCGGGCTGTCACAACCCCTGCCGGTGTGCGTAAGCCACCGGAAGCGATGCGGCGCGTGAGTCCACAAGGCCCGGAAGGGTCGACACATTGATGCGAGTTGGCCAACACGTTGTGTCGGCCGCTCATGCCTTTGCCGCCCCGTTGGGCCGTTAGGGTTTTGCAGCGGCCGCGCTAAGCTGCAGGAATGGTGAATGGGGCGGAAAGCGGAAAGCGGAAAGCGGAAAGCGGAAAGCCGGTTTGCCCCAGGAACCCAACCTGAAAACTGAAAACTGAAAACTGCGGTCCGCCCACCCCCGAGCTTGCTGACGCTCGTTCGACCCCTCCCAGACTGCGTCTGGGTGGGGAGGAGGCTGATGCTAATGTCCCACGGCTGCTTTGCGTTTTCGGAACCATTCAGCGGTTTCAGCAAGGCCCTTTTCGATGGAGACCGTTGGGCCCAGCAGTTCGACGAGACGATCGGCATCCAGCAGAGAACGTTCGACGTCTCCAGGACGAATGTCGGCCGGGATGATCTCGCTGGTGCTTCCGATGGATTTGCGGAGATGTTCGGCAAGCTGCTGAGTCGTCGTTTCGCGTCCGGTGCCGATGTTCAAAATTCGATCCGGCACGCGTCCTTCCATCGCTGCGATATTGGCACCAGCCACGTCGTCGATGTACACGTAGTCACGAACACAGCCTGGGTCACCAACGGTTCGTCGAGCGAACACTTTTACGGATTCATTCACCAGCATACGGTTGCAGAAAATCGCGACGACCCCGGCTTCACCATGAGGATCCTGTCGCGGTCCGTAGACGTTGGCGTAACGCAGCACTGTGTAATTCAGGCCATGCTCTTTTCGAAAACACTCCAGGTACTTTTCGACCGCAAACTTGCTGCATGCATACGGACTGAGAGGTACAGGCGTCGTCGAAATGGAGGCTCGTGTTCCTTCCGGAACTTCTCCGTAGATGGCTCCGCCCGTGCTGGCGAACACCATGTGGCGAGCCTTCACATCGACACAGGCTTCCATGATATTGATGGAGCCAATGATGTTGATCTCGGCATCACGCTGAGGTTCGCGAACGCTGACGGAGACGCTGGCCTGAGCTGCCTGGTGGCTGACACATTCCGGCTTGAAGCTTCGAAACGCCTCCAGAACCGCGTCGCGATTTCGAATGTCTGCCTGGAAGAACGTGGCCCCGGGGGGAACGTTTTCGCGTCGACCGCTGCTCAGGTCATCAAGAACGGCAACCTGCCAGCCCTTCGCCAGAGCTCGTTCCGCAATATGGCTTCCAATAAACCCCGCACCGCCAGTAATCAGCAACCGCATGTGTTGTCCACTCGAAACTGTTTCAATGGGAATTGTCCACAAAAGGATGCTACGCCATCAACGAGCCCGGGCTTTGGATTCCCGTGTTTCCTTGTGTTTTGGCCAGCGCACATTGCGAGTCGTAACGAATGCGCAAAAGCGTTGTGAAATGGACAGCAGACAGCGAAAAACTCGTGAACATATCGTGCCGCATGCGTTTCCGTTCGGTCCGGTCATGCGGATCGTAAGTCTCTGCGTTAGAATACCGCCTGTGGTTATGATGCGGGTTGTAAGGGCGTGGCATCAGTCAAAGAGAAGTGAGCCGCAAGGCGCTAGCCGCGGGTGTTTTCCGTGCGTTTTTTTTGACGTTCACCCGCAGCTAGCGCTTTGCGGCTCACTCATTCTCTCAAGCGTTGCAGGCTGATAATTCATCCCAACCCGATGCGTCAGCGAGGGATTTTCGTGAATACCCACGATGCGTCAGCGAGGGATCTTCGTGAGTGACCCTGCAGCTTGACTGATCCCTCACTGACGTTTCGGGTTACGAGTGTCGCCAATTCAAAAGTCTGAACAGAAACCGGACGGCTCGCGCCGTTCCGCTACATGGGCATTGATCTCGTGGATGGCGTATGAGTGCAAAGGGAACGATGGATGCGAAAAGTCATTGATCCACCAGCAGCCGATGCTGCGGACAACCTGATGCCTGCCGGTTGGTGGCATGAGACGGATGACGGCACGCGACTGATCTGCGACCTGTGTCCTCGCGAATGCAGTCTGAAACCGGGTGATCGAGGCTTCTGTTTTGTTCGCCAGAACATCAGCGGCGAGATGTTCCTGACGACGTGGGGACGCAGCACGGGATTCTGTATCGATCCCATCGAAAAGAAGCCGCTCAATCATTTTTACCCAGGCACTTCTGTCCTCTCTTTTGGAACGGCCGGTTGCAACCTGGGATGCAAGTTCTGTCAGAACTGGGACATCTCGAAGTCCAGAGAAGTGGAACGTCTCAGTGAACCAGCGACTCCGGAAGCGATCGCCCGCGCTGCCGTTTCTTATCAATGTCGCAGCGTGGCCTACACGTACAACGATCCCATCGTGTGGGCCGAATACGCTATCGCCACAGCCCGCGCCTGTCGTGAAGTGAATGTGAAGAACGTGGCTGTCACCGCTGGCTACATCTGTCCTGATGCTCGCGAGGCGTTCTTCCAGTTTATGGATGCTGCGAACGTCGATCTGAAGGCTTTCAGTGAAGACTTCTACGAGAAGATCACGTACTCAAAACTTCAGCCGGTCCTGGACACGCTCCGCTGGCTGAAACAGGAATCGTCGGTCTGGTTCGAAATCACCAACCTCATCATTCCGGACCTGAACGATTCCACCGATGAGCTGCGACGAATGAGCGACTGGATTCTGGAAGCCGTCGGCCCGGATGTGCCCCTGCACTTCTCGGCCTTTCATCCGGATTTTCGTATGATGGACCGACCGCGAACGCCTCATGAAACGCTGGTCAGAGCCCGAACGATTGCACGGCAGCAGGGACTGAACTACGCGTATGTGGGAAACGTCAGTGATGTCATGAACCAAAGCACATGGTGTCCTGGCTGCGGCGAAATGATCATCCAGCGTGATGGTTATCAGATTGGTTTATATCGGCTGAACGGAGACAAATGTCAGTCCTGTGGCACTTCGATCGCAGGCCATTTCGACAGCGCACCGGGCCAGTGGGGATCAAGACGCTTGCCGGTTCAGATCCGTAACTTCGCCACGTGATGCGTTCGCAATCAGAGATGCTCCGAGGACTTTGCATTCAGACTGTCGGAAGACGGATTTGTTCCTGTGGTCACGTCCGCAAAAGGTGTTTGCAGCATTCCCGAAAGTGTCTGCCAGTTGTCGCTTCGAAATACTGCAAGACCAAGCTCCGCCGGCTGCGAAGAAGATTCTTTGCATACTCGAAATGTTGCGAAGACTCGATCCCACAGCGACAGGATCGAAGAGTAGTTGGAGTTGGTCAGGTCACGGATTGGTGAATGGTGAATTCGATGCATGTCCGGTGTTACGATCAGACACTGCAGCAGAGAATCCAAGCGACCAAGCTTCAGTCGTGAGTGATGAAACTGAGTCATCAGGACCAGCAGCGTTTCGTGCAACAGCAGTGTCGGCAGACCAACTCCAAGGATGATCAGCACGGGCAGACGGCAAAACGCGGAACACAGGATTTCGCCGATGTGAAATCGAAACGATGTCGTCACGTCCATGTCGATATCACTGTGATGAACACGATGAAAGCGCCAGAGGATTGGGATTCTGTGATTCAGCAGATGCCAAAGCCACATCCAGAGGTCGAGCAGAACGATGCCGACGGGAACTGCGATAACGTCCGGAATCTGCAGCCACCGCAACACGCCCAGATGCCGACCATCAGCCCACTGGATTACGCTCACGGTCAACGTACTGATCGTCACCAACACAACGGCCGTGTTGATGGCCCATAGCATCAGGTTGCGGCCGGCATGACGAAGTCGTCCGGAACGCAACCAGCCTGATTGCACAGACTCCAGGCTCCAGATCAGGACCAGGCCCAGGATGGGAGCGATCATTCTGATTTGTTGAAGCAGTTCGTCCGTCACAGATCGCCTTCGCAGAACAGCGTTTTGCAGATGTTGGACATCATAGCCTGTTCGTGTGTTCCCGACAGTACTCATCCTCCACCTGCATAATCTGCCGATTGAACTGCATCAGGTGGCTCGACCAGTGAATGTGCTGCGTCTGAGTGCTCGGATTGAACCGGATCGACCGATAACAACGCTGAAGAACAGGCGACCGTTGCGAGTGCTGGTCTGAGCATGGCAGAAGAAAACGTTCAACCAGAAACCGACTACTGGAACGAAGCGAAGACTCCGCTGGCGAGCCTTCTGTTTCTGCTTCCATGGATCGCTGTTTATGAATTCGGAGTGCTCGCGCTGAATCGAGACGACCCGGATTCTGTCCGCAACGGCGCCGACTTCTGGATGAGATCCCTGCTGACTAGTGCCGGGGCCGGACAGTTGCTGCTGCCGGTCCTTGTCATAGCGATTCTGCTCAGCTGGCACTTTCTGCGTCGCAATCCATGGCACGTCCGCTTGGAAACTCAGGTAGGCATGCTGGCAGAGAGTCTTCTTCTCGCCATTGCCCTGGTGGCTTTCGGACAGCTGCACGACTTTATCTTTCGAACGGCAGCGGCCGCTGATGCGGAGCCTGTAGTGACGGCCATGGCCGGCCCGGTAACTCGCGCGATTTCGTTTGTTGGAGCCGGCGTTTACGAAGAAGTCATGTTCCGTCTGTTGCTGGTTCCTGCGGCCTTCTTTGTGTTTCGACTCTTCGAGTTTCCACCGAAGTGGGCGGCGATCATGGCCGCGATTTCGACCAGCTTTCTGTTTGCCCTGGCACATCACGTCGGCCCGTCTGCGGACGCCTTCAACCTGTTCACGTTCTCCTTCCGAGCCGCCGCAGGCCTGTTCTTCGCCAGCATCTTCCTGCTCCGAGGCTTCGGCATCACCGTCGGCTGCCACGCCGCCTATGACCTCCTCGTCGGTGTCCTTCTCGCTACCTGAAGCAAGTGCATCTTCAACACAAAGAGTTCTGGTCGGACATCGTGGATCATGTTGTGGCTGTAGTGGATCTTGCTAAAGATCCCCCGCCCCAAAACCCTCCTCCCCCAAACTCGTTTGGGGGAGGTCGAACGAGCGACAGCGAGTTCGGGAGGGGGCCCCGTGCCTCACCGAGCGTTCTTCATCTCTCCGAAAACTGATAACCCGACCTCTGAAACCTCAAAACATCCGGTTTGCGGAAAAAAGTTGCTGGAAAACTGAAATCCGGCCGATACTATGCCGCGTCCCTCGCACGGGGTAAGAGCCCGTGTGATTGAACACCCAACAAATCAGCGACAATCGTTGTGCTGCAGAAAGCTTCTGAAAAGCTCTCTCGACACAACATCCAAATACACTGTCGCGGGGTGGAGCAGCCTGGTAGCTCGCGAGGCTCATAACCTCGAGGTCGTCGGTTCAAATCCGGCCCCCGCCACTTAACCTCATGAACTTCTCTTTGTAGAATTCATGAGGTTTTTTATTGGACTTTTCCTGCTGAAACCTGCTTTCAGGTTACCTGCCGTTGGTCGGCAGTGCGGCTCAAATCTCAGCACAAAAGGGGAATGCTACGGGGGATGCCCCCGTGAACATCCCCTTTTGGCTCCTTGCAAAAGGGCTGATGTGATGCCGCGACTCTTTCACCGACCACCCAAATATTCTCTCCACAAATCGACAAAGCAGGCTGTCGTTTCCCTGCATGGAAAACGAATCCACCTCGGGCCGTATGGTTCCCCGGAGAGCCATCGCAAGTATCAGGAATTCCTCCGCTCCTGGGAGTCGGAACGGAACAAACGACCTGAGCCCGAGCCCACCCCCGTCAAACCGAATGTGGCGGCCATCACTCCGACCAAACTGCGGGAGAAGAGATTTGCAGGAAGCCCGCTGACGATCAATGAACTGGTGTTCGTCTATCGCCAGCACGCTCGCGAGTACTACCAAAAACATGGCCGAATCACACGTGAAGCAACGATCATTGATGATGCGATTCGGTACCTGCGGAAGCATCATGCGACGACGTTCCTGCATGAGTTTGGTCCTGTCGCTCTGGACGAACTTCGCAGCGGTATGATTCGCGATCTCGGCTGGTCCCGTCGTCATATCAACAAGCAGGTCAGCCGTCTCGTTCGCATGTTCACATGGGCGGCGGAAAAAGAACTCGTCGAACCCTCCGTCCCAATGGCACTCAAGGCTCTCGCCGGACTCAAGAAGGGACGAACACAAGCCAGAGAGACTCGACCGGTCGAGTGCGTTGATGATTCGGTTGTGGAAGCCACTCTGCCTCATCTGCCGACCATCGTCGCCGATATGGTCCGACTACAGCGACTTACCGGCATGCGGCCGGGCGAAGTGTGCAGTCTCAGGCCGTGCGACGTGAACAAGACGGATGACGTTTGGCTCTACATTCCAGACGAACACAAAACAGAGCATCACGAAAAGAACCGAGTGATCGTTCTGGGACCGCGTGCTCAGGAGCTTCTGAAAAAGTACATTGATCGGGACACCGAGAACTTCTGCTTCTCACCCGCGGAGTCCGAACAGCTCCGCAGAGACGCAGCCGCCGCTGCCCGGAAGACTCCACTTCGTTACGGAAACAGCTCGGGAACTAACCGAGTCCGAAACCCAAAGCGTCAGGCTGGTGATCGCTACACCACGGACAGCTATCGGCGAGTGATCCATCGAGCCTGTTCAAAAAACTCAATCGCCAAATGGGCCCCAAACCGCCTCCGGCACACCTCCGCGACCGAAATCCGAAAACGTTTCGGCTTGGAAGCCGCCCAGGTAGTCTGCGGACATGAATCCGCGAATGTGACACAGATCTACGCAGAGCGAAATCTAGACTTGGCAAAGCGAGTTGCGAGAGAAGTTGGATAAACAACCGCAGTCAGAATGCGGTTTAGAATAGGATTGCTGGGGCCAGACATTAATAACTGTGACGCTTTGTCTGTTGTCGCGAGAGTCCCTAAGCAAGACCGGCATGCGCCGTTTGGGATGCCAACAATTACTGACGCACAAACTGATCAGTGTCATGCACGGCGCGACCGCGTTTGTCATCGATCTGACTACGTCAGATCACGAGTTATAGACAGCCGTGACGAATCAGTATGATTCAGCGTCGGCGTGTCGGACCGACGCAGGCAACGTGACTGGCGGATCAGGTGATCAAATCACGTCCAGGGCGACAATCGAGGTTGTCAGCCACCGGGCGTTCTCACCAGATCGCGGTACGCAAAGGTCTGGCCACGTCGCGGGCACATCCGTGGTCGCTTCATAACCTTAGTTCAGCCTGACGTGGGGATCAGTCTCGCAAGTCGCTCAGCGCCGATTCGATAGCAGAAGTCTCCAAACGATTCTTGCGGCAGGCGCGTGGCGGCGAAGCTGGCTATGATCCTGCTCAGCACATCGAGGATTTCGCGGATAGTCAGCATGTCGTGCAATTTGAAGGCGAGTCGTGTCCCGGCGATATTGCCCCCCAGAAACAGGGTATACCGGTCAACAGCCTTCCCGACGATACCGATCTCGGCGACGTAGGGACGCGAGCATCCATTGGGACACCCGGTCATGCGGATGCTGATTCGTTCTTCCTGGAGTCTCAGTTCTCGCAGCAAGTCTCGCAGTTCGCTCAGGATCGCTGGCATGGCGCGCTCGGATTCCGTTATCGCCAGTCCGCACGTCGGCAACGCCGGACAGGCGATAGCCAAACGCCGTGAATGCTCGATGTCCTCCCCGAGCGGAACACCGTGGTCGCGCAGAATCTGTTCGATCTCGTGACGAGAACCTTCTTCGATATCGCACAACAGGATGTCCTGAAGTGGCGTCAGTCGCACGGCGATCGGGAATTTCAACGCGATGGTCGTCAGAGCAGATTTCAGGTTCCCACCAGCACCGTCCTTGATCCGACCATTGTCCACTCGCACACCAAGAAACCAATGCCCCGCATTCTGCGGATGCCAGCCCAGATGGTCTTGCAGACCGACAACGGGAATCGATTCCGGCGGGGCGAGCGATTTACCCAGGACTTGATGCAACGTATCGCGGAACCGATCGAGGCCCCAATTGGCAATCAGGTATTTGAATCGGGCCTGCCTGCGATCGATGCGATTGCCGGATTTCCGAAAGACTTGAACAATCGCATGGGCCAGCGACACCAGTTCGTCTGACGAGACCAAAGCCAGGGGCTGCGCAATCGCCGGAAAGGTGTCGGCTCGCGCCGGGGTCACCCCCATGCCACCGCCGACATAGACGTTGAAGAAACGCTTCGAACCAGAACCCGGCAGGGCGACGAAGCCGACGTCATGTGTCAGGGCATCGGTACAGTTATCGTCTGGCAGAGCGAAAGCAAACTTGAACTTGCGTGGGAGATAAGCTGCTCCGTAAAGCGGCTCTTC
>JAEUII010000271.1 GCA_016795145.1 Planctomycetaceae bacterium
TTGGGGTCATCGTCTTGCAGGCCTTGTTTCGGAAACTGGTCGTAGCGTGATACCCGCTCACTTTAGTCGTTTCTACTTGAGCGAGCCACGAGCGACGTGCAGGTGAAATCAAAAGGGAACGCTGCAGTGAACAAGCGAATAACCGATTCTGATTCGCAACCGCTTCATTGATTTTTGTTCATGTGGCAGCAATTCATGACGCGGAGTCGCTGTATCGTCGGTACGAATACGTCGGGCAGGTGCACACATTCGGAAGATGCGATCTGTGGCATCCGGAAAACGCTGACACTCACGAAAAACCAGCAGAACAGACAATCTTGAAAAAACAGTGGCGGGATCTTATGGCCGACAGCACTCCCGATGATGGACCAATCGAAAGGTGGAAAATGCTGGCTGAGCTGTCTGACAAATCGCTGATGCGCCGATTCCGCTCCGGCAGTGGCGACGCTGCAGCAGCGTTGTATGACCGTTATGCAAACCGGCTCGACTATCTCGCATCGCGCGGGCTGGGATCGGACATGGGTGGACTTGTCGACAGTGACGATGTGGTTCAGTCCATTTTCCGCACATTCTTTCGCCGCGCTGCAGTAGGTGATTACGAGGTCCCGGAAGATATGGAACTCTGGAATCTGCTCGTCACCATTTCACTCAACAAGATTCGCGAAGTCGGACGTTACCATCGTCGCGCTCGAAGAGACGTCGCGAAAACAGTGCCGCTCGAAGAGAACGGTATCGTCGGCTCAATCGCTGGCGCCGACGAAGTGGCCTGTCAGGTGCTTCAGATGGTGGTCGAAGACACGATCGCGCAACTTCCGATGGCCCACCAGAGAATTATCCAGCTCCATATCGAAGGCTACAACGTTCCGGAGATTGCAGCAGAAACTTCGCGATCGAAACGCACCATTGAAAGAGTCCTTCAGGAGTTTCGCCTGAGACTGAAAGAGCAGATTCGAAGTGACGATTCTGAAACCACACTCATTGGCCATGAATGACCTGACGGCCTGCGTTGAAGCGTTTGAAGAAGCGATCGCTGACGGACGACGTGCGCCGATTGAGTTGTACCTTCCGGACGCTGAGCATCCGGAGTACGAAGCGATCGTCATTGAACTGGCACGCGTTGAACTGGAATTGTGCGGCCCGGATTTGAGTGCTGATCCTGTGGCCGACTATCAGCGAAGATTCCCCGGCGTCTTTGCAAGGCCGCAGAATCTCTCTCAGATTGCCTTCGAAGAATTTCGAGTTCGGCGGCAGCGTGGCGAAGACGTCGACCGCCGGGAATATGCGGCTCGCTACAGGATCGACACGACCAACTGGCCTGTTGTGGCTCCTCTGCCGAATCGCGTCGCCCGGAACGATTCCAGCGTTAGCCTTCGTCATGAGAATTCGACTGAAGCAGCGATTGCGCGAGGACGGCGTCTGCTGCTTCCGAGTCTTGCTGAGATTGCAGATGATCAGCTGAAGGCATGGCTTGAGGAGGCCTTTCCGGAATTTGAACTGGTCGAAGAACTGGGCAAAGGGGCGTTCGGCCGGGTCTTTCTTGCCAGCCAAAGAACACTGGCCAGCCGTTATGTTGTGATCAAAGTGACGTCGGATACGACATCCGAACCGGAGCGACTGGCCAGGCTGCAGCATTCCAACATTGTGCCTGTCTATTCGGTTCATCGGACTGCAGAATGGCAGGCGATCTGCATGCCATACCTTGGCCGACGAACTCTGCGAGACTTCATCGACGGCAATGGATGCATGCTGGACCAGTCCGGCTCAGAGGGTGGCAGCGAAACTGGTCGCCGGGCAAACGCGGAATCTGTTGAACAGACATTGAGACTGGTGCAGCAGGTTGCCATGGGGCTGCACCACGCTCACAGCAGCGGAGTACTTCATCGCGATATTAAGCCAGCCAACATTTTGGTCACTGACCAAAACCAGGCATTGCTTCTGGACTTCAATCTGTCGTCCGATGTCGTTGCCCATTCACTCACTCGATCGATCGTGGGCGGAACGCTTCCGTACTTGTCCCCGGAACATCTGGAATCACTTCAGAGCGGCAATCCGCTCACGATGCAGGCGGACATTTATTCGATGGGAGTGATTCTGTTTGAGCTTCTGTCGGGTCGACTGCCTTATCCGCTCAAACCCGGCGCATCACTGAACAGTATCGTAACGGAATCCGTTGCTGCACGAGCAGAGAAGATTCCTTCTGTTCGCCAGTGTCGGCCCGATGTGTCGCAGGCGATCGATTCGATCATCACCAAATGTCTTCAGCCTGATCCGGCACATCGTTACCAGACCGCAGGTCAGCTGGCAGAAGATCTTCAATGTGAACTGGACAGCCGCCCGCTGTCGTACGCTCCCAATGTGTCATGGACGGAGCGTATTTCAAAATGGCGTCGGCGCAATCCGAGGCTGCTGTCACTGACATCATTGTCCGTGATGGCCTGCATCGGCCTCGTGAGCTGTAGCGCAGGATTCCTGCTGCTGATCAATCGAGTAGATCGGCTGCAGGCTGAATCCCGCTGGCAGCAGATTCAGGACATCGCACCGGATGTTCGGGCCTTGCTTTCGTCACCGGATGCCAGTTCGTCTGACATCGAAGCAGGAACTCAGCTGGCCTCAACAATGCTGGCGGAGCTTCGCATTTCACCAACCGCCGGATCCGACAGACGTGCGCTCAATACCGAGTTGTCGCTTCTTGACGAAGAACGGTCCCGCCAGCTTCAACAGACGGTTCAGGACACAGCCTATCTGATCTCTGCCGGTCGGTTTCGACAAGCCCGAACACAGTCCATTCCGGAACAACACCTGCGATTGCTGGCCGAAGCCAGGTCATGGAACACAATTGCCAGCAGCGTCGGTCCTGCAAATCGCCTCGAGTTCGAATTGACGCTGCAGAGACTGAGCATTGAATCTGCGATGGGCGAGGACATTGCGGCTGAGTTAGAGAGCATTCAAAAGGCCAAATCCTCCTCGAACAAATCGTCGCAACCGGCTCCTCCGGCTTCAATCGCCACCGCCATCCAGACACTGGATGAAGGGCGATTTGCGGATGCAGAACGGATGTTTGATGAGTTGATCAAAGAGTGGCCACATGATTTTTCGGTGTGGTATCTGCTTGGGAAGTGTCGACAGGTTCAGGCGAAATGGCACGAAGGCGATGCAGCTTTCTCCACCTGCATTGCGATGAACAGAAACTGCTGGCTGGCGTGGCGGGATCGAGGCATCTGTCGTCTGCAACTGCAGCAGAGCAATGATGCGGCTTCTGACTTTCGTCAGGTCGTTGCCATGAGACCCGAAGATCCTGCGGCCTGTCTGAATCTGGCTCTGGCACAGATGCAGCTTGGTCAACTTGCGGACGCTGAGAATTCAGCCACCCGTTGCATCGAAAAGAACGGTCCCACACGTGCCTGGTTCATTCGTTCGCAACTGAAGGCGATGCGTCAGGACGCTGAAGGTGCTGGTCACGACTTTCAGCAGGGATTAATGGCAGAGCCAAACGAACTGGACAGCTGGATTGCTCGAGGCATGGCGATTTTGCAACAGGACCCTGAAGCGGCTTTGAAGGACTTTGAGGCGGCACTCCGCTGGTACCCGATGAGTCGTGATGCCATGCAGAACATCGCCCATGTGTGTTCCGAGCGACTCAATCGTTCGCAAGATGCTGTTCGACAGCTGGATCAGTTATTGCAGCTGTATCCATCCGATAATGCGGCCAGAATTGGACGAGGCGTCCTGCTGGCTCGTTTGCGGGAGAGCACCAAAGCAACTAAGGACGCCGAGCAGGTTCTTCAGCAGAAGCCTCAGGCAATCGAGGTGTACCAGGCTGCTTGTGTGTACGCATTACTTTCCACAGATGGCACCGATCCATCCTTAGCATCGCGTGCCATTGAATTACTGCGGGCGTCGCTTCGACAGCAGCCCGAGCTGACATCGCTGGCATCACAGGATCCGGATTTGAATCCTGTGAGATCGCTGCCGGAATTCAGAGAATTGCTGGCATCCGCTCAAGTACTGGCGAACCAGGAGACCATCGCGACAGCGAATCAGGATGTACAAAGTCAACAACCCGAGACTCAGGCAAAGCAGGATATTGATCCTTCTGAGAGTCAATGAGTACAGACGTGGAATGTTCGGGAGGCACTGACACTATGAATTCGATAGCTGACAGAGTCCTCTGAACTCACAGAAGAAGGCCGAAGTTATGATAAGCTTGCAATCAATCAACAGTGTCTACCGCCAATTGTTCGCTCGACCGAACCGCAGTTCGGCTACGCGAAAGGTTCATTCGTTTGCGGCCCTCGAGTCACTTGAGGTGAGGACGTTGCTAACAACGCTGAACTGGGCCGACACGAAAACTCTGACGATTAGCTTCGCGCCGGACGGGACGGACGTCGCAGGAAACTCGAACCGCCTGAACCAAATGATGGATCAAATCGCGCCGCGGGACGAATGGCATAAAGCGATCACATCTGCATTCCAGACCTGGCTAAACGAAGTCGGCATGTCATTCCAGGTCGTCAGTGACAGCGGAGACGCATTTGGCATCGCAGGAGCGACTCACGGAGATACTCGGTTCGGTGACGTGCGTGTCGGCGCGACTCCATTAAGTGACAACGCCCTGGCAACAGCCATTCCGGGAGACCAGATCGTCTCGGGCACATGGGCTTCCGACATCCTTTTCAATTCGAATGATACTCTGACAACGCTTGATGAAGTCTACGCGCTGGCGCTGCATGAAGCGGGGCACGTTCTTGGGCTGGGGCACAACCCAGATTCGAACTCGCCGATGTATGCCAATGCCGGGACCGTCGTGCACACTCCCACTACTCTGGACCTGCAGAATTTGCGACGGCAGTTTCAGATCAGTGCAGGAGGTTCAGGCGAGCAGAATGATGACTCCAACGGAAAAGCCAGCGGCGCTCAGCAGTTGGCAGCAACGAATCCGGTGGGACTGGATCCACGATTTGAAGGATCCGGCACAATCGTGACAGCAACGGATGTTGACACGTTCCGATTTCGGCCTGCAGATCTTGGACAAACAGAAGATGGAACCGCCACGATTGTCCTGGAAACTGCTCTCAACGGGTTCATTCCGAAGGTGACGCTGCAGAGAGCTGACGGGAAGCTGGTTGAATCGACGATTGTGGCGAACGGTAACGGCCGGGTTGTTTTGCAGGCACGAGATCTGAAGGCTGACAGAGACTACATTGTCGTTGTCGAATCAGCGTCAAAAACGAATACCATTGTGGCTGGCAGGTATCAGCTTTCCGTTTCGTTCTCCCAGCCGCCCGTGACTTTTGACCGGCTGGCAAGTGGCACCATTGAAGCCGATCGAACACAACAAGTGATGATGCTGTACTCCGCTCGATCTCAGATGGTGAACTTTGTCTTCTCCGCAAAGGGATCATCTCGCCGCGACGCGGTCCTTGTCCTGTCGATCTACGACAGTTCTGACAAGCTCGTTTATCAGACTGCGGCAAAGGCCGGTGACACGGTCACGGGAACAAGTGTCCTGTTGCACACCGGCGAGTATCGAATCGCAGTCGACGGTGTGGCACCAGGCGGAACCGCAATGCCTCAGCTGGACTTCCTGTTGAAAAGCGTCACGACATCGATTGATGCGGGCCCCATCGCGAAGAACACAACTCTGAACCCGTCTTTTGGCAACGGCGGAACTTCACCGTACGTCTTCCCGGGGAATGTGATTTCCAATCGCCCAATCAATGTGCAGCAGCCGACCACACCAACAGTCCTGCCGCCTGCTCGACCGACTGTGGTCTGGAATCCGAACCTGCTGAATTACCCGTGGCTCGTCACGCTGCAATAGGGCAAAGATCGCTCGCCTTCTTCATCAGCCAGTACCGAATGCGCAAGCTCTGAAGTGGCACTGTCGCACGCCACACAGCGTTTTCAACAGACTGCATTGAGTGGCCATGAATGCTCCGGGCCATCTCATGACGACACGATCGTTGTCATGGATTCTCTGCCTGCAGGCCCGCACACGCACTTTCTGTTATTCGCTCGACGCGTCACCAACGGTCCAGAACGACAGAATCCTGAATTGCGGAACTCGCCTGATCGTGGCGGACCTTCTGGCCTGAAGACACTTATCTGAGCGAGGAGTTTCAAGTGTCGCGCTGCCTGCGACACACCTCCGCCACGCATGAGTTCATGCGCTGCACGCGAGTCAATTGCTTCCAGAGGATCGCTCAGATGCCACCATTTCTTGCCAGCCTTCGTCGCCGTCTTCTGCCGACATCAAGACATACTTCACGAAGGAAGTCCGTTCAGCGAAGAACGTCAGCACCGAATCCCGAATCTCTGGAAGTTCGATCGCTGCTGTCTGCAATCACCGGAACAGTCTATGACGATGCAGATGGTAATGGAGTCCGCAACAATGGCGAGAATGGTGTCTCCGGCTGGACGGTCTACATCGATGTCGACAATAGCGGGACTCTGAACAACAAAGCCGACGGGACACCTGAGCCTTCTGCAATCACAAACAAAGACGGTGACTTTAGTATCAACAATGTCGCTGCAGGAACCTATCGCCTTGCCGAAGTCGTAGAATCAGGATGGCGACCAACTCAGCCTGCCTTTCAGGACATCACAGTTGACGGAAAAAAGGATACGAAAGCAGACTTCTTCAACTTCGCAGGTGGAACGGTTGCCGGAACGGTTTGGAATGATCTGAATGGTGATGGAGTCCAGGACGCAGGTGATGAAGGACTGGCTGGCTGGACCGTCTTTCTGGATCTCAACAACAACCAGGCTGTCGATTCCGATGAGCCCGTCACTTCAACAAACGAGACAGGTGCATACGAATTCACTGAGGTTCCGTCGGGAGACTATGAGGTCACTGAAGTTTTGCCGGCCGGATGGGATGTCTCGAAAGGGTTCGATATCCATCAGACGGTTTCCGTCACGCCGCTCTCCACTTCGACTCAGGACTTTGCAAACTTCTCTCTGACCAACGGATCGGTTCAGGGGACGCTCTGGAATGACCTGAACGGCGACGGCGATCGCGCCACTGATCCATCGACGGGACTTCCCACAGAACCCGGGCTCGCCGACTGGACTGTTTTCGCCGACATGAATTCCAACGGTGTCCTCGATCCGGACGAACCGTCCGTCATCACCGGAGAAGACGGTTCGTACAAGTTCATCAGCCTTGCTGAAGGCACATACTCCATCATGGAGATGATGCCCTCTGGCAGCTGGTCTGTATCGCCAGGCTATGCAAACCCTGTGACAGTCACAGTCATCGCCGGTGAAAAAACGAACGGCATCGACTTCGCGAACTTCACTGTCGAAAACGGAGCCATCACCGGAGTCATCTGGAACGATCTGAATCGAGACGGAGTCAGGAATTCAGACCTGTCGGGTGCATTCACAGATCCAGGACTCTCCGGCTGGACCGTGTATCTCGACAGAAATCGCAACAAGGTCATGGACGCAGAAGACCCGACAGCGATCACGGATGCCAACGGAATCTATGTGTTCTCTGATCTTCAGATCGGCGAATATGAAGTGATCGAGATTGTTCCAACAGGTTGGGAAACAGCACCAACCTTTGGCGACAATCAAACGGTCTTTGTCTATTCCGGAGCAACGTCGACTGCCGGGGATTTCGCAAACTTCAATCTTTCTACTCTGACGCCTGGAACGGTATCCGGAATACTCTGGAATGATGCGAACGGCAATGGCACGCCGGATTCGACGCCAACGCCTGAAGCAGGGCTCAACGGCTGGCTTGTGTATGCCGACATAAACTCCAATGGCGCTCCCGATGCCACAGAACCGCAGGCCACGACAGGAGCAGATGGCTCTTACAGGCTCAGTGGAATCAATCCAGGCTCAGCCGTCATTCGAACGTCACTGAAGACTGGCTGGCGATTCACATCGCCACTGACCGGATCAAGATCGCTGACATTGAAGAACGCTGAAAATGCAACGGGGATCGACTTCGCCGCGCAACAGGTTCGAGACTCGGGCATCTACGGAACGGTCTTCGCAGACAGGAACAAAAATGGCCTGCGTGAAACAACCGAACAAGGCCTCGAAGGCATCACCGTCTATCTGGATTTGAATGGAAACGCGGTTCTGGATGTCGGTGAGCCATCAACGGTTACGTCCGCCGATCAGTACTTTACACCAGACGTGGATGAAGCAGGCACGTACAGCTTCACGCACATCGCTTCAGGATCGTACCAGGTTCGTCAGATCATTCCGGCAGTCCTGAGTGCGACACCGGTCTCTGAGTACGTCCATCCGGCGATTGTCGCGGGATCAACCAGCATCACGGACATCAACTTTGCTGACGTGTATCGAGCAAGTGAGATTCACGGGGTGAAGTTCGATGATGCCAATGGAAATGGACTGCAGGAATCTGATGAGCCAGGATTGCCGGGAAGTCGTGTCTATATCGACCTGAACCGCAACAACGTTCGCGATTCGAGTGAACCTGAAACGACGACCGGTGCCGATGGTTCTTATTCATTCACAGGATTGAGCTCCGGCGCTTATGTTGTTCGTGATGAAGTCGATCCAGGACATTCCCTGTCTTATCCAGGGACAAAGGGCGGAACACTGTGGCCTGACGGAACCAGCAATCCGGCGGTCGGCAACGTGTCGCCGTCTCAAGTCACACTGTCACTGGCGGAAGGTCAATCCTATCGAGGCAATTATTCCATCACGCTTCCAGGATCGGGTGGCCTGACAAATATGGTGGACGTCTTCCTGCTGTTTGACGATACCGGCAGCTTTGTCAACAACAGCCCCATCGTTCGCGGTGCGTTTCCAACGATCATCTCTCAACTGCAGGCGTCACTGCCTGGTGTTGATCTGGGATTCGGCGTTGGGCGACTTGAAGAATACGGAAACTTCGCCGCTGAGTACTCCACCGGGCGGCCATTCATTCTGAACCAGCCTGTGGTCGCATCCAGTACGACAGGCTACATGTCTGCCATCCAGTCAGCTCTGAATCGAACAACGCCGGGGTACGGCGGTGACCAGCCTGAAACCGATATCGAAGCTCTGTATCAACTTGTCACTGGACTTGGCTTTGATGGAAACAACAACGGTTCCGTGCTGGACAGTGGAGCCGCCGGCCTGGCGTCGACTCAGCTGAATCCTGGTGCAAGCGGCGATGTGCCTTCCTTCGCATCGTTCCGCCCTGATGCAGCCAATGGTGTTCTTCAGGGTGACGGAACAATCGGTGGCGGCGGTTTCCGAACCGGTGCGCTGCCTGTGATCCTTCTGGCCACTGACACCGGCTTTGCCTATCAGCCCAAGGGCGAAACATCAGTCACCGGGATCGGCGGTTTGACGCTGCCGGTGAGCAGCCTGACGCAGACTTCTCGCAATACGACACCGTTCAACAATGGTGCCGGACTGCAGGAAACTGTGACTGGCCTGAACGCTCTGGGTGCTCTTGTGATCGGTCTGGGGACCAACACAGAAGCGGGTCTTGATCCTCGTCAGGGACTTGAGTCTCTGGCTCGCCTGACCGGT
Organism: Planctomycetaceae bacterium; assembly: GCA_016795145.1. Classification (GTDB taxonomy): domain Bacteria; phylum Planctomycetota; class Planctomycetia; order Planctomycetales; family Planctomycetaceae; genus SXXK01. The sequence goes on from JAEUII010000271.1 coordinate 9,508, forward strand.
GCAACGAACCAAACCTCCGGAACGATTGCCAATGGAACGGCTGACCCGATTGCTCCTGGCGAGCCGTTCTATTTCCAGATTGCATCAGGCTTTGCGGGCAGCGTTGCCGCGGGTGTCACGAACGCGATTCAGAATGCCGTCACGAACGTTGCCGTCAACATCACCGTCAAGGCCTCTGATCCTCGAGTTCATATCATCAACCACACGGGCACTCAAAATGGAATTAAGGCCGGCGGTACAGCGAATTTCGATATCGAATTTGTCGGCGACGGGATTCCTCATCGCTTCGACCTGCAGTTTGTTCGTGAGGGAACCAACGTCGTACTGGGATCGATTCCCGTCGTCATTGGGACTCCGGTTCCTGGAGATGGATACCACTTTGACGACCTGAGTGACGGTGAAATCGAACTTGAAGATCACTTTGCTGATGTCTCATCCGGAACCGGAACGCCAAACATGGCTCCTGAATTTCAGAAGGGAAGCGCGCAGTCCGTTGTGGAAGATGCCGGAACGCAAACCGTACCCAACTGGGCAACCGCGATTTCACCAGGCTCGGCTTCTGAGTCATGGCAGTCTGTGAGTTTCACGGTCACCAATGATCATCCGGAGTTATTTAGTATTCAGCCCACGGTTGCACCCGATGGAACGCTCTCCTGGCGAGCCGCGGACAATGCTTTCGGCACGGCACTCGTTACCGTTGTCCTTCATGACAACGGCGGAACATTGAATGGCGGCATCGACACGAGTTCTCCGCAGCAATTCACTTTGGAGATCACTCCGGTCAACGATGCTCCACTAGCCGTCGACGATTTCTACTCCACATTGTCCGGAGAAACACTGACCGATTCACTGCCCGGTGTCATGCGAAACGACACCGATATTGAAGGTGACACTCTTTCCGCAACGCTGATCGATGCGCCAGTACACGGAACGGTGACGTTGAATTCAAACGGGACGTTCGAGTACACGTCACTCCCGGGATATTCCGGCACCGATAGTTTCACTTACCGAATCTCTGACGGGGCTGCGGATTCGGGAATTGCGACTGTGATGATTACCGTCGAGGCATTCAACCATTCACCAACAGCCATGGACGATCTGTTTCAACTGGATGAAGACTCAGTTCTCAATGTGTCTGCACCTGGAGTTCTCGTCAATGACCTCGACATCGACGATGATACTCTGACAGTCCGACTGATCAGCGGTCCTGCGCATGGCTCGCTCAGCATAAGTGCCGATGGTTCATTCATTTACACGCCGGACGCAGATTACTACGGTGTCGACAGCTTCGCGTATGTCGCCAGTGACGGCTCGCTGGAATCGGTCACGGCAACGGTCAGCCTAAGTATTCTGCCAGTCAACGACGCACCAATCGCTGGAAACAACAGCTTCGTGCTGAATGAAGACACGAATCTCGACGCTCCTGCTCCTGGTATCCTCATCGACGACATGGACGTGGACGGTGGTGTTCTGTCTGCACGTCTTGTTAGCGGGCCATCACATGGCTCGGTGACATTGAACAGTGATGGTTCGTTCCGTTACACGCCAGCACTCAACTATCACGGATTAGACAGTTTCACCTATGCTGCAAGCGATGGAACTGCGGATTCCGGCGTCGCGACCGTCGACCTGACTGTGTTGCCGATGAATGATGCTCCGGTTGCGGTCGATGATTCACTCACGACCACAGAAAGCACGACACTCAATCTGTCTGCTCCCGGAGTGCTCTCGAATGACACTGACGTGGATGGTGACAGTATCACGGCAGTACTTCTGACCAGCCCCGCACATGGCACCGTGACGTTGAATTCGAACGGTTCCCTGAGTTATGTCCCGAATGCCGGATATGTTGGAGAGGACAGCTTCACCTACGCAGCAAACGATGGGACGACGAACTCCGCTGCGGCAACAGTGAAGATCTCCGTAACGCCAGTCACCGCTCCTCCATCTGGTGACTTGCAGGTTCATGTCGTGGATCTCAGCAGCCGTCGAACGTTCCACTACAATGCAGCGGGAGCCATGTCGCGAAATGATCGGCTGAATACTGAGGATCAGAAACCGCGAGGGATCGCAACAAGCGAGGACGGTTCAACGACCTGGGTTGTCGATGACAAGAACGAAGTGTTCGTGTACTCTGAGAATTACACGCTCCTGGGTTCATGGGAGATAAAGGGCGTTGACAAAGTCGAAGGGATCACAGTCGTCGGCAGCAATCTACTGATCATTGACCGAAGTAATCGTCTTGTCTTCACGTTTGCTGGAGCAACCTCTCGCCGAGCTGGATCTCAGACTCCGTCCGCCAGCTTTGCTCTCGATCGCAACAACCGGAACGCGATGGACCTGACGAGCGACGGTGTTCATGTCTGGACAGTCGATGCTTCTTCTTCAAACACTGTCTACCGTTATTCGATGGCCGGTGCACCGGAAGGAAAATGGGCGATCGACACATCGAACAGTCAGCCGACAGGCATCGCCGTGGATAAACTGACGGGAGATCTTTGGATTGTCGACGCCGGCACCGACCGTGCGGTTCGATATGCCGGAGCATCCTCAAGAACAGCTGGTTCTGCGCTGGCGTCTGGCTGGTTTGCACTGAACTCGCTCGACAGCAATCCTCAGGGGATTTCGTTGTCGCGGAAGGCAGCCTCCGGATCAAGCAGCAGCGGATTGTCCGGTTTCTCTGCTCTTTCAAAGAGTTCTTCAGCATCGACAACTCCCCTTGTGAGTGACGATTCAGCGGATCACGCGTCAGAGTCATCGGAACTCATCGAGGCCTCAGGAGGCAGTTCGTCGGGCCGGACATCAGCCAGCGGGAATCACGGTACGTCCAGCAAGCGAGGCCGCGAATTCGGTGCCTCCGCCGCGGATGGACTGAGCCTCCTTTCGACGCCTTCGTCGAAGGCAACGAGTGGAAGTGGGTCGAGTGACCTTTCGCTTCTGGACGAACTGTTTTCGCTCTTTGAAGGATTCTGAACAATCAGCGTCCCCAACTTCAGAACGCTCGAAGCGGCAGCAACCTCAGGTTGACTGCCGCTCTTGCATTCGCTGAACCAAATTTCGGACATTCAAATAAGGTGAAACTCAAGCCAAGGACGGCAGTTGGTATACGCCTCGTCGATATGCTGTTCCTGTCATTCACATCAGGAACTTCCGGCATGAGGCTCGCTCACGATTGACCATGCCTGCGCCAAGACTACCCTGATGCCAGTCAGTCAATTCCTCGACATCCTTTGACAGTCAGACTGGTGGACACTTCAAGTTGAAAAGCATCACATCCACCGACCCTGCGAAGTCCAGCACATCACTCGGCCAACCGCATGGGGCACTCCACGGCATGTTCAGAGTCCTTTGCTGTTTCATACTGCTGCTCTCAGGATGCTCCAGCAGTGCTCCGGTCTCCAATCCTGTTCCTGCCGCGCCGTGGGCTCAACTTGAGAAGCAGGCCAAAGGCACGACCGTGCGAATTGGAATGTGGGATGGCGATCCGCTGATCAATGCGTACATGAAAGAATGGGTGGCCGAGCAGTTGAAGAACCAATACGACATCACCTTTGAACAGATCGGGACTCAGGGTAACAACCTGGTCAGCAAGCTGATGGTGGATCTGGAGACCGGACGATCTTCCGGGGACTTTGATCTGGTCTGGATCAACGGTGAGACGTTCTATCAGCTGCGGAAATTGAATGCTCTTACCGGCCCTTTCACAGACAGGCTCCCGAACAATCATCTTGTGGACTGGTCCAGCCGATTCGTTGCGATCGACTTTCAGCAGCCGGTGGCTGGCTACGAATGTCCTCTGGGAAGTGTGCAGCTTGCTCTGATTTATGACAGCAGTCGTGTCATGGATCCGCCGAAAACACGACAGCAGATTGAAGAGTGGGCCCGACAGCATCCGGGACGATTCACGTTCGATACCGGCTTCACTGGTCTGACATTTCTGAAGTGTCTGCTTTACGATTTTGCGGGAGGACCAAAGTCTCTGGACGGCCCCTTTGATGACGCCCAGTATCAGGAGGCTTCGGCAAAACTGTTCGCCTGGCTGCGTGAGATCCAGCCGTTGCTATGGCGGCAGGGAAAGACGTTTCCAGAAAGCGTGACTCAGCTTCACCAGCTGTTTCGAAACGGTGAAGTGGATTTCACGATGAGCAACAACGACGGCGAAGTCGACAACAAGGTTATCCAGGGAATCCTTCCGGAAACATCGCGAGCCTATGTGCTGGAATCCGGCACCATTCGGAACAGCCACTACCTTGGAATCCCCTTCAACGCACCAAATAAGGCAGGTGCGATGGTCGTTGCCAACTTCCTGCTTTCGCCGGAAGCTCAGCTGAAGAAGGCTCAACCGGCTGTCTGGGGTGACGGCACGATTCTCGACATTTCCAAACTGCCTGAGGAATGGCAAGGACGGTTCCGACAGGTGGAAGGCCGAACGCGAGTCGCCTCGAGAGAAGAACTGAACGCCCACGCGCTGATGGAACCGGCACCGGAGATTATGATACGTCTGGAAGCAGACTTCAGACGTGAGATCATCGAACGTGGCCAGGAATAACCGTTCATTTTCAGCAACGTCCATGTCGGGGCGATTCGCCCTCCCGACGGTCATTGCGTTATGCGTCCTTGCAACCCCGGTACTCTGGGTCATCGGCTACAGTCTTCTTTACAGCACAGGTGCGATCGGACTGTTCTCCGACGGCTGGACGATGAAGCACTGGCAAGCAGCCTTTCGATCCGGCACTGCGCTGAAGTGCCTGGGCTACAGCGGCATCATTTCGGCCGTCGTGACATTGCTGTCGGTCACGGTGGCGACCACGTTCGTGGTGATAGCACCCGAAATGAGACACTCAAAGAGACTCACTGCACTTCTGTGTTTCCCACTGGCGACGCCAGCGATCGTAATGGCTTTTCTGACCTACCAGGTGCTGAATCCTGGCGGGTTGATGGCCAGACTGTTATTCAAAGTCGGCTTCATCAATTCAACCGCCGAGTTTCCTGTGCTCGTGAATGATTCGTGGGCCGTGGGAATTATTGTGGCGTCATTCTTCAGCCAGTGTCCATCGCTGATTCTCTACTTCCTGAAGACATGGTCCGTGGCTCGGATCGATCGCTACTGTCAACTGGCAGTGGGGCTTGGTGCTTCTGCCCGGCAGGCTCGATTCAAGGTCGCTGTCCCAATGCTGTTGCAAAGGGGAAAGCCCCTTTTTCTGCTGGGCTTCCTGTGGACGATGGGCAGTTACGAAATTCCACTGCTGCTTGGCGTCCAGTTCCCGATGATGTCGTCCGTACTGATTCAAAAGCGATCAGGACAGTTCAATCTGCTTGAACGGCCCGAGGCGTTTGTCCACGCAACGATCTACTTTGCTGTCGTCAGCCTTTGTCTTGCCGTCTTCCTGTCACGGAGACACCGCCGTGCCTGATGGTCAAACATCAACGCGAGGTTCTCGTGTGCTGGTTCGCAGTGTCGCTGGACTCGTGTTGAGTGCGATCATCGTATTGCTGGTGCTAAGCGCTGGCAGCGGATGGACGTTTCCTCATCTTCTGCCTGATCGAATGGACGCCGGACCATGGCGACAGGGGCTGACGACTGGAAGCAGTCTGCTGCGATCATTGTTCGTGTCCCTCGCGTTAAGCAGTATGGTCGGCCTGATTTCGACGACCACAGGACTCCTTCTGGCTCGCCAGCTTCGGCAGTCAAACGGGCCATTTGTACTCTATTTTCTGTATCTGCCATTCATCATCTCACCAGTGATCGCGGGCATTTGTCTTTACGATCTAATGATTCGACTGCATCTGGCAGGAACGTTTATGGGTGTATTGCTGATCCAGAGTGTATTCGCCACAAGCTTTGCCACAATCTACTTTCGAAGCGCGTTTAATCATCGACTGCAACGTCTGGAAGAACTCGTTCGGACTCTGGGCGGAAGCAGAAGGACGATCTGGCGTCACGCCGTCTGGCCACAGTGCCGAGGCTTGATTCACATCTGCCTTGTCCAGACAGCTCTGTATTCGTGGCTGGACTATGGTCTGGTGTCGGTGATTGGTGGCGGGCAAGTCATCCCGGTCACCGTCCGACTCTTCAGCCTCATTCGCGAGGCAAGCACGAATCAGGCGGCGCTTGCCTCTCTCGTCCTGCTTCTTCCAGCAATTCTGGGCATGCTTTTCACTTCTGTGGTCCGCTACACCCAACCGACTCCTGTTTCCATCGCTCAGAACATCGCGGTCCGTACGACAGATCGAGGGAGCCGCGACGATGACTAACTCGAACGCACTACTGCACGTTGAAGGGCTCAGTGTTTGCTACGGTCAAACGCGAATCATCGACGGCTTGACCTTTCACGTCGTTCGCGGAAATACGCTCGTACTGCTGGGCGAATCCGGGTGTGGAAAGACAACGCTGCTTCGAGCACTCGCGGGACTCGTTCCTTTGCACTCGGGTGAGGTTCTGATCGACAGTATTGCCGTTCAGGATGTTGAACCGCAACGCAGAGGAATCCTGTACCTTGACCAGGAACCGCTGCTCTTTGAACACCTGACCGTAGCTCAGAACATCGGCTTTGCCCTGCAGATACAGAGGAAGTCGTCTGGTGAGATTGCACAGCAGACAAAGCTGATGCTGGAGGCCATGGATCTCGTCGACCATGCCGAGAAGTACGATTCTCAACTATCCGGAGGACAGAAGCAGCGAGTCACGTTTGCTCGCGCGATTCTGGCACGACCGAAACTACTGTTGCTCGACGAACCATTCTGCAGCCTCGACGCAAAGACCCGCGGCCATATGCAGAAGCTGTTTGCTCAGATGAGCACACAGTTTGGACTCACATCCGTGTTTGTCACTCACGACGTGAAGGAAGCACTCATCGTCGGGCAGGAGTTCGGAAGGCTCGTGAACGGAAAGCTAATCTCATACTCCTGTCGGAGCGAATTCATGAATGATGAAGCAACCGGGATACCTGAAGAGATTCGGTTCTGGGCGGAGCGTGCCGAGCAGTAACGTTACGGGCTCATGGTGGGAAAAACAGACCAGCTCACATTATCGAAACTCCTTAAGTCCATGCATCATTCGAATGATCGTTGTGACCGCACATAATCCCGCGAACGTCCATGCGAGCGGCGTGAATTGCATGGGGAAGAGACAGAACAACAGAAAAAACAGGACGGTCTCAGTCCCCTCCATCAGTCCGACAGAATAGAAGAACGACTTCTTCCCATCCGGATCCGTCGTGACACCTCGTCGTGCCGAAATCGCAGCAAAGGCCAGGAACGAACCAGACGTCCCAATGAAGCTGTAGACCAGAAAGATCGCAGGCAGAAGGCGCGAAGGATCGCTGATCGCAAAGCTGACTGGAATCCCGCCATAGAACAACAGGTCCAGAACAATATCCAGAAACCCACCAAGGTCTGAAGCCTGTCTCTGCCTTGCAACCATTCCATCGAGACCGTCAGCCAGGCGATTCAGCAGGATCAGAACCAGACCGATGCCATAAGCGCCCATCGCAATCGCGCCACAGGCAAGCATTCCAAAGACAAAGCCAATCACCGTGATCGTATTCGCTGATACGTTTGATGCTGCAAGTCGCCGAGCGGGGATCTCGAGCAACGGATCGATCACTTGTCGGACAGCGCGATCAAACATTCCAGTGCCCCGCAGCATGCCGAGCGGCCCGACAATCGGACTTTGATGAGTAATCTGTGTCGTTGTCCACAGCTATTGAACCTCAAACTTCTGATCAGTCAGTCCGCCTTCAGGAACGGTGATCTGCCACGGAGTTGATTCCAGCTGACCATATTCCGGATGTCCAATTCGCGAGGCAAGTTCAGGCACCAGCGTCACCTTGTAGCGTCCCGGCGGGACACCGTCACCGAACGGAAACGTTCGAATCGTGAAACTCCCGTCGAGCTGTAACTGTCCGCTGGGTTTATCATCCTGAAAACTGTTGGAAGCATCCGGGTGCAGATACACCGCACCTCCAGTAATCGCCTTTCCGTCCATTGTCACTTTGCCGTTCACGGGCACCATCGGCGGCGGTGTTTTGCCGGAGCAGCCGGAAAGAGCGATCAGGCCACAGACCAGCAACGTTCGAGATCGCAGGAACACAGTCAACAGGGCTTCTGGCAGATTCGTCATAGGAAATTACTCGAGCGACACGACATTACCGTCTGCTGGTCGAATCAGGTTGTGCATGACCTGCTTGTCGATGTTGAAGCTCAGGCCTCGAACACTGCCATCACCAAGTGCGAACTGAGGGCCACCGGGACTGGGTGTTCCCCAATTCCCGCCTCCACAGGAATACTGTGAATCGCTCCATCCAGCACCGTTCACACGATCAGGAAAGCTATTCAGCAGCGTATCGTTGTACAGTTCGTACCCACATCGACCAACGCCGCCATTGCCTCCAAGAATCCACGGTTCATCCCAGTACATGACTTTCGCCGCGTACGCCGTCTGAGCCATTGCTTTCTCACCGAAGAAGATCGTGTTCGACGTGCCATCGGTGATATCTCGATACTGTGAGACTTTTCCCCAGCCGGCATACGTCGTCCAGAAAACCAGTTCATTGGCCGCGTAGTCTGTTCGCGCCGATGGTCCAGCTCCATCATCGTTGTAATTCCAGCCTGGATAGACCGGATCAACGGCCGGGGTCTGAAATGTGCCACTTCTTCGTGATGGCATGTAGAAAACTGGAAGCGGTGTGCTGTAACAAGCGAGCGGATCATCAAAGAGAGCAGCCTGCTCCAGATAGGGCAGCAGCGAATAAAATGTCGACCCGAGCTGATGTTTTGGCAGCCGCGATGGATCTCCCCAGCGAGGACGAAACTGCCCATAGCCAGGAATGAACGTGTACACATTCGGCGTCGGTACAACGGTACCCTTTGATCGAGTCTGGTACGGCGAAGAGTTGCCAGGGGTTACGGAGTAATCGTAGCCACCGCTGTTCGGAAGATGCTTATGCACATCTTCAAAGTTTGCTGCAGCCAGTCCGATCTGCTTCAGATTGTTCTTCGACTGAGTTCTTCGTGCCGCGTCGCGCGCCTGCTGAACTGCGGGAAGCAGGATCGCCACCAGAATAGCGATGATGGCAATCACAACCAGCAGTTCGATCAGCGTGAATCCCCGCGAATGACGCTGGCCTCGTGAATGACATTCTTTGCCTGCGACAACTCGCATGCATCGCCCTTTCCAAAACAAAGATCTCTCTGACGACGCAGCAACATACAAAGAACTCGACAAGGCAGACAGCCAGGTGTCACTTATCCTCCCAGGATCAGCGAGATCGCATTCAGAGCCTGTTGAACATGTTCGTCGGAAGCAAATGCCGCCGAGAAAATCCTGCAGACAATCCCTTCTCGATTAATAACGTACGTGACACGACCTGGCAGCAACCCCAGCAGTTTGGGAACACCGAACAGTCGACGCAGAGCTCCGTCTTCATCGGCCAGAAGTGGAAACGACAGTCGATGCTCCGCCGCAAACTCCAGGTGACTCCCGTTTGAATCGCTGCTGATTCCGACGACCTCGAAGCCTGCTTCCTGGAATTTCTGATACGAGTCCCGAAATGCGCAGGCTTCTGCGGTGCAGATTCGAGTCCCGTCCTTCGGATAGAAGAACAGAACCAGGCCGGACTTCCCACGGAAATCGCTCAGGCGAAACTCGCTGCCGTCCGATGTTCGGGCGACAAAGTCCGGTGCTCGATCGCCTTCCTTCAATTTGGACATCGGACTTCCTCACGGTACACTAAATCACCCACCAACCGTCCAACCGAAATGCCCGACGACAGTTAACGCTGCCTGTCACCCGGAACCATGTGTGCGTGCAAGTTCCCTTTCGACCAGCCTTCCACCCGACGCAGTCTATTCCATCCTGATGCCCTAAGCTTTCAGCGAGTCGACGTATGATATCACTCCTTCTTCTGGTCAACATCCTCACCTGCGGTCTTGACGATGCGGCAGACTGGTCACAATGGCGAGGAGCCAACGGAAACGGAACGGCTGCCTCCACCGCAAATCCTGCTGTCTCATGGAGTGCGACGGAGAACATCGCGTGGGTCGCGGACTTGCCCGGCAAAGGATCCGCTACACCGATTGTGATCGGAAACCAGGTCATCGTGTTGTCGGCCGAAGCGACAGACAAACCCGCGGAAAAGATTGCTGCAAAGCGAGCCGACTCGAAGACGGAGCCTCCAAACGTCTACTATCGTTTCTGGGTGACAAGCATCGACCGGACTAACGGGAAGACTCTGTGGCAGAAGCTGGCCACTGAACAGGTACCGCAGGAAGGAACACACCCAACGCACACGTATGCGGCCGGTTCACCAGTGTCTGATGGTCAGACGATCTACGCCTCCTTTGGTTCACGCGGAATCTTCGCCTACTCACTGTCAGGCGATTTAGTCTGGCAAAAGAACCTCGGCGAAATGAACACTCGCTTCGGCTGGGGTGAAGCAGTGACGCCGGCATTGGCAGGAGACCTGTTGATCGTCAACTGGGATCAGGAAGAAAACTCCTTCATCGTGGCGCTGGATAAGAAGACCGGTGAGGAACGCTGGCGGAAGGATCGGCCGGGTGAAGCCACCAGCTGGAATACTCCTCTCATTACCACTGTCGGAGACCGCACTGTTGCCGTTGTCAACGGATCCGGCAAAGCGCGCGCTTATGACTGTTCGAACGGAAATGTTCTGTGGGAATGCGGCGGACAGACGATCAATGCCATTCCGTCCGCCGTACGATTCGAAGACATGGTGGTCCTGATGAGCGGTTACAAGGGTGCAGCAGCATACGCGATTCCACTCGCCGCAACAGGAGACGTTTCCGGCACGAAACAAATTCGCTGGTCCCATCAAGAAGGGACGCCGTACGTTCCTTCACCTGCGGTCAGCGGCCATCGCCTGTATTTCACTGGTGGCAACAGCGATATTCTGACAGTCCTCGATCTGAAAAACGGCAAGCCCATTGCTCAAAAGCAGCGACTTGGCATTGGCAATACGTACGCATCACCACTGGTTGCCGGTGGCCGGGTTTATTTCGTGGGTCGCGAAGGAACGATGGTTGTGATCAAAGATGATGACTCCTGCGAAGTGCTTTCGAAAAACACAATCGCAGACACCTTTGATGCTTCGCCTGTCGCCTGTGACAATCAATTGTTCCTGCGAAGCTGGTCCAAACTGTACTGCGTTCAACAGCAGTAGCGGCGGATCGGCCTGAGTCGCGGCTTCGCACTTCTCCTCAGCTTCATTTGTCCTCGAATGACAAGAAGAGCATTTCCCTGGTTCCCGACGATCTGACAATCCGCCCCCATCTCCACAGCCCATGTCGCTTTGCCAACGTCTACGGATTTGTAGACGCCTGCTGAGGAGCCACGATAACGACGTGGTGGTCGGAAACAACTGCGTACGATTGAGGATCGACGGGGTGCGGAGCAAAGGCAGAAACGCTGCTAAACGGAGCAGTGATGGTCTTGCCATTCGGATCAGTAATGTCAAGACGCCCGTCGCTCGAACCATTTCTCAGCAGATAAGTGTATCCGACTGGAGCTGGCACCCTGGAAAGGTTCTCAGTCAGAGTCTTTTTGTCCATGGACTCATTTGTTGGCACCAGCAGGTTGCCAGCCCTGACTTGAAACAGTCGGTACTGTTCAGCGAGATCAACGACCGGCGCAGTCTGACAAACTGCGACAACTGCCGGGTCATTGGTTGGCCTAATATGACCATTCCAGATTTCCGATTCGAATGCCTGAGCAAGATTCATCGCTCCAGATCTCGCAACGATCCTGCGGGTCAGCCCGTCCATCACGATGACTCCATTCGACATGCCAACAAGCATTGAGTGTTCGCGATGTCCCGTCAGGCCACCGACCGACATTGAATCAATCGTCCAGACCGGCGCAAGATCCTGGTAGTTCAGCAGCGTGTAGCGGCGATCGTTCGCATCAAAGAAAAGCAGCCCTGCGCCAGTCGCCTCACAGCGATTCACAATTCGAGCTGTGTTAATGGTCCAGTTGTGTGTTTCCGTGCGAGTCGCCAGTTCCAGCCGCCGAAGACGTGTGGTAAGCCGACTCGCACTGGACGATGAATCCACTTCCATGAGGATGGCGGCGTCACCAGACGGAGTCCACCCAACGAATGACGTTGTCACCGATTCGACCCGCAGCCCTTTCTCCTTCTGGTCCGTTATTTCGAGCGGCTTGATGGAAGGATCGGAGCTCCCTGCAACCTTGATCGCCGGGACTTCATTTCTCAGATTGACTTCGAACGGCCAGAAATCGACTTTCGACTGAAGCTCTGCCAGGCCAAGCTTGTCGTCCATGATCAGCAACACTCGATTCGCACCCAGGCGTTCCATCTGTCTCGGCCGCTTCTCGAGCGGCAGCTTATGAGTGCTTCGCCCCTGAGTCACCACAAGTTCTGGTTTGACGGTAACTCCCTCGGGCCGAGTTACAGACCAGAGTGAGTGCGATGCCGGCTCAACCACAGCAGGAAATGGACTGGAGATCGATGGCATACTGGGAACCAATGATCCTTCGCTTCCGGGCACGATGAAATGCCGTCGCGGATCCTGATTCGGCGAATAGCACATCAAGCTTGCGTCAGAAGCCACTGCTACCTGGCTCCTTAGGCTACTGCGATTGTCGCTCTTTCGGACAAAGCGAAGCGTTCCGTTACCGGACTGGAAGATCGCATACTGCCCCCGGCTCGATGACTCATGAACGGCCACCAGAGTTTTTTGCTCGGAGTCGCAAGTCAGCTGAAACTGTCCATCGATCACGTGTCCGGAACCCGTGGCGTCGCGTTCCAATGTGGAAACAGGAACGACATCCGTCACCAGCTCCTGTTTCAGATCCAGAGCGAAAATTGTGCTGTTCGATCCAGCGAAGACTGTCGAACTGTTTTCGTGTGAGGCCAGTGTTTCGATCGGCAGGCCGTACACTTTCTTGACTTTCAATGTCCTGGGATCCAGAACATAGAGACCATGACTTGAGATATCTGTTGCGGTGCGGTGCGGACGCAACACAACAGAGTCTACCGGGACGGACTGGGACTGAATATCCTCCCAGGTCGCAACAAGGACTCCTTCAGAACACAGCGCGACATCCAGGCACTTCACCTTGAAACGAACAGCGAGCACAGGTTTCTTCGCTGATGTGTCGATGACCATGAGCATCGAAGCACCCAGCAGGTACAGCGTCTTTCCATCGGCACTTGTGACACACTGAAACTCCCGGATTCCCGGATTCGCTTCCAGTGTCATCGCATCCAGCCGTGTCTCACCGGCAGCCGGAAAACCGTTCAGCCATTGAACCCGGAGGGCTCGCCCTTCATCTGTCGATTCCAATACACCAGTCGGTGACAATTCGGGCGGATCGACTTTCACAACAAGTGATTTCCACTTTGCTTCATCCGCGGAAAGAAGGGGCACTCCTGCACCAGCCGGCACACTGATCGATTCAGACATAGAACCGTCATCAGCTCCAACGGTAATTGTTCTGCCACCATCCTGGGTTGGCACGAACTTCGCCAGAATTCGCATCGGCGACTTCTGGGAGATCTTCCTGAACTCCTTCTCAACATCTTTGTTGCCCGCCTTGACCTTCGATTCGTCCGTCACCGGAAGCCCGGATGCCGGGACGTTCCATGACCAGCTCTCACCTGGCAACGGCGCCAGTTCATTACTCTCCGGTCCTGCAGCATCCCGGACCATCTGCTGAATCGAACCTGCATCGGCAATTGTGACATCCCAGCGAAACCGAATCGGTTCTCGTTTCGCAGGTGAGTTCCACTGAAGATAGATTGTTCTCTCTCCGGCGGACTGAGTATCAGGGAACCAGGTCAACGCCGTTTTTTCAAGGAAGGGAATCCCTTTGTTCGTCATCGGCGGCGGTTCTTCGCCCTGCGGGAGAATTCGAATCGGCTCCGACACATTGTGATAGATTCCGCTCGATCGGCGAACTTCCGCAATCTCCTTGAAGTCATCCAGCGCCACGACCTGCAGAACTTCACTGCCGATCTGAAGCGTAACCGGAAGCGTCAGCGTCTTCAGTTTCGCAAAGGAATCATCCGTAAGAATCAGTACTGTCTGGGTTTTCGTCATTGCTGCAGCAAACGTGAGATCACGCTGGTTCGAATCTTCATTCGTTTCAAGCGATGAAACAGCAATCCACTCAGCGAGACTTGATGGCGGGTCCTGTCCGCGTTTTGCCAGAAAGAACTTCAGCGACGTTGGCTTCTGGTCAAGCCGAATTTGAAATCGCTGGTCGATCACAAGCAGGTGGCTGTCTGGTTCGGCTATGTCGTTCACAGTTGCATCGACAAATGCTGGCGGCTTTGGTTTCTCGCTGACGGCGGATGCGGAGTTTTCAGAAGGCTGGCTTGCCCCCGCATTCGGCGCTGTCGGTGGTTCAGAAGCTGTGGTCAGTGAAACGGCTGGAGGTACCATGGCCGTATTGGATTGACCATTGGCAGTCGGCTCAGCAACCGGTGGAACGACTTGCGGCACTTCAGCCGCAGCCTGTTCCGCCTCTCGTTCACCTCCGGAAGAAAACACAAACACCAGGATTCCAGTCAGCAGAGCCGCAGCGGCTCCCAGCCCCACAAACACGAACTTGCGGTTTCCAGATTCAGATGGCTGTGATCGATCTTCGGCTGCTCGTGGTTGAGTGCGCACAGCTCCATGCCGGGGCGGAAGTTTTCTGCCTTCTTCGGAGGCGCCCCATGGATCTGACTCTGACAGCGAATTCCAGTCACCGCTTTCGTCCCAGTCCGATTCGGAATTCGACGACCAGTCCGGGGCGACCGACTCTTCCGGCTCGGGTTCAATCACTTCCGGTTTCGGTACAGCAACGACAGCGCCGCACCGTGGACACTTTATTTTCTTGCCGGCGAGGTCGTCACGTAGTTGCAGCTTGTGTCCATTCGGACAAGTAATTCGGGGCACGGCAGATCCTCGTCAGGTGGGGAATCAGATGATCTTGCGAACCGGCGGCACTACGAGGGCCTTTATGAACTGGGGCCGTCACGCTGCCGGAATCACATGAGGTGAGCGGGATTCGTTTGCACCGTTATTCTCGGCAAGCAGTCGACGCACCATTGCAAGCAACTGTTGCGGCTGGAAGGGCTTGCAAATAAGTGCCGAAACCGTGGTTTCAGCGGCGAGATTCTCTTCTGGAAATCCAGAGCACAGGACGATGGGCAAATTCGGACGATCCTTTCGAATCTCCCGTGCCAGCCAGACGCCTGTGCTTGATGGCATAGAATAGTCGGTAATGACACAGTCGATCTCATCGTGATGCTCTTTCAGCATCTCCATCGCACTTGCAGCCGACTCCGCCGCAAAGACCGCGTAGCCATTTGCCTCGAGGTACTCCGCAATACAACGAAGCAACAACAGCTCGTCATCCACAAGCAGAATGCCGGACCGACGGGTGGGACTGCATGGCAGCGAAACGACAGCATGTTCAGCATCGACTGATGGCTGGACAATCGCAGACTCGTGAACCGACTCCCTTGAAAGAGCAGCGTCTGCCACAGGAAAATAAATCAGGAATGTACTGCCCTGACCTGGCTCTGACTCGACACGAACATACCCTCGGCTGCTTCGCACAATTCCCAGCACGGATGACAACCCCAGGCCGCGGCCCAGTGCTTTTGTCGAAAAATAAGGATCGAACAGCCGCTCGCGAGTCGCAACATCAAGTCCCTTTCCGTTGTCTCGCACAATCAGTCGACAGTAGTCGCCGGACGTCAGGGCAATGTCGGTTCCTATCGCGTCGAGGATCGGTTCTGTCACCGTCAACCGATCGAAAGACACGGTGATTTCGCCATCCGGCGGAGTCGCTTCCGCTGCATTGGATACAAGGTTGATCAGCACCTGCTGAAACTGCGTTTCTCCAACGGCTGCATAGTTGGGATCAGTCAACGACTTGAGGACCAGACGACGCGGTCTCGCCAAAGACTGCAACAGAGCATGGACCGACAGTGTCACGGCGGACAAATCGCACGTACCCTTTTCGGAGCCTGGTTTTCCAAGGAACTGAAGCAGTTGTCCCGTCAGACCAGAGGCTCGCAACGACGTGGAAGTAATCTGCTCGAAATAGTCATCCTTTGTCACGCCCAAGTCAGACATCTTGCCAAGTTCGGCGAGTCCAGCAATTCCGGAAAGGAGATTGTTGAAGTCGTGAGCAATACCTGAAGCCATCAGCCCAAGACTCTCAACCTTCTGCTGCCGCGCGAGATGTCGCTCCATCTCCAGCTGCATCTTCTTCTGTTCACGAATCTCTTCGTGAGCGCGATTCAGCTCTTTCAACCCTCTGCGTTTGACAGCTAAGTGCCAGGAAATGCCGCATGTCACGATCAATAGAACCAGGACTGTTCCGACAAGAGCCGCAATCCACATCCGCGAATTCTGGGCTCGCAGGCGATCGGCAATTGCGGTTTCCTTTACCGCACGTATCTCTGCGGCCTGCCGAGTGAACCGGTCATCGGAATTCCGTCTGGCAACTTCCTTTGCCAGCGTCTCATTCCATCGTTCATGCTCAGCAGCGGAGATCAGCTCCAGTGTCTCAGCAACTTCCTGCCAGCGGTTCTCTTTCCGGTACAACTCGGCCAGTGACTTCCGCAGCGAAATCGTCAATTCCGGTTCACCAGCCTTAATCGCATCATCGATTTGAACCTTCACATTCCTGATCTGATCCTCAGGACTGAGCGTGGTTTCAAGATGTGCGAGTTCATTTTCCACACCCAACACGGCAACCTTGTCGCCCAAAGCCTCATACTGTTGCTTCGCTGACTGCAACAACTTCTGACCTTCGATGACGCGACCCTCAGCGAGGGCGATTCGAGCAGATGTCGCTTCACCTTGAGCACGCAGTTTGGCTGATCCACGCGACGGCATCTCGTCCACTGCTGCCTTCACAAACAGCTTCGCGTCCTCAATCCTGCCTTTTCGTAAATGGAGCTCCGCAACGTTCAGGCGAGTGGCCGCAAGAAGCAGTCCCTGCTGCATCGGGCTGGCCTCTCTGATGACCTCTTCCGCTATCCGCAGAGCTTCATCATCCTGCCTGGCTTTCTCCAGGGTCTGCGACAGATTCCCGAGCACCATTAGTCGCATCTTGCGGTCACCGGTGGCAACAGCCATCTCTTCCGCGAGACGAAACTGACGAATTGCGGTGTCCAGGTTCCCCAACGAACTCTCATTCAACGCGAGTTCATTGTGCAGGGCCAGAGTATATTTGGACGTATCATTCTGCTTGGCCGAAATCGCAAGGCCTTCTTCAGCCAAAGCCTTTCCTTTGTCGTACTGTGCAAGTTCATGCGCGGATGCCGCGGCATACCGCAGGACCATGCGCAGCACTTTGTCGGCTTTCCTCTGACGGGCCATGCCGGCAGCTTCATCAAGCACCTTCATGGCCTCTTCATGCTGTTCCGACAGAGAAAGGCCTGCACCACGAATCCACAAGTACTGAAGCTGATAAACAGGCGGCAAGTCCGGCTCTGAAGTCAGAATCTCCAGCGCAGCCTCAGCGGCCCCCGCCGGATTACTCTGCAGTAATTTCATCGCCTGACTGTCAGCAGGATTCTCGAAGGTCTTCTGCCCGGAACCTTTTTCGTCGGCGGTCTTGGGTTCGCTACTTTCATCAAACGAATTGTCCACGCCGACAAAAACAGGCTCGGCGGCCCACGGTTGGACGGCGCCATACAGAATCATCAGCAGGGCTATGAAGCTGTGCATTGCAAGCGCGTCCAGGACGATGGTTCAAAAGTCTGTTAGGCTACCGGCTCCTGCTGTACAGCATACACGTACGACGTCGGGAACTCCACACCCTGGAGTAGTAGGCGGGGAAAGCGGCGCAAAAAGAAAACGGCGACAGAAAACTGTCGCCGTTTCAGTATGTTTCAGTCGTGTCGATCGCTTCGCGATCGAAACGGTTTTTGTGTCGATTATTCGAACTGGATGAACGGGCTCATGCGACGAGCCTTTGCCAGGATCTCAGCCTTCTCACCTTCATTTCGGCAGGCAGCAAACTTGGTTCGCAACTTGGTCAAACCGACTTTACGCTTACGTCGGCGAGCAATTTCTCGTTGTCGTTCAGTACGGCCCATGGAAGGAAAAATCCTGAGTAACTGGGAACACCGGGTCAATTTGAAGCGGAGCAGGATACACGGAGCCGCAGCAAAGTCAATCCGAAGCTGCAATTCGCCTAATTTCCGCCAAATTTGAGCAGAATATCGGCCAAGCCAGGTGCTCAAATCCATGCTTCATCAGCATTTCCACAGCGGAAAACCAATTCCACTACCGGTCGGTTTTCGGTCCAACCATTCCCTGCCTTCGTAATGCGGCCAGATTCTGCGTCATCCCCTGAGCAATGGCGGATGCGTCTGACCCCAGTGCCACAAAGCGAAATCCCAGTGTTTTGTGCTGTTCAACCAGCTCCGGACGCGAGAGGATCCCAGCCACTTTCCCATGCCTCTGGCATGCTTTCACCACTGTCTGAAGATGTTGCAGAAACAGTGGCTGCGTAAAGTCACCTGGATGCCCCATATTGACGGACAAGTCCATCGGGCCCACAAAGAGCACGTCGACACCTTCCACAGCCGCCATCGACTCCGCTTCGGCAACAGCCTCAGGAGTTTCGATCTGAACAATCACACAGGATTTTTCGTTCGCTTCCGCCAGGTACTTCTGCCAGTTTCGACCGTAGTCTGTCGCGCGAATGACCTGGGCAACGCCGCGACTGCCGACGGGAGGATACTTCACGAGCTGCACCGCGCGCGCTGCTTCCTGGGCGTTGGCCACGTATGGAAACATGATTCCAGCCGCGCCGCTGTCCATCACAAACTTCACGTCATCGCCATTCAGCGATCGGACGCGAACAATCGGAGCAGCAGTTGAACCCTGAGCGGCCAACAACAGAGGCCGAAGGTCGGCCCATGATCCTGACCCGTGCTCAAGATCCAGCAACAACCAGTCGAAACCGAGGCCTGCGGCAATCTCAATCGCTGCCGAACTGCCCAGATTCAAAAACGTTCCAGCCATGACCTGACTGGCCATACGCTCTCGATCAATCCACTGCATGCTCGATCTCTCTTACTTCGTTGTGCGTATGATGCGGAAGTTTCACGAAACGGCGGCAAAGAACTCCTGTGGGAACTTAGCTCTTCTTCTTGCCGCCGCCAAACCAGCCCCAAATGGATCCAAAAATCCGAGCAAAGAAGCTCGGATGCAGAACCTGCTCCGTCCACGTCTTTCGCGAACGTGTGAAGTTGTTCCACGCCATATCAACATAGGGTTCGTAGGTGTTGCGTACAGAAGCCCACAATCCCTGTTTGTGAATTCTGCCGAGCGAATCGAAGTAGTGTCCGAAGATATTTCGATTCACAATCTTGCCTGCGACAAACAGCCCGGTAAATGTTCCCTGAGTCGCATTTCGAATCGACTCCAGCGTCTGCATCGCGACGGCACCGGAAACGCCAAGCAGACTGACGTTCTCTGATGTTGCAAGGTCCTTCATCTGCTGCCAGTAGCCTTTCAGCTCGGACTCCGGAATCAACTGAGTCGGATCGATCTCATTCAAGGCCGCTCGTGTCTGTCGCAGACTCTCCTTTAGTTCGTCCAGTGACAAAGGAGGCTGATCAAACTGACTTGCGGCTTTACCACTCGCGTTCTTAATCGCATCAAACACGTCATCCACTTTGTGAATGGTTGAACTGTCATCGATCAGCCCCTGCTTCTGGAGCTCGTCTGCCAGTTCCTTCAGATACACACGTGTCCCATAGGCCGCGTCACTCACAATGGCAAGAATCCATAAGGGCGACACATGGAGCGTCGTCAGTCCGGCAATATCGATAAAGTTGCCAACGGCCTTCTTGGCAATGAATCTGCCCGCATCCGCCTGCTGCGGATCTGCGCCATTTGCCCCGGCAGCGGCGTCCTTGCATGAAGGCTGTGCGTCAGGGACCGTTGGCGTCTCCGAAGGAGCGACGGAACCAATTGAGGTCAGCAGAAAGTTGAGTGAGTTTCGGACGGCAACTTCATAGCTCTTGGAATCCTGAAACGCCTGCGGAACAACAAACTCCGCTATCTCCCGGGCGGTCCCTGCTGTCAGTCCAACAGCGCTGCGGAGCAGGCGTTCGGGCAGGGAAACCCCGTAAAGAAGAGTATCCAGCAGTGATGCCGAGGCGTTTTCCGGCTTACCCGTCTGATCAGCTGGCCGGGGAATTGAAGTATCTGACATACCTGAGTCCATCGTCGTTGTGCGGAAGTTCTGTCTGTTCAGCGAACGAAACAGTTCTTAAGCCGGTTCACGTCAAAGTGCAAATCGGGCTTATCATAGGTCAGTCATTCTTCAGCGAAAGTCCCGCAGGTGTGAACAAAGCTCTCCAAAGAGATTTTCACACTCATCAACGCATCTCACGGTGGCACTTGCAACTTCACCTTGGTACCCGGCTACAATGTCGATTCAGAGATCCGGGATCCGTTCGGTATCACGAAACGATCCCGCCTCACACTCTCAAGGAACTCTGCGTGCGGTGTCCGTTCTGCAAACATGACGAAACGAAAGTGATCGATTCGCGCAATAGCCAGGATTTCTCAATCCGTCGTCGGCGCGAATGTCTGAGCTGCGAACGTCGCTTCACGACTTACGAACGGATTGAAGAATCGCCAATTCGAGTCATCAAGAAGGACGGCACGCGCGTTCCCTTTGACCGGGAGAAGATTCGATCGGGTGTGGAGAAGGCCTGCTACAAGCGTCCAGTAAGCCCGGAACAGGTGGACCGGCTGGTTGGTGACGTCGAAGCGGCGATTTACGAAGACGGCGAACGGGAAGTCTCATCACGCCGCATCGGCGAACTTGTCTTCAACGCCCTGCGAGATCTCGATAAGGTCGCATTCGTACGCTTCGCCTCGGTCTATCGCGAGTTTCAGGATGTTCACGATTTCGTTGACGAACTGAAGCCGATTCTGGACAGAAACCGCCGCGACAGTTCTCATTAGGGTAGATCACTGTTATACCACCCTAATAAGTTTGCAACATCCTGACCGGCATCCTGAGAAACTCTTGCCCTCCCTGCTCAACGACGCCAGCGGATCCGTTGCTCGTCCCAAGCCCGCGTTGCTCGCCTGCCCGAAACACTCGAACACCGCGCGCTCGATTCAGAGTCTGACGTAACCCTGAGCATCCTTATGCGCACGTCGCCCCTCTGGCAGTGTCCGCCTGTTCCTCGCGCTTTGCAGCTCGCTCTGCTGATGCTCGGGGGCATCTGGATCACCGACTGGCAGCACTGGTCCATGTCATTCCTTCTTAGCGCTGCAGCGTTCTGCCTTTGCGGTGCCGGCATACTCCGGCGCCGATGGCCGCACTCGGAATCTGCTCTTCTTGCGGTCTGCGTCTTTCTGCTCGGCGGCATCCTTTGGGCTCGCCTCTACCACGACAACAGCACCCGCGACCTGGATCAGGTTCTCGGCGATCAGCCTTCTCTGAAAGATGCGACCATCCGCTTACAGGGAATCATCGCGAGTATTCCGGCACTGGATACAGCCGGACAACAGCGTGGCTCGGTCATCGATACCGCTGAACCCCGTACCCTTTTCCTGTTCGATGTGAAGGAACTCATTCTTCCGGAATCCCGACTTTCAGTCAGAGGTCGCTGCCGTGTTCTGGTCGACGGCGACGTCACTGCTCAAATTGTCTGGGGTGATGATGTGATGCTCACAGGACGCCTTGATGTGGCCAGCCCGCCCATGAACCCGGGCGAGTTTGATTTTGCCACTCATCTGAAACGCTGCGGCATCGCCGCGATGGTTTTCCTGAAACACTCCAGCGCGATTGAAGTCACAAAGTCTCATGGCCTGTGGACAGCACGAGGGTTGCTGAACGCCTTTCGTCAGGAAACAGCACAGCTCCTTGAACAACATCTTTCGTCAACGAACCGAGCCACTGCGGAAGCGCTGCTCCTTGGAAATCGTGGACACCTTTCGACTGATCTGGAACGTGATTTTATTTCGAGCGGAACAATGCACCTGCTGGCAATCTCGGGATTACATGTCGGCATCCTCTATGTGTTCCTCATTCGCATCTTCAACCTGCTGCTGGTTCGGCGCAATCACGCGATCATCTTTGCGGGACTAATCTGTCTGCTGTACGCGTTTCTGACAGATCTGCGTCCCTCGGTCCTGCGAGCCTCGGTGTTCATTCTCTTCAGCGTGTTGGGACAGCTGATCTGCCGAGAGATCCGTATGGGAACTCTCATCGGTCTGACGGCTCTTTCTTTGCTGGTCTTCGATCCTGGGATCGCATTTGATGTTGGCGCCTGGCTGTCGTTTCTAGCTGTCGGCGCCCTTGGCTGGGTGACCGAACGTCAGCCAGTCACGGAAGATCGCGAAGCTCCGGCAGATGCACTGGGCTGGCGCGATCATCTTCGCGACTGGCTGAACCACACGACGCGATGGCTGCAAAAGAGCCTGCATCAGATGCTCGCCGTAACATTGCTCTCTGCTCCGCTGGTAGCTTCTCAGTTTCATCTTGTGTCACTCTCCGGAATGGTCGTCAACATTCTGCTGATCCCATTTTCGACAGTCACGCTGATCAGCGGTTATGTCTTCGTCGCGGCAGGACTGCTCTTTCCTCCCGTTGCTTTCCTGTTTGGCGGTGTGTTTGAACTGTGTCTTTCGGTCCTGAACCAGTGCGTTGGCTGGACAGCGGACGTTCGTTTTGGCTTCCTGATGATTCCCGATCTGCCCAGGTGGTTTCTTCCCGCCTATTACGCTCTGCTTATTCTCTCAGCATCTGCGGCTCGGTCCGTCATTCGGCAGTCGCTGCGAATCGCACTTCTGCTGCTTGTGATCTGTCAGCTTTGGTTCGTGTGTCGATCGAAGGAGGTTCCGGAACTCACTTGCACCGTTCTGAGTGTGGGCCACGGTAATGCCGTCGTTGTTGAGCTGGGCCATCGAGTCATCGTGATCGATGCCGGCGCGATGAATCGAGGAGAGTCGGCGGCCGACATCGTTTCCCGATACCTCTGGAAACGCGGACATCGTATGATCGACACACTGATTCTGTCGCACCCCGATGCCGATCACTACAACGCAGCTCCGGAGTTACTGGAGCGCATGCCCGTCGGACGAATCTGTATCAGCAGGGAGTTCGCATCCTCATCCGCGCCCGAAGTCCGATCTCTGCTGTCTCGTATTGAGTCGCTCGATATTCCTCTGTCGATCGTGGCACATGGAGACTCACTCGCTGACCCGTCTGCGAATCCTCGATGGTCGATCCGCTTCCTTCAGTATGCAGCCGGGAATGACCACGACCCGGATGATAATGAGATGAGCCTGGTCGCGATTTTTGAGTCTGGGCCGCACAGACTCTGCCTTCCTGGCGACCTGGAAGGCAAGGGGCAACAATCGCTCATTCCGCTCCTGCCGCCCTCAGATGTCCTGGTGGCACCACATCA
>JAEUII010000296.1 GCA_016795145.1 Planctomycetaceae bacterium
AGTGAACTTTCATCCGGAACGGTGACGGAAACGGGCGATTCCGTCTGGTATCGCTGCACACTGCGACTGACTTCGGACCTTGTCGGTGACAAGTCGCTGGTGCTGAAACTCACTCAGTCCGAGCCTGCGATCCGCGGAGCATGGCTCAACGGAACCGCGCTTGTCGGGACAGCCAGCGGCCAGCAGCAGACCCTCAGCATTCCGGGGGAGAGCATTGCGTTGAACGATATCAACCTGCTGGTCATTCAGACTCAATCATCATCCGCGACAAAGCAAACGATGGCCGCACCTGAGGTTGTTGCTGGTGAGCGTGCGATGTCGTTGAAAGGGCGATGGCAAATTCGGATCGGACAGGATCCGTCCTGGTCGAATATTCCTCTGCCCGCCAAATTCGGCATCGGGTCTGACGTACTGTTTGAGTGATCGCAGATGATCCCAACCCGTTGCGTCAGCGAGGGATCATTGTGGGTCATGTTGCGGCTTCCTGATCCCTCACTGACGTTTCGGGTTGCGATGATCCCTCACTGACGTTTTTGGGTGGCGCTGATCCCTCACTAACGTTTCGGGTTAGGATTTGTTTGTGAAGGGACAGCTTTGAGTTTCACAGATCGGACTCCAGCAATTTTTGCCGGTAGTTTGACGGTTATGCCGCCTGCTGAATTTCTCAAGGATGATGTTGACGCTGGCCCTGCGAATTCGGTCTCCTACGGGTTAATCGGAAACCGATGACCCTTTCGATTGGAGCGTCGGGCTGATTGCAGGATGCAACACGTCGTCTGAGCAGCAGTTGAGCGGTGACATGGCGTCGGTGAAGGATACCAATAGTCGATCGTCGGTACGGGCAATGCCCGGCCAGATCGCCGCACCTCCAGTGACTGAACCCAGCGGTTCCCGGCTCACGTTTCATCCTCTGACGTACCGAGAGATGCGTCGGCGTTTCTGGCACATGGCTCCAGGGCTGCTCGCACTTCCCCTGCAGGTGATTCCTCACCGCGATCCACTGGCGCCGCTGCTGTTTTGGCTGATCATTGGCATCGTGACCTCAGTCGCCCTCAAGATCTTCCTCGATTTCCGCCAGATTCAGCGTCAGGGTGAAACCGACGCCGCAGCCTCGGTCGCTGGCTATTCCATGTCAGTCCTGCTGACGATTCTGCTGCTTCCACAGCACCTGGAAGTTGGATTGTCGGTGCTGTCGATACTGGCGTTCGGAGATGGCTCCGCGACTTTGTTTGGACTGATGTTCCGAGGTCCAACGCTGCCTTGGAACAAAGCGAAGTCATGGTCCGGCTTCATCGCGTTCATCGCTGTTGGTACTCTGATGACGTCGTGGATCTTCTCCGGCGAATCGCAAAACGCTGAAGCGGTTGAGCCGCCTGTTTCGTTTGCCATGGCCATTGCCCTCACAATGCCCGCTGTGCTGGCCTGTGCCGTCGTGGAATCCGTTCGATCGCGGATCAACGACAACATTCGAGTTGGCGTGGTGGCTGCGATCTCGCTTGCGTTGCTGAATCTGCTGCGTCCAATGTGAAGCTGTAGGTTCTCTCTGCCGGGGAGAACTTCGCAGTCAGGCGAATCAATCGCAAACGGCTGAGGGCAGCCATTCTACGTTGGGTGGCACGTACGAAGTGCGTGTGCCGAAGGCGGCGGAAGCCGGTGGGAACACGTGGAATTGCCGAGGCCGGGTGCACTGGAACCATCACGCCTGCACTTTGGCTTCCGGCCGCTGCGCGACACAGGCTGCGCCTGCGCTACCCAGAGTTCGACGAATGATGTTTCCACGTTCTGCTGCAAGACGGTGGAACATCATCGGTTCGCTGGTCGCGGCGGGGCCGCGAAGTGCTGCTCGGCAAGCAGCACTTACAACAAACGCAAACGGCTGAGGGCAGCCATTCTACTGCACTTTGCTACTTCTGGGGCATGCCGGGTTCAGGCACACCGTTGGTCGTGAGGATCTGGAAGGAATGAACCGCGGTGGCAGCGGGATGCTGACTGCTCCACACGATCTTTCGGTCGCGATTCACTTCCACCAGAAAGATGCCGGAGGAGGCTCCGTGGCTGCCGACGACCGTGTTGCCGTTTGCAAGACGTTGTGCACCGCAGGGATCCTTGAAGACTCCGCCAACATCTTCGTTGGTGACTTTCCAGATGACTTTACCCTGTCCATCAACTTCGATGACTTTGTTTCCATGAGTCAGTGAAATCACCGTGTTGCCGTTATCCAGACGGATCGCCGTGAAGGGCCAGTTCTCCTGGGGTCTGCCTCCCAGTTCTTCCAGGTCGGTCCGAATCACCTGGATCACATTGCCGTCCGGCGTGTATTCCTTAACTGCGAAGGCCAGCAGGTGGGGCACCAGGTAGTTTCCATTTCTCAACTGTCGAGCCATGCGAGTCTGCATGTGGGCATTATTGGTCTCGGGCTGCAATGGCATGCTGTGCTGAAGTGATCCGTCAGGCTTGATTTCAAGCAGACGCGGAACATTACCCAGTTCGGTGACCAGAGTATTGCCGTTGTACAGCCGCTGGACAGTCCCCAGTTCGCTGTTCTCCGCGCTCAGCTTTCGTGACCACACAACCGTCTTGTCCGGCTGCACTTCGACGGCTCGGTCACGGTACACCAGCAGGACATTTCCGTTTGGCAGCACGAAGCCATCTCGGGATCCGCCATCATATTCCCAGGTGACTTCATCCTGCTCAGAAATGATGGCCGTACGCTGACCAAGCACAAGAAGCGAATGGTTTATCTTCTGTTCCTGAGCAGCTACCTCGGACTGCGGCCACAAAAGAATCAGTGAGCAGAACGAAAGAATCAGGCGGGATGGTCTGCGGATGAAGTGGTTCACCGTGGTGCCTTCTGAAGGAAGCTGCGAATGTGCGCGAGGAAGGACATTGAGAACCGTGATGATTTCACAATCGTCCGTCATCGTCCAGTAATCGCTTCCTGAAGCGAAACCGCACAGTTCATGCACACAGGAATTCTGGACCGCTCCAATACGAAGCCCGACTGGTTCGAGCTCGGCGCTTTTCAACAGCCTGCGATTTTCCCTGGGTAGGGGATAGAAACAGGCACCTACCTTTCAATTTCGAATTCGGTTGAGCATACTGATGGGGCGCAGCGGAATCTGCATCCTGTTACCCCACCCGGATACGAGCGATGAAGCGTCGACGATTTTCCTGCCCCGGCTGTTCCTCCGTCATTGAAGTATCGGTTTCGACGGAGACCACGACCATCGAATGTCCTCAATGCAGGAAGCGCCTGCGAATTGCCGCAAAGCCTGCGCCCCCTAAGCCTTCTCAACCCGAGCCGACGATCGACGCTGCAAATCATGGTGTGGCTGATTCAACAGGCGAATCAGAAGAAGGGGACGAAGAATCTTCATGGTCCACCCACGACGACAGCTCATGGAACGAAGAGTCCTATGATTCGTGGTCTCATGAAGAAACGGAAGAACCCGATGAACCGTCCACAGCTCTGCCTCCGCGTTCTCCAGGCAGAAAGAATCAGAAGCCGGCAAAGGACAATAACGCCGAACCGGCTCCACTGCTGAGTGCGACGGAGAAACGACGGTCTCTCGATGACCTGACCGAAGGAACATTTCAGAAGAAACACCTCACATCCGAAACAGGCTCACGTGTCATCAAGGGGATGCTTCTTTCCATCGGCACAATGGTATTTCTTGGAGTGATCTTCGGGTTTGTGCGTTCGCAGTTGCGCAGTCAGGGCTTCTGGCCGAAAGGAGATTCCGAACTCCCACCAGGTGCTCCATCCGCGGCACGTCGCCTTGACACGATGATGGATGTCTTTGATCACTTCGCAGGAAATGGAGAGCAGCCGGTAACCCCCAGCGCGCCAATGAGCGGTGCAGAACTGGCAAAGAACCTGTCGTCACTCATCCGAATCACGCCAGTGGACACGTCTGCTTCAAAGACTATTCCAAACAGCGAATGGCATCTTGCCGCTGTTCAACAGACTCCGGCATGGAAACTGGAAGTTGACAAGGGAGCATCCTTCGCGGAAATCGCAGCACTTTCAGCGAAATATCGTCTCGGATTTGCCAGAGATTCAAACCAGCTGGTCTTCCTTTCGATTCCAGGTACGGTCGGGGAGTCGGTAGTGATCAATCTGGAATCAAAACGAGGACGGCGGCTCGTTGGTACACCGGGACCACGGTCCATCAGCATTGCCAACAGGAACCAGACAGCATTTCTCAACACTGTGAAGAGCTACAGTCCTGACGGTGATCTGGTGGCACGGCAGATGGTGAACAGCGACTCCAGTCAGACTCAAAGTTTCATTACCGTCCACGAGTTCGACAATACGCTGCTCAAAGTTATTAAGGACGGAACAGCCGCCCAGTTTGTTTCCAATCGACGACTGCTGATCTCGAAGCAACAGGGCAACAAGGTCCCAAGAAAAGACGGGCGCACAGCCCAGACTATCAGTTTCCTTGACCTTACCAGCGATGAGTCGTCAGAAGAGATCACGATCCCGTTGGGAGGTCACTGGGCCCTGTCTCCTACATTTCGATACCTGCTCATATTTCAGCCAGACATTAAGACCGTCGCAGCGATCGAAGCGAAGCCAGATGAACCGTATCAGTTTCAATGCGAAAACGTCGTTGTTCGTATCTACGATACGACTAATGCAAAAGAACTCGTCTCCACAGAACTGAATGACTCAACAGTCGGTGAACTTGCAGTTGTGTCGCATGACGGAACCAGGATCGCGGTTTATGGTGGCGGCCACATCCTTGTGCTCAATATGGAAAATGGCACCCGTTTAGCCAGTGGGAAACTGGTTGGAGCTGCTCATGACCGGATCACCCGAAATCACAACCCATTTCGCTGGCTCGGTGGCTCTGATTACCTGCAGGCTGGAAGTGTCGTCGTTTCTGTAAAAGACGGGAACGTTGTGTTTGCGGACAAGTCGGCAGAGAAAGAACTTCGACTCCCTGGACGGATTCTGGCGGACATTTATGGTCGCGATGGCGAGGGTGCCTACACACAGTTTTCAATGGATGCGCTGAATCGAATACTGGAATCTGCCTCCCCGCCGAATGCAACTGAAACGGGTCGCCCGGAATCAATGACGTTGAATCTGACCGGGACTGATTCGGAGTTTATTCGTGAAATGCTGCGCACATTGATTCCTCAGCGGTTGAAGTTCACTGAGGCGACAGAGGCGACAGACACATGGCGTGTTGATATTGACTACTCCGAGTTTCCAGGCGGTTCAGACCACAACCTTGACCAGTGGCGTGACATCGATCCGTTCAAACGGAAACTGCAGCGAAAGGAACAGGCGAACTTGCCTGAAAGTCAGCCGAGCATCGGTGTGCAGCTCAAACTGACATGTACGGACAACAACGGAAAACTGGTGTGCGAAGAACAGGTTCGAGGAGTCATGGCGCCGAACGAATTGAAGTTCGATTTGCCAATCGAAGCACAGTTTCAGACTGCGTCAATTGCTGCTGCAATCAATACGCTAAAGCCGCTTTCCCCTCCGATTCAGGTTAGTACTGTTGAAATTCCTCCGGATACGGTCTGGGCGGGCTCGAAGGCCTCTGAACAGGTCAATCCGCTGGGCGGGGAGTTCGAAATTGAGGTACTGCCGGTGGACAACCTCTGGTTCAATGATCCCCACGGAATTCCTCTGCTCGAACCTGCCGATCGTTAGTTTGATGAGACAGATTTGGCGCCGCTCGTCTGGACCGGGGCATGATCCAGTTGAATGTGCACTTCAACTCGTGTGTTTGCGAGGCGCTGTACTTTCTCGATGGAGGCGGTATCGAGGGCGATGCGAACCTCGACGACTCGTGCATCGGTATCACTGACGGGATCATTGGTCAGCACAATCTTGCGAGCCACGACATGGCCAATAGTCAGCACTGAGCCCTGTAAGCGTTCTCCCAGTCCATCGATCACCACTTCGGTCTTCATTCCTTCGGCGATCAGCGGCACGTCGCCTTCAAACACTTCGGCGACAGCCTGCATGTGCTGCACGTCGCCCAGTTCGATCATACCCCGGTCATTTAGACGCTCCCCGGGATAGGTATGAATTCTCAGGATGCGACCGTCCGTTGGGGCCTTGAGTGACGACGACTGCAGCTCGCGTTCAGTAATTGCCAAAGTGGCCTGAGCGGCGGCGACTTCCTTCTCAGCAACTTTCACATCCGTCTCACGAATTTCCTTCAGGCTGTCCAGCGTTCCATTGGCCCGCTGATGTTCCAGAATCAGCCGATCGTATTCCCACTGACGGTCGTCAAGCTGTTCGTCGTTGAGTGCTTTCAGCTGATGAAGCTCTTTGGCTCGCTTGAGTTCTTTCGCGGCGACATCAGACTGTTTGAGAGCCAGCGAAACGACAGCTTCCTGAGCTTTGATTTCTCCAATGCGAGCACCCGCTTTGACCTGATCAAGCTTTGCCTGTGCCGCGTCGACTCGAGCTTTGGCTTCTTCGACTTTCGCCTGGCGACGAATCACGTTATCGAAGACTGCGAGGACCGCTCCGGATTTGACATCGTCTCCTTCACGGATCAAAAGCTCTTTGACGATTGCACCTTCGTTGCCGGATTCCGGAGCAAGCTGAAGAATCGTGCCCGCAGGTTCAAGACGTCCCAGTGCATGAACCTGAGTACGTTCCTGAGGTACCGGAGTCACGACTTTGGATTCTGTGGCGGACTTCTGCGTCTGCTGCCAGTACCAGACGGCTGAAGCGATGGCAACAATCAGAAGCAGAACGACCTTCGTCGGGAATGCTCGTGATGCTGCAGAGGAAGCTGATGTCATGATGTCGTCTGCGTCAGGCAGAAGGAATCCGTCAGTGTGAACACGTCAGAAAAGTTGTTGGCAGAGGAACGATAAGCCGGGTTTTGTCGAGGACGTTCATTTCTCTGGGACGCCGATTGCTCTGCGTCTCTAGCAGCCTACCCGACGGTGTTGCGAACCGGACCGGTTCGAGGTTACCGAGGCAACCGTTCCGTCTGCTTGGCCTTGCTCCCGATGGGGTTTACCCAGCCAGCCGGTCACCCGGACTGCTGGTGCGCTCTTACCGCACCGTTTCACCCTTACCACGCGCAGTCGAAACTGCCGTTCGGCGGTTTGCTTTCTGTTGCACTTTCCCGATCCTCGCGGACGGTGGGCGTTACCCACCACCGTGCCCTGTGGAGCCCGGACTTTCCTCCAGATGTTTCCATCCGGCGAACGTCTGCTCCTCTGCCAACAATCGTCTATTGTGAGTGTCTGGTTCGTCGCGGCAACTCGCTTTTTGGGTTGCAAGGTGCGGATTTCGAATTTCTGCAAACGGGACCTGTGTGAAAACGCCTGGTTTGCGGAGCAGAGTCGTTGTTCGCTCCGCCGAACAGAACGCCGGCGTGGTCCGGTCGCAACGGCGGGCGATTTGTGGCTGGAGGTCGTGTGCTGGTTGATGTGAACGGCAGAAGAACGCCTGGTTCGCGGAGAGCCTGTGAATTTATGGCGAAGTGACCTGGCGGACCAGTCGGTGGGGCGCTATAAGGGTCGGAATGTGCAACCCAACATCCGACAGCATGTCCAACGAACCCGCAGCATCTGAAGTCACCGCGT
>JAEUII010000274.1 GCA_016795145.1 Planctomycetaceae bacterium
TGTGATGGTCTCCACTGGGAAATTTGGTCAGAAGCAACCCATCGCCGCGCGGCAGTGGCATTCGGGATTTCTGCCTGGACAGTTTCAGGGCGTGGAGTTCCGCGGCACGGGCGATCCAGTGCTTTATGTCAGCAATCCCAAAGGTGTGTCGCTGAAGCAGCAGCGAGAGGTTGTGGATGCGGTCCAGCAGTTGAACGGGATCGCGAATCGGCGTCTGGATGACCCGGAGATTGCGACTCGCATCAGTCAGTACGAGCTCGCATTCCGCATGCAGTCGAGCGTACCGGAGCTAATGGATGTCAGCAAAGAACCTGAGCACATCTTTGATCTGTATGGAACAAAGGGCGGCGACGGTTCATTCGCTTCGAATTGTCTGTTGGCACGTCGACTTGCGGAACGTGGCGTTCGGTTCATTCAGCTGTATCATCGAGACTGGGACCATCATGGTGCCGTGAAGACTCATTCGGCCGGCACGGCGAAAGAAGTCGATCAGGGAGTCGCCGCGCTGATTACTGACCTGAAGCAGCGTGATATGCTGAAGGATACGATCATTGTGTTTGGTTCGGAGTTTGGTCGAACCCCGATGGCACAGGGCGACGGACGCGACCATCATCTGGCAGGATTCACGATGTGGTTTGCCGGCGGCGGCTTTAAGCCAGGCTTCAGCTACGGAGCCACGGATGAACTCGGTTACCGCGCCGTGGAAAATATTGTGTCCGTCCACGATGTCCATGCCACTCTGCTGCACCAGATGGGAATCGACCACAACCGATTCACGTATAAGTTCCAGGGCCTCGATTCCAAACTCACTGGCGTGGAAGAATCGCGAGTCGTGAACGAGTTGCTGGTTTAACGGTGCAATAGTCGCGGTTCGCTCCGCCGAACCAGGCGTTATCTCCATTACCCAACAGCCAAACCACCCCGCGTCAATTCATCAAGTCGTGCGCACTGAGATGGCCGGCCCGGTGTGATTCGCAGACAATAGTCGCGGTTCGCTCCGCCGAACCATGCGTTATCTCGCGTACGGCACAACCAGATCGCCCGCATCGATCCTCCGCGGCCTGCGCCACCCAATCGGCGAGCGGAGCGTGTCAACGCTCCGGTACAGGATTCATGAAGTCCGATTTGGTTGTTGCTGCAGCGGAATGACGTGGCACGTTGATTCTGAGAAAGCTGGGAGAGCAGGATTGAAGCTGACGCGTAACTCGCTATTATGTTGAGACTGAGTCTCAGTAGCAGATGTGTTTGTCTGCAATTGTCAATGTTTTTGCTTGTAGCGGCGAAGCCAGCAAGGGACGTTTGTCCGGTAGCCAGCCACGCATAGCGCAGGTTTGTTCACTTGGTCAAAGCTCAAGTGACCCACTTGGTTGCTCTTCGTGAAGAGGCATGAAAATGGAATCTGACCGTCGTCGGCGCGCGTTTACTCTGATTGAACTTCTGGTTGTGATCGCCATCATCGCCATTCTGGTCGCCCTGCTCCTTCCGGCTGTCCAGTCGGCTCGTGAAGCCGCACGGCGGACTCAGTGCCGCAACAATTTGAAGCAGCTTGGGCTCGCCCTGCATAACTACTTGAGCACGTTCTCAGCCTTCCCTCCGTCGACCATTGTCGACGGTGCTCGAATTACACAGCCATGGTCTGGTCAGGCAATGTTGCTGCCGTATGTGGAAGGTGGCAATGAGTATTCGAAGATCAACTTTTCGCTGGGCTACCACGACGGAATCAACAAGGCCGCGTTTCCTCCGAACGGCATCGCGACTCAGAGGATTCCAGTGCTGCTTTGCCCCAGCGACATCAACGACAAGGTCAGGATGAACACATCGACCGGATTACCGGAACATTATCCCCTGTGTTATGCGTTCGCTGTCGGTCAGTATCAGATCTTCAATCCTCAGACTCGTCAGGATGGAGGAAGCGCATTCGGGCCAAACGTCCGTTTCAGTGATCGTGATTTGACGGACGGAACAAGCAATACCATCGGAATGTCTGAGGTGAAGGCGTTTACTCCGCGAGTTCATGATGCCACTCTCCCGGTTGCTCAGCCAGTATCGGCCAGCACAGTAGCCGGGCTGATCAGCGGCGGCGCTTTTGGAACAACGGGTCACACAGAGTGGGTTTGTGGTCGAGCGATCCATACCGGATTCACGTCGGTCTTTGGACCAAACACCGTGGTTCCGTATGTAAACGGCGGGATCAATTACGACATCGACGTCTGCAGCAGCCGTGAAGGAGCGAGTGCCAGTCTGGTCACCTACGGAGTCATCACGTCACGAAGTTATCACACGGGCGGAGTCAACTCATTGCTGATGGATGGATCGTGTCGAACGATCAGCAGCAACATTGATCTGGGAACCTGGCAGAGCCTGTGTCAGCGAGGTGACGGTCGTGTGTTGGGGGACTTCTAGTCTGTCTTTTTGAGTTCACCATTCTGTCATTCCCGCCTGAGCGGGAATGGCGGTGTTTTTTCAACAGGCTGCCAGGCAATGGTCTCCTCGGATCAGTCCACAAATCCGCTTTCACGACAATCCTCAGACCCAGCGGAAAAAAAGGCTGCCGGTTGTTTGGAAGGCGTCTGTGCTGTGCCCACCTATAAGTTTGAGCAGCTCTCCGGCGAATCCGGCGCGATCCACATTCTGCTCGGCGATGTGACGTATGTTCTGCGAAAGACACAGGCGGGGAAGTTGATTTTGAACAAGTGAGAGGACGGCATCGCACACGACTGAGGACAGTCGTTCTACACTGGGTAGCACGTACGAAGTGCGTGTGCCGCAGGCGCCGGAAGCCGATGCCAGGCTGCGATATTGCCGAATCAGGGTGCACTGAAACCGTCGCGCTGTCCCTTGGGCTTCCGGCCGCTGCGCGACACAGGCTTTGCCTGTGCTACCCGGGTCCATTGTAGAGCGATTGTCCTCAATCGCTTTGCGTTTGGTTGTCCGGAAACGGCTGAGGACAGCCGTTCTACACTGGGTAGCACGTACGAAGTGCGTGTGCCGCAGGCGCCGGAAGCCGATGCCAGAATGCGGTATTGCCGAATCAGGGTGCACTGAAACCACCGCGCTGTCCCTTGGGCTTCCGGCCGCTGCGCGACACAGGCATCGCCTGTGCTACCCGAGTTCTGTATCTGAATCGGACCTTTTAGTCTGGATTGTAGCCTTGGCTACAATTCGTCTTGACGGGCCGTTCGTCTTTGTTACATTTTGTAGCCTTGGCTACAAATGGCGGGATTATCCGGAGAAGCGAGTGGGTATGAATCAGCGTCGAAGTGTCAGGCAGGGACGGGGTATAGTGGCGGATGCTTGTCAAAGTAGGTCCTTTCTGCCGGAAAGGACTTTCGCCGCCAGGCGAACCCCTGTCTCGCTCGCCCGTCATGTCGCGCCTTCTTGCGATGAAAGGCCGAACTGCGACCCTGGCCCACGCTCGCCTGCACATCTGGAGCCACCTCTTTCGGTCGCTGGTTGCGGCGGGGCCGCAAAGTGCCGCTCGGCAAGCGGCACCTACGGAAATCCTCGACTGCACTCAAAGCGGCGAGTGGCGTTCACCTTGATTGAACTGCTGGTGGTCATTGCCATCATTGCCATCCTGGTGTCGCTGACATTGCCAGCGGTTCAGCAGGCGCGGGAATCGGCTCGTCGAGTTCAGTGTCGCAACAATCTGAAACAACTGGGCCTGGCGCTGCACAACTATCATGATGCTCATCGAGTTTTCCCGCCGGCCTACGTTGGTAGCCCCGTCATGCAGGGATCAGCATTTGGCGTCAGTTTTCCGGACGACAATCGCAACGGCCCCTCGGGCTTCGCATGGGGCATGTTGATTCTACCGTATCTTGAGCAGGCTCCGTTGTATCAGTCCTTTGACTGCTCGGTTCCTTCCTGGGCCCCACAGCATCTTGAAGCACTTCGGACCAAACTGCCTGCATTTCTGTGTCCGAGTGCGACAGGGGGAAGCGATGGCTTTGCTCTGCGACGCTACACGGCCGGAACCAACGAAGAGCCTCAGAATATTCAGCCGTTTTCTCCGACGGTGACATTGGGACATTCACACTATGTCACAATGGCCGGAACGCAGGGACCATGGGGACGACCGACTCAATGGTCCATGGACTTCTCGGTGCCCGAGCCGATCCCTGGTGCAGGTTCTGCAAAGATTGACGGGATGTTCTATCGCAACAGCCGAATCCGAGTCTCCGATGTGACTGATGGGCTGTCGAACACAGTGACTCTCGGGGAGCATACTTCGAAACTGAGCGACAAGACCTGGGCTGCGGTTTTGCCCTGGTCGGTGACCTGCGAAAAACGCAATGGCGTCCTTACGGATTCGTGCGACAGCGGAGGCGCGCTGGTGCAGGCTCACAGTGGCCCGGACCTGCATGACCGTCCTGATGTGATCATTCATCAGCCAAACCATCCGGCTCGGCATGCTGACCAGCTGGAGTCAGAGCATCAGGGCGGCAGCCATTGTCTGCTGGGAGATGGTTCCGTCAGATTTTTCTCCCAGTTTATGGATCCATTCGTATGGTCAGCGGTCTGCACACGAGACGGCGGCGAAGTTGTGGGAGAATTCTGATGAAGCCATTTCCACGTTATTCCCTGTCGGCCATGTTGATGATCATCTTGTTGCTCGTGAGTGGCTGCGGGCGATCTGAGCAGCTCGCATCAGAAGACGCGGAAAACGCAGTCGACTCCCTTTATACCGCCATTACCGCGCGGCGTACGGACCTGCTTCAAAAGTCTGAACAAAGACTGACTGAGCTCCATGCAAAGGGCGAGATTCCAAAAGGGCTTCATCAGGAACTGAACGAGATTATCGCCACCAGCCGCAACGACTGGTCATCCGCCGCTCAGCAACTGGATGCTCTCATTCGTTCTTTGAATGAATAGGCGATTGTTGAATGACCGACGTGATTGATTTGGTGTCGAAGCAACGCCGTGTTAGTAGCCGCGGGCACAATACCAATCACCGAACTCGCCGATTCAGAAACTGTCGGCTTAGCACAATTTGCGTCACTACGGTTTGAATCGTCGAGTCTCCTTCTCGGAATTTCTGCTGACAGCGATCAAGCAGGGGCTCATCCGAGATCAGCAGCGATCGCCCCAGCGCGAATGTCAGTAGCTGGCGAAGGAATGTTCGCTCAAGCTCGGGACGACGATCCTGCAAAAGATACTCGCGTAGTCCGTCGAGCCCATCGCGAGACGAGCCGTCGGGGAATACAGCCTTCGTGACGACATCATGCCCATTCAGATCTTTCGATCGCCGTTCGCCGACAGGCCCATAACCTTCGAAGACTAGGCCAACAGCATCAAACCGATCATGGCACCCGGCGCAAGCCACGTTCTCCCGATGCTTCGCCAGGAGCTGAGCCAGTGTCAGGTCGCCAAACTGAGTTTCGTCTTTCGGGAGCTCCGGAACCGTCGGCGGCGGCGCGGGTATGTGCTCGCCCAGTAGTCTTCGAACAACCCAGTAGCCGCGCTTCACAGGACTCGTGCGAAGTCCCGGCGAACTGCGAGTCATAAACACGGCCATGGGAAGCAGACCTCCTCGGCCTTCAGCGGTCGCGTCGTCAATTCGGACCCATTCGTTCTGCGACGGTGTGTCCTGTGAAGCAATTAGGCCATAGTGTTTAGCGAGGATCGGATTGACGAACGTGTGTCGTCCATTGATTAGTTCGTCGATAGAGGCATCTCGCCGCAGCATGTCGTGGAAGTAGCGAACCGGCTCTTCAAACATCGCATCACGCAGCTCGTTGGTGAACTGCGGGAAACGAGTTCGATCCACGGAGTTGTGTTCCTGGAACCTGCGAAACTCGAGCCAGTTACCAAGGAACTCCGTTGCCAGTCCTCGCGATCGATCGTCCTTCAACAGTCGTTCGATCTGAGCATTCAGCTGTTCTGGCTGATGAAGAGTGCCCTGCTCTGCCAACGCAATCAACGTCTCATCCGGCATGCTGGCCCACAGGAAATAGCTGAGTCGACTGGCCAGTTCAAAGTCATCCAGTGGTCTTACTTCAGGCTCCTGTGTCGTCGTGCCGGAATTACCGGTCGGCAACCCGAGGTCAGCGCGGTAGCAGAATCGTGGTGAAACGAGAATGCTGGCGAGACAGTCACGAACCGCGTCTTCGTGAGACAAGTCCGTTCGCAACTGGGCATAGAAGTCTCGCAGTCCTTTTTCTTCTTCGTCGGTCACTGGTCGACGC
Organism: Planctomycetaceae bacterium; assembly: GCA_016795145.1. Taxonomy (GTDB): domain Bacteria; phylum Planctomycetota; class Planctomycetia; order Planctomycetales; family Planctomycetaceae; genus SXXK01. The sequence goes on from JAEUII010000274.1 coordinate 6,189, forward strand.
CAGGCTCGTGCTGCGAACCGAACAAGCTCGCCAAGATGCAGTTGCTGACACGAAGATTCGGCCGCTTCGATGCGTCGGAATTCCGAGTTCAGCTCCTGGAAGTATTCATGCACGGCCGTCATCGCATCTTCCGACGCCCCTTTGTCCTTCGCTCGGCTGGCGAACAGTGCGTGCATTTTTTCGAGCACCGCCGGCTCTGTCACATTGCGATTCTCCGGCAGCGCAAAATCAAATTCCGGACCACCCGCAAACTGCGGAGGTTCCGCACGTTCGAAGAAAAGGAAGTCGCGATACTGGCGATAAGGTGCATGAGTGGAAAAGTTCAGGTCTCGCCAAAGATCATCGAGTTCCCTCTGTTCAGATTCGGTGAGTAGCAGCTTCTGCATGGGCAGGTCATCGCGGAAATATCCCTGCATCAGATGGAAGCCGGCGGACAGCAAACGAACATCCTTGCCAAGGTTCGCGTCCGAGTAATGTCCTCGACTTGAAACAGAAAATGCGCTCGGAAAGACCTGGCAGAATTCCCGCCTGAGAGCATCCAGTTCCGCATCATCTCCGTCGCCGGCAAACGACATGCGATTCTGTGCCACCTGCCGATTCCACCACAGAATGAGCGGCTGACTTCCGCGAGACATTCCTTCGACCTGCAGTCGCGGAATAGGATCCTCCAGGTCCGCACGGATCTCACGAATTAACCGAGCCAGTCCGTCAAATGCAGCCACCAGATCCGATTCACTGGCCTGTGGGGAAGGCAGTTTTTTCCAGGCCTCCGTGAGTTCGTGAAAGGGGCCTCGCGCATCATTCCGATGAAAGGCGGATTGCAGTGTCGACAGATATCGACTGCTCAGAAGACTGGATTCCGCCAGAGACTCAAGCGTCCAGTCCGCATGACCAAGGGCCTCACGATTTGAATACTGCCAGAGAGCCCTGATGTACTTTGAGTAGTCGACTTCATGCCGGCGATAAAAATCCACTATCCGTTGAACGCAGAATTTGTCACGGTCCGTTTCGGTAACAACCGGGTGAGGAGCGAAGAGCAAGCGATCGGGCGTCAGCAGAACATGGTCCGCGGCGAACCTTGCGGCTTCCAGATACTTCTGCAGCAGCGCGGGAGACATCGAGAGTGATTCGCCACTGTTGTCAAAGCCTGCGGCGTTAGCCGGATCAACTGGGAATTGTGACGCTGGCTGAAGGTCCTGCCCCGTGAGATCTCGAATGCTGTTGTTGAATTCCGCGTTACTCAAACGTCGCGCGGGCACATAACCCGGGTCGCCATCGCGACGGCGTGCTTCCAGCGACGTCAATTCCTGAATCCACTTCGACACCTGATCGCGTTCCTGCTGCGATGGCTGAGGTGACGCATCTTTCGGAGGCATCTCATGGTTCATGATTCGCTGTCGAATCAACATCCACGTTTCATGGCGACGAATGACATCCTCCGGTGATGTGTCCTGACTGAGATTCAGTTGAGCATCCGCGTGATCCTTGCCATGACAGTCACTGCAGAAACGATTGACGATTGGCAGAACGGTCGTGCGAAACTCCTGTTCAAGACGCAAAGTGTCCTGGGCGTCATCGGGCAAGGCTGGAGAGATGCTCGACAGCCATGAAACCGTGATGAGCAGCAGAGAATATCGACGGATCATGACTCATCCTCAACAATACATCTCACGCACGAAACGGATCCATGGACATGCCCTCGAAGGACGCTGGTACCCGGTTTGCGCCACCGGACGGCTCGCGCCGTTCCGCTAAGAGAACGCTACCGGTTTCCGTAGCGCCACTGATGATAGCGAGAAGTCCCCTGCCCTGCTCGCTGACCGGGCCATTCACTGCGGCTCCACTGGCCAGTCTGAACATCGGGACGTTCGCCGTTGTAGTACATCAGGTGATCGGCAGATGTCCATTCGCTTTCCACCTGGTCACTTGCGGGTCCAGCGAAGCCCAGAATTCGCTTGACGATCTGAATCAGTTGCAGCGACGCCATCAGAGCCGCAAACATGAACACGCCCATGACGATCAGGAATGGGCCCATGTCGAAAATGCGTTCGGCATACGGCCAAATCTGATTCCAACCCAGCAGAAGAATTACTGTGGCAAGGCTGAGCCACGGGCCATACGGAATCTCTCGCTCGCGTCGAAATATCCACGATCCCAGCGCGGCGAAGATGGCAAGGACTGGAGCGATGAAGAACACAACAAGCACCGGCTGCCAGCCAATCACGCTTCCGACCATCGCCATCAAAACAACGTCGCCGAAGCCCATCGCTTCCTGTTTCAGACCCCAGAAGCCTGCAAGTCGCACAAGCCAGACAGCCCCGCCACCAACGATGAATCCCGCGACAGAACAGGCGAGCCCATGCCAGTGCGGATGAGCGGCAGCGAAGTGAGTGCTGTCCCAGAGGAACAACATTCCCTTCATCCAGTCGGGTGAAATGTTCCGCAAGGTTGTGACGATGCTCATGTCCTGAAACCAAACTGGAACGATCCAGACAGGACTGAAGGCAAATGACACAACCCAAGCCAGAAGCATCATCGGGACGGTGCAACCATCCGGAATGATACGCAGTTCCAGGTCAATGAAGGTGGCCACGATCAGGCAGCACACCATCGCGATGTGAAGGAAACATCGGACGTGCATCCACGTGGCGGCGTTGTGATATTGAGTAATCGCCTGAGGACCGTCGGAACTGAACAGTCCCGGCTGCGTAATTCCTCCCCAGAAATTGGGAGGCATCTCCAGTTGATAAATGACGACAAACAGGACTCCAGTCAGAAGCTCAATCAGTGGATAACGCCACGAGATAGGCTTCTGGCAATTTCGGCATCGTCCGCGAAGAAGCAGCCAGCCCAGCAGTGGAATGTTGTCGCGCCACAGAATGGATGCGGCGCATCGAGGACAGCCGGATCCGTGGCTGGCCAGAGATTTCAGCTGATCCCACAGTCGATACTTGCTGGGGAAGCGATGGATGCAAACATTCAGAAAGCTGCCGATACAGCAACCAAGGACGAACAGGCACGGCAGAACAAAGAACCGCGGCAGATCGTGAATCACGCTGAAGCCTCCTGCCGAATCGTTCCTTCGAGGTGTCTCGCAATGCGTCGCGCGACCTGCTCCGGGCTTTCACCATCGGAGTTCACCGTGAGCGTCGCGGCTGCTCGATACAACGGTTCACGAAAGGCCAAAACTTCAGCAACTTCCTGATCAATCGGGCGTCCCGTCAGACTTGGCCGATTCTGTCCGGAACTTCGGTCATGTCCGAGTCGTTTCGCCAGGGTGGCCACAGAAGCGGAAAGCCACACTACCGGACCAGCAGCCCTCATTGCTGCTCGATTTGCTTCGGAAAGGATCGCTCCTCCACCGCTCGCGATGACCTGATTCTTTTGCAGCAGCAATTCCTGCAGCACATCCGATTCACGTTTCCGAAAGCCAGCCTCTCCTTCAGATTCGAAGATCTGTCGGATCGTGCAGCCCGCGCGTTCTTCGATGATGCGATCACTGTCTACATGAGTCCAGCCGAGTCGCTTTGCGAGGCGCGGAGCCACGCTGGACTTCCCGCATCCTCGATATCCGATCAGCGTGATGACCATGAGTGTGAATCCTTCAGGTTCCACCGGTGGCAGATGTGCCTGGTTCCGGTGGAGCAGTATTCACGACCGTGCGTGCCGCAGACATGGCCTTGCGAAGCGTTTCCGTCATATAGTCGCGAGGTGCTTCGAAGCCTGTGAACAGTTCAAACTGCAGGGCTGCCTGCCGAATGAACATCTCAATGCCGCTCACCGTCGCACATCCTCGTTCTTTTGCCTGCTTCAACAGCAGAGTCTGTTCAGGATTGTAGACAGTGTCGAACACCAGCGTGCTGTCGCTTAGCCAGTGCTGTTCAAACGGAGATTCATCCAGATTTGGATGCATGCCGACGGGAGTACAGTTCACCAAAATCTCGCACGATTCCGCGCCGCGGTTTTCCCATGACGTGAAGGCACAGCCAAGTTCAGCGGCCAGAGAACGTCCGCGTTCGCGGTTGCGATTGGTCAGAGTCACCGCAGCGCCCTGTCGAATCAATGCATGTCCGACCGCTCGAGCGGCGCCGCCGGAACCGAGGATCAGGACTTTACGACCAACCAGGTCGGGAATTGCGCCAGCGTTCTTCAGTCCCAGCTGAATGGCTTCCAAAGCGGCCGGTGCATCGGTGTTCGTCGCGCACCAGACGCCTTCGCGCTTGAACAGCGTATTCGCGGCTCCCATCAAATCGGTGTCTTCATCCATGTTCGCCGCAAACTGAATGGCACCTTCTTTGTGAGGGATCGTGACGCTGTAACCGGCCAAACCGAGCCGGTCATACTCCTTCAGAGATTCCTGCAGCAGGTCCGCGGGAATTCGAAGAGGCAGATAGACGGAATTCAGTCCAAGCTTGCGGAACGCGGCGTTATGAATCAGAGGACTCTTGCTTTGAGCAATCGGGTCACCGATGACGCCATAGACCTGCGTGTCTTTGTCGATCCGATTGAACCGATACAGATGCCGAACTTCCGCATACGAAAGCTGGCCCGGCGCCATTTCACGTTCGCGACTGAAACTAGCATACGTGAATGGTGACCCCGCGCGGCCGCATAGAATTCGGCTGATCGTTCCCAGCTCGCCCATGCAGAAACCCACCGTCGGGATCTGTGACGCACCGACCATTTCCAGCATGCGAACATTGTCGGCCGGAGAATTCGCCATCGTCACGATCTTGATGACATCCGGGTCGCACTGCGAAAGTCGACGATGAATGTCATAAAGTTCGACCGGCGTCTCTTCGAAGTTATGGTAGCTGATGATTCGCTTCGTCTTGCCATAACGCCGAATCGACTTCGCAATATCATCCTCGAGGTCAACGTATTCGGCGCCGCCAATAATGGCCTCTCGCAGGACCGCCAGACGCTGTTCTTCGGTGCCAAACCATCGACCCCGATCGGACCGTCGGCGGCAAGTGACGACGACTGGTGTCGGACGGTCTTTTAGCAACCGGCCCATGTCCGGCCGCTTGCGCATGTAGTCGACTCGAAGTTCTACCAGTTCCGCGCCTTTTTCAGCGAGGTTATTATGTTCTTCCATGATGGACGAATGACGAGTTCGTCCGAGACTCACACAAATCATTGTTCGTTTGATCCGGTCACAGCGGTCAATGTCAGGCTTGTTTTTCAGGACTCTCACAGGGGCAGAGTCGGGCCGAAGATTCTACGTTACAGACCGCGTTGGCGTGAGTCTGAACCGGACCGTTACGTCAATTTCGGGAGACATCCCGCGCAGTGAATTCCAGCTGTACAGGTCGAACCCAACCTTTTCGTCCTTTCGGGCACTTTTGTCGTTTCCGGCGAGGAAAATCACTGAGTTTGCTGAACCAGTTCCCGAACGTTCTGAGTAATCCGGTCCTCCACATCGCCGGACCAGCGAAGAGCTGGCCGGCCGTATTCGTACAGGTTAGAGCCGCCTTCGTAGCCACCTTCTTCCCAGACTCGCCGGCTGGGAATGTACGATAGCATGTCGTCGGAATACCCCAGCACCCATGTTCCCGGCCCAAACTCGGATTTGAACTTGAGGGCATAGTCGACGACGGTTTCTGCTCCCATCCCGATGACGCGAATCTCTTTTCCCAGAGCCCACGCATGAAGAGGATACGGAGCCGCGGCCTCAAACGTCTCCCCCGCGTCCAGCTTCTTCAACAGCCTCGCAGCCCACCGTGCCTTGATCGCATTTCCATCCTGAGTCATCGTCTGCAGCTCTTCGCGTGACATCACCTGAAGGTACGGGAGTTCAATCATTCGGAACGTGGTTCGCAGGCCGTCTGATACCGGTTTCAATGGCTGCTTGAGAGCATCAAGTACTCCGACGGCGAGTCGATGTCCGTACTCCTCGCAAAGTTCAATGCGTCGCCGCGGCAGAGGATTCTGATCACCTCCGCACGTGTTGACGAACATCGCAGCCGCGTCGGGAAATGTCTTTTCAATTTCAATCTGAGCAAACCCAGGATAATCACCGCACCAGGTCGTGAAACTCATTGTTGTGGGATGACACGCGTAACCGAAGAGAATGGCGATGACTTTCCCCTGACCGCTATTGTCGTTCGCCGTCTTGTTGCCGCCTGGCTGCGGTTCTGTTTGAGTCACTTTCAAAACCGGAACAGAATGATCCACGGGGCCAACAAGAGGAATTCCTTTCGCCATCATGTCCGGGACATCCGCTTCACGGTTGTTGCGTCGATTCACGGCGAACGTTGCAAGGCCTTCACCGTGTTCGAGTGTCGCGGGAGCCAGTCGGCTGATGGCATCGCGAACCAGCTGCACGGTTCGATCAACCATCAGATCCGTATACTCGGCCACGAGCTTTTCCTGTTCCTCTTCCACGGGATAGTAGTCGATCAGGTCGTCGCCCAGTCGCGGACCACAGTGATTGTGTGAGAACGTCAGCATGATCTGTGAACGTTCCAGCTTCAGCTCGTCCTTCACTCGCTGAAAGACTCGATCGCTCATGGATCGCGGCACGCCCTGGAAGTCACTCGTGATCAGCACCGCACGATGACCGGCGGAATCTTCCAGAGCCAATGCCTTCATCCAAAGGTCATGCAGCTTGCCATCGGGCACTCGCTTGCTTCCGTATCCCGCGAGCCACACCTTGGTTTCCGGAGTGATGACAGCTCTTGCGACACCGGCTTTCCACCCAGCCTGGCTATTCGCAATGGCTGAGTTTGCAGGCGTCGATGGTGAGTATGCGGCGAAGGTTCCAAGCCCGCAGAGGACTCCGAATGATTGTCCAAGAAAGGTTCTTCGACTGGACATGGACGACTCCCGGAAAGCACAGCCGCGGATTGAACGGAATGTTTGGTTCCTATGAACCACGCAGTTACATTCCGGTCATTGCTGACTGTTTGCAGAAACGATTCCCGGGAGAAGATCGTATGCCATCCTTGCCTCGCTGTCACATTGTCCCGATGGCCGGACATCAGGTTGCGTTCATGATCGGTGAGCGTGAAGTTCTGCGATGGCACGCCGGCACGGATTATCCTCGCCCCTATTTCTTCCCGTTGCTCAGTCCATCCGGGGCCATGCTGACTCGCATGGGACACCCCGGCGCGCCGGATCATGACCATCATCAGTCGGTCTGGTTTGCTCACAACAAGGTGCTGGGAATCGATTTTTGGGGCAATGCATCCGGGGCGACAATTCGACAACTGCAGTGGTTCGCCTATGACGATGCAGAAGACTCCTGTCGCATGGCGGTCGAGCTTGGCTGGTTTGACGGGCACAATCCGGAACCGTTGATTCGGCAGGAGCTATGCTGCGAGCTGCGCCCGTACGGCGACCATGGTGAATACACGCTGGAGCTTCAGAGTACCTTTGTGCCAGTTGCGGCATCGCTGGAACTTGGCAAAACGAACTTTGGGTTTTTGGCGATTCGAGTTGCCAAGTCTGTGTCCGCCGTCTTCGGTGCAGGTGTGTTGACGGGCAGTGATGGCCAGCAGAAGGAACCGAATCTGTTCGGGAAGCCGAATACCTGGATGGACTACTCCGGACCGACTCGCTGGGGAGACGAACGAATTGAAGGCATCACCTATTTCGACCATCCAAAGAATCCGGGTCAGCCCACCGGCTGGCACGTGCGCGATGACGGCTGGATGTGTGCGTCGCCCTGCATGAACGCACCGATCACGCTCACCAAAGAAGCACCGTTGACGCTTCGATATCTGCTGCACGTTCATCGAGGAGCGGTCGAGGCCTCAAGAGCCGCAGAGATCCTGAGCAGCTTTGCCGGGACGTGGCCAATGAAGGTCGTCAAAGGCGACATCCCGCACATCCGATCGACGGTCGTACGGCTCACGTGGTAGCGAACATTTCAGCGACACAAACAGGGAATCGCGTACCGGAGCGTTGACACGACCCGCTCTCCAAAAACAAACCCAAGGCGAGCGGCGCGGTGTTAACCCGCCGGTACAATTACTTCGCAATTCGCAACGAATTCCCAAATGGCGTGCTGAGATGAGACCGTGTTCCATCGCGGCGACGCAAACACGGAATCGTACCGGAGCGTTGACACGCCCCGCTCTCCAAAAAACAAACTTAAGGCGAGCGGCGCGGTGTTAACCCGCCGGTACAATTACTTCGCAACTCGCAACGAATTCCCAAATGGCGTGCCGAGATGAGACCGTGTTCCATCGCGGCGACGCAAACACGGAATCGTACCGGAGCGTTGACACGCCCCGCTCTCCAAAAAACAAACTTAAGGCGAGCGGCGCGGTGTTAACCCGCCGGTACAATTACTTCGCAATTCGCAACGAATTCCCAAATGGCGTGCTGAGATGAGACCGTGTTCCATCGCGGCGACGCAAACACGGAATCGCATACGGGAGCATTGACACGCCCCGCTCTCCAAAAATAAACCCACAGCGAGCGGCGCGGTGTTAACCCGCCGGTACAATCTCCCATGAATCTGAGCCCATCAACACGATACACATCAAGGAGCTACGACATGACTTCTTCGGCGATCGATCTGAACTATGACTGGTTCTGGTTCCTGACCTGGACGACATACGGTACATTTCTGCCGGGCGACAAGCGTGGTGCAACGGGAATCCTGCACGATCCCTCTGGAACAATCATCGAACACAACCAACCGGGGCAAGAGCACATTCCGGAATCCCATTCCCTCGCTCAGTGGTCGAAACTTCAAATGCGTGGGGATGCGATTCGGCTCAATCGGCAACAGGCCCGAGTCCTGCTGAATCAATTCCACTGTACGGCCTCGTTTCGACGATGGAGACTCCTGGCTGTGGCTATCATGGATAATCACATCCACCTTGGAGTGAATGTTCACAGTGATCCGGAGCCAGAGACGATTCTCCATAGTTTTAAGAGTTACGGTACACGCTCGCTGAATCTCCAATGGGACAAGCCGGAATCGGACACTTGGTGGACACAGTCAGGCTCAAAACGCAAACTCGACTCCGATGCCTCAGTACTGAGGGCCATCCGCTACACGATCAATCAACGATCCCCGTGGATCGTGTGGACCTATGAAGATGGCATGATTGTTCCGTAGGGACGCCATACACGGAATCGCATACCGGAGCGTTGACACGCTCCGCTCTCCAAAAACACAAGGCGAGCGGCGCGGTGTTAACCCGCCGGTAGATTCACCAACCCGGTTGTATCCGCTGGACGGCGCGCTGACAGGAAGCAATCGTGCACTGCGGTGATGCAAACATGGAATCGCATACCGGAGCGTTGACACGCCCCGCTCTCCGAAACGCAAACCACTGGCGAGCGGCGTGGTGTCAACCCGCCGGTGCATTCACTGCAAGTTCTGCAAATTCACTACGATCCGAAGAATCCGCAAGCTCTTAGCGACTTCCGCAGCTTGCCGGGGCGCTTGCGGGTTTTTAGGCAAGTTTGCAGCATGAGGTTCGATCGATGCACGAGAGTTTCCATCCCGTGCGTCGAGGTTTGCCATGTCTCTGAGTGTTGTTCAGCTTTTTCAGCAGCTAGCTCGAAACGAGTTTGGGTTCTTTGCGCGACTGAAGACCGTCGCAGAACTGATGAACCCCGCTGTGAATCGTGTTGACAGCGAGAAGACTCTGGGCGAAGCCATTGGTCGGCGGGAACCCATGGCCATTGGCTCGCTTGCCGTTGTCGATTCGATGAAGGGCGACGTCATTGGAGTCCTGAAGCACTCGACCATCCTGCGATGCCTGCCTCGCTATTTGAATACGCTGAAGGAGAAAGATCGCGACCTCAGCATTCTGCAAACCAACGTGTGCGATCTTGTGTGTCGCAAAGGAATCAGCATCTCCCCGTCGGCTCCGCCGCTGGAAGCTCTGGAGATGATGGTTCGCCATCATACAGACTGTCTGCTGGTCTATGATGACCCGCACCAGCTACAGGGTGTGATCGGGCCGATGGAATTCGCGCGAGCCATGCTGCTGTATTATCAGGTCTACCAGCAGCCGACTCAGTTGCAGCGACTGCGACTGATCGATCTGGACAGCAAGTTGTCGCTGGATGAAATCTTCTGCCGCGGTGCTCAAACAGCACGCGATGTCATGTCGAGCCCCATTGCTGTGTCGGCCGCGGATCCTGTCGCCAGTGCGATTCGGTTGATGCAGGATAATGACGTGTGGCATCTGGCCATGCTGGATGATCAGAACCAGCCGACTGGTGTTGTCAGCATCTCCGACATCCTGATGGCACTGCAGCCACCGTCGCGTCCACAGACCATGGACCATACTCACCCGCTTCCGCCGCTCGTTGATCTTCTGGCCGACAGTCATGATCCGTCGCTGTCAGAACCGATTTCGAACGTGGCACGCGGTCGACTGATTTCTGTCAGCCCGACGACTCGCCTGACCGAAACGCTGATGCGACTGATGGAAACAGGAAGAGACGCCGTCGTCGTTCAGGAAAATCAGACGCTCATGGGGCTTGTGTCTCTGTTTGATGTGGCTCGCGTTTTCCGAACATTGATGCGCCTGCAGGCTCTCAAAAACGACTGAGAACTCAGGAATTCGGGCGTGCAATCCGGTTCCAATTGGCGCGATGCAGAGGACGCCTACAATTCGGCGGAACCGACTGACCGACGATGGGATCGCGGCGATGGAACGGAAGGCAGCTTTGTCTTCGGTGTGACGCGACAGCCAGGTGGGTCAGGACATCTGCGAGCCTGAGCCCGTGACTTCAACGACGCCTTCTCTTCAGACCATCAACCAGCGAATTCAACAGCGTCGATCCGCGCTGGCAGAAATGCGAGCGAAGGTCAAGGAACGAAGAGCCTCCGGGGAATCCGGAATCTCGTGTTCACACTGGCTGTCTGATCAAATCGATGAGTTCATTCGAACCATCATGGCTCAGCAGGTGGAAGCGAGCGGCCGGCCGATTTCGGATTCGATTGCCGTCATCGCAGTTGGCGGAAATGGTCGCCGCCGCCCTGCCCCGTATTCAGACGTGGACCTGCTTCTGCTCATGGATGCTCGACAGCAGGCCGCCGTGGAACCTGTCCTTTCTGCCGCCGTGCGAGACTGCTGGGACACAGGAGTTCAGCTTGGTGCCAGCGTTCGGACCGCCGCAGATGTTGTTCGATTCGCCGGTGAAGATATTCAGTTCGCCACATCGGTGATTGAAACTCGCCCGATCTTTGGAAACACGCTGTTGGCGGAAGCGACAATTCAGCAGGTTGTCTCGAAGGTCCTGAGCCGCAATCGCCAGAATCTGATTCTGCAGCTGCTGGTGTCGCGACGTGAAGAGTGGCTGTCGCGCGGGAACTCTGTGAATCAGCTGGAACCGGACGTGAAGCGTTCTCCGGGCGGCCTGCGTGATCTTCACATGCTTCGCTGGATCTCCTTCATTCGTCACGGCGATCCTTCACCGGAAGCACTCTGCAATGCCGGCGACATTAGTCGCGATGAACTGCGAGAACTTCTGGAGGCGGATGAGTATCTGACGGCGATTCGTCTGGATCTTCACAACCTGACAAACCTGAAGCAGGATGTTCTGACGCGAGAACTTCAGCTGCAGATTTCGTCAGCTCGCGGGATCTCCGGGACCGACCGATCACGGCCCGTTGAAGTCTTCATGCAGACGTACTTTGGTCATACCTCGCGAGTCGCAGCGGTTGCTCGCCGAGTCGCCGATGTGCCGCGAAAGTTGCCCTTCCTGACTCGGCTTCGCAACGCCTTCCTTCCGCAAAAATCGCCTCAGGGATTTCTAATCGTTGACGGAGTGCTGCAGGTTCCGGAATCGCAGTTGCCTTTGTTGCAGGATCCGATTCGCATTCTGGATGTGTTTGTCACGGCGGCCGAGCATCGCATTCGCCTGGCTCCGGAGTTGCGTCGTTACATCGGTCAGAAGGCGGCGACTCTGCCGGACGAACCAACGTATGAAATGGCCGAGCGATTCCGCGATGTGTTGAGACATGTCGAAGGCCTTCCGGAAACTCTGCGAGCCATGTACGAGACCGGTGTGCTGCAGTGGCTGGTCCCGCCGTTTGGTGAGATCCGGAATCTGATGCAGTTCAACCAGTATCACAGTTTCACAGTCGATGAGCATACTCTGAAGGCCATCGATGAAATGGCGGCGTTCGCGAATGATGAATCGCCCGTCGGTTCCGCCTATCAGGGAATCCGGCATCGGGGGACTTTGCATCTTGCTCTTTTGATGCACGATGTGGGCAAAGGCCGAGGTGGCGACCACAGCATTGTCGGTGAGCAACTGGCGGAACAAGTTGCGACGCGACTACAGATGGCGGCAAACAAGAAATCGATGCTGATGTTTCTTGTGCGGCACCATTTAATCATGCCCGACATTGCATTCCGCCGTGACATTACCGATGCCGCGATGCTCGTTGACTTTGCACGACTGATCGGTGCCCCGGAACTTTTGCGAATGCTGTACTGTCTGACCGTGGCTGATATTCGCGCGGTCGGACCGGACGTTTGGTCCGACTGGAAGGGCGAGCTTCTGGCGGACCTGTACAACCGGGCGATCCAGATCCTGAGCGGACGACCCTATAACCATCTTGAACGGGAACGACTGCAGAAGATTCGACTGGCTGTTCGAAAGTCGATTGTGCCGATCGGAACCGGAAGCGAGAACGATCTCGACGAATGGAGTCGCTGGGCGGATTCACAGCTGGATGCTCTGCCGCCGTTCTATCTAATGACGGAGCAGCCAGCTCGCATTGCTCGCGACCTGGATATGATTCAGCAGCTCAGTGACGCTGATGTGAAGATCGAAGGCGAATACGACGCAGAAACAGAGACCGTGAGCTATCGAGTCTTCGCGCCTGGCCGGTTTGGCCGTGGCAGTTTCCACTGCATCGCAGGGATTCTGTCCGGGTTGCGAATGAACATTCTCGCCGCCCAGGTGTGCACGACATCAAATGGTGTCGTGATTGCGGCGTTTCGAGTCAGCGACAATGACTTCACCGGGCCAGTTCCTCATTCGCGAATAGAAGATGTGGCGGTTGCCATTGGCGACGTCCTGACCGGCAAGAAATCGGTTGAAAGTGTGTTCCGCCGCAGCAGCCTGTATCGCTTCAATCGCCGCAATCCTGTCATCATCAAGCAGGATCCGAAAGTCGGGATCGACAACGACTGTTCGGAGCGGTTTACGGTCGTCGACGTGTTCGCAACGGACACTCAGGGGCTTTTGTACACACTGGCTCATACCCTGTTCAACAATGGGCTCACCGTTCACCTCGCTCGCATCGCGACCAACATCGATCAGGTCGTTGACGTCTTTTACGTGCTGGATGAGAACGGCCGAAAAGTTGAAGACGCCGAGAAGCTGGAGAAGCTGCGATCATCGCTGCTGGAAGAAATCGGCCTGCTCACCTCGGGTGCCTGATCGAAGTCATCACTTTCAAAACAAAAAGGCCCGGCGACGCCGCCGGGCCTTTGGGATTGGTGAAATGTGTCTGTTTAGCGACGCAAATGGTTCGTTGCTGCAAAACCGGAGGGCTCGCGCCCTTCCGCTACTTGTCACTTGAACCGCTTTACGCTTTGCGTCAACTAGTAATTGTAGCTCGGGTTTTCTTTGTCAAAGTCGCGGTCTGTCAGACGCACATCCGGCTTAATTCCGGTGAACGTGTAGTCTTCCATCAAAGGAGCTTTCGCGTCCTTCTTCTTTGGGAAACCGAACTGCTGGACTCGTACCGCCAGGCCTGTTTTTTCGTCGATCCACAGACGAGTCATGTGGAAGGGGAACTGGCGGCGAGGCTGCGGGTGAGTGCTTTCGATGACGCGGCACTGGTATTCACCGACCTTGGCGTCTTCGAAGTACTTCACATCGAACTCACCGTACTTCGATTCGTTTTCCCACTGAGCAATAATCGTGGAAACCATGTTGGCCAGACCGGCCTTCGTGATGGGGTAACGGTTTTCGGCCATCACTTTGGAATCGTCTGGTGCTAGAGACAGAGTTCCGATCAGAGATGCCAGGCCGGTTTCGTGAACCAGCAGCTTCCCTTCATTCTGACCTTCCACATAAATCACTTCCCGGCCTTCGCTGGGTTCCTGGAAGTACATGTAGACGCTGAAAGGCTGATGACGAATCTTCATCTTCATCGTCTGCGCGATCATCTCATCGGCGACGACTTCCTTCTTGGCAAAGGTACACTCGTAGCCCTTCATCGCTTTTGCTTTGTCGAGGCAGACTTTCGCATGGCGAATCGCCGGGACCAGAGGATGTTCCTTCGCCTCGTCAGCGACTGCACTTCGTACTGACAGAGTTCCCGCTGCAGCCAGCATGGCCGCAAACTGACGACGACTGATCTGGGAACCTGATATTGGTTGGTTCAAAGACATCCATTCCTCCTCCCGGATTCTTCCGGGAACTTCACAAGGCACTTCGTGCTTCGCAGAGCACCCTTGTGTTCCATCGCAGTTTCGCCTCCGGATGGATCAATGAAACTGCTCTCGTTCATGATACGCAGGACAGTTCTCAAGTCGAAGGCACTACAATGCGAATCGTAGTTTATCCGAATGTGTACTCCGGCAGAAACTGCGTTTTGCAGGTAGGTCCTGCCTGCCGGGCAGGACTTCGCGGCTTGCCGCGACTTCGGTGCACGTGATCATTCGATGCCGCCTGCAATCCCCGCGGACGTGCACATAGGGGTTCGCCTGCCGGCGAAAGTCCTTTCCGGCAGAAAGGACCTACAACGAAAACGCTCGAGGCAATTCCAGCAGACCTCCGAGACCTCCCAATCTCTCTCGTGTTGTATTTTCTGATTTCCCTATCTTGCCTGAACTGGTTCTGCTCGCCACGGTGAAACTGGCGTTGCCTGAAATTGCCGATCAGGCTTAGACTCCGGCAGAATTTGCCCAAAGGAGTGGCAAAGGAACTTTTCCACCGGGAACGCGGGAATGGATTCCTCTCGCAGCGGACTGCTATCAACACTGCTGATGACGTTACCACTGATCGTGGTACCGGCCATCGCACTCCTGCGTCCACCCGGCCCGATTGGCGGTGTGTCCGGAACGCCCGCAGACGCTTCCGAAGAAGACGAAAACTTCGGCATGCCGGGGTTTGACGAAATCACAGGTTCCGATTCGCGCGCCACTCCCAGAAAATCGAAGCGAGCCAAAGAAGAGACCGATGATTTCTCCGAGATCTTCCCTGACGAAGACGCAGACAAAACTGCGGAATCAACAGACGAAGAAGAGAAAACCGGCTCCGATGACCCAAGTGATGCTCCTCTGTTCGATGAGCCTCGAAAAGAGCTGAAGCCTTTCAGGAACGACAGCAAAGGATCGACGCGCAAAGGGTCGATGGAGAAGCGGAAGGCTCCTGCGAGTGATTCTGATGACGCCGGGTTCAAGGAAGTCACACCGTCGGACGAACGTGGATCTGCGGACGCTGACAAAGAGACTCTCGAGGCACCTGAGCCCTCGGCAACTCCAAAGTCTCAGCAGATCATCAAGCAACTGAACGCCATGGGGGCTGTTCGAACGCTGTGGTTTCATGCCGGCGAGGCAACTCCTGTTGGCCTGGCGGTGTTCTTCCGCGGGGACACGGAGCTGATGCGCTATCGCTTCGAAGCTGTCGGTTCCAGCCGCGATGAATGTGCAAAGAACGTGCTGGATCAGGTCCTGGCCTGGCAAAAGGCGCGGCTTGAGGCAGAATGAGAACGGAGTCCTCTATGAACCGGTGGCCGTGTTCATTCGGATTCCATCGCCCTCTTGATTCAGCCCGGCAATCGTCTGACGGACGGACTCAGCGTGAACGTGTTGCGTTGTTGAAGGTCGCGGGTCGAGGACTCACGGGCGGACTGGCTCTGCAGATTCTTCCGGACGGAGGACTCGTTCGTTCGACTCGTCTTGCTCGACTGGAAGCGGCCCTGTTGATTTCCGAAGGCGCGGTGGCTCCGAAGAAGCTGGTTCAGCTGGCGAGACTGATTGACGTGCGCGAGGTTCAGCAGCTCGTTTCGATTCTGAACGAGAGCTACGATCGAACGCGGTCGGCATTTCGAATTGAACAGACCGCCATGGGCTACGTGCTGATGACGCGAGCCGCTCTGGCTCCGTGGCTTGACCGCCTTCACAATCGTCAGGCCGAGATGAAACTGTCGGCACCGATGATGGAAACGCTGACCATCATCGC
>JAEUII010000349.1 GCA_016795145.1 Planctomycetaceae bacterium
CTACCGCTGTGGAACTCATGGCACTGCCTCGTCGTATTGGCAAACATCCGCTGACCGACAAGGTCGTGAATGCAGGTATCGGCAAATTTGGTCCGTATGTAACGCATGACAAAGTGTTCGCAAGCTTCGACCGAAAGACTCACACGTATGAGCACGAAGGCGATACCTACAACGTACTGACCATTCCGATGGACGCCGCTGTCGAGATGCTTCGCAACACCAAGAAGAAGGCCGCACCAACGGCGCTGCGTGAGCTCGGCAGCCATCCGGAAGACAAGGCCCCGGTGCAGATCTTCGAAGGCAAGTACGGCCCGTACGTGAAGCATGGCGCAGTGAATGCCACGGTGCCCAAAGACACCGACATCGGCAGCATCACACTCGAACAGGCCATTCAATGGCTTGAAGCAAAAGCCTCCAAAGGAACAGCTCGCAAAACCGCCCGCAAGGCCGCTCGATCAGCCGATACGAAAGGGGCTGCGAAGTCCGTTGTGAAGAAGGTGCGAAAGAAGAAATCGACCTGACCTGCCGCCCTGGCGAGCGGGATGCGTCAGCTTCCCGGTATGCGTTTCGACGACGAGTAACGGAGTCGTAACCACTAATGGGCACTAATGAACGCTAATCAAATAACGTAGAGCCGCCCAATTTTCTGTCCACCATTTTCTGTCCGACTAACGAGCCCTGATGCGGCGCGTGTACCGGTGGGTTCACACGGTTCACACCGCATCGTTCGCCGTGGGATGTGCTCTAGAAAATCGGTCCAGGCATCCACGGGCAAAACTCTTCGTCGCCGATTCCCTGTTGTTCGCTGAGCGTCTTGTCTCCGCTGGCAACCGCGACGATCTTTTCGAAGATTTCGGTGCCAACATTTTCGATGGTGTTACCGTCCAGAATGCTGCCCGCGTTCAAGTCCATATCCTCACGCATGCGGTTGTACAACGGCGTATTGGTCGCGACCTTAATGGTTGGCGTCGGCTTGCAGCCAAAGCAGCTTCCTCGACCTGTTGTAAAGACCACAACCTGACACCCGCCGGCAACAAGTCCCGTCACGGAGATCGGGTCGTAGCCAGGCGTGTCCATGAACGTAAAGCCTTTCTCCGTAATCGGTTCTGCAAACTGATAAACGGCTCTCAATGGCGCTGTGCCGCCTTTCGCGACAGCCCCCAGAGACTTCTCAATGATCGTTGTTAGTCCCCCCTGCTTGTTTCCGTAGGACGGGTTGTTGTCGATCGAGGCATTGTTCTTCTTCGCATAGTCTTCCCACCAGCGAATCCGCTCCAGCAGCTGTGCACCGACAGAGCGTGAGATCGATCGTCGAGTCAGCAGTTGCTCGGCTCCATACACTTCCGGTGTTTCCGCAAGCACTGATCCGCCACCGTGAGCCACCAGGAGATCACTCGCGTAACCCAGTGCCGGGTTGGCCGTAATACCGCTGGCCCCGTCGCTTCCGCCGCACTGAAGTCCCAGGATCAGCTCCGAAAGCGGAATGGGTTCTCGTCGAACGTTATTCGCATCCGGAAGCAACTCTCTCAAAACTCCGACAGCGCGGTCCACCGTTCGTCGGACGCCGCCGACTTCCTGGATGTTCAGAATCATGGGCAACGAACTATCAGCAGACGCTTTGCGACCGCCGAGCTGAACCAGTCCCTGAGTCTCCTGAAGATGACTGGCCTGAGCAGTCTCGCATCCCAGTCCAAGAACGATACACGCTGCAATGTTCGGATGACGAGCAAACCCGGCGAGCGTTCGGTTGAGCAACAAATGGTCTTCACCGTTGTAAGCGAACGCACATCCGCTCTTGTGCACGATGGGGATCACGCCATCAATATTCGGAAACGCGCTCAGGTCCGATTTCGACAGTTCCTGAGCCACATAGCGCGATGTCGTTGCGGAACAGTTCACAGTGCTGATGACCGCGATGTAGTTGCGAGTCCCCGCGGATCCGTTCTTGCGACGATAACCCTGAAACGTTCGTGGGGTCGGCGCTGGAAACGAAACGAGTTCTGTCGAAAACTCGTAGCCGGACTTCTCACGTTCAATGCTGACATTGTGCACATGAACCCACTGTCCGGGCGAAATATCACTGGCGGCAGAACCAATCGGCTGTCCAAACTTCCTGATCGTCGCCCCCTTCGGTATCGAGATCAGTGCAACCTTGTGATTCACCGGAATGGCTTCAGTAATCGTCACGCAGCGTCCCGCAACAGTGACACTTTCGCCCTGCTGAAGAGCACGGCGAGCCACTGCGATGGTGTCGGACGGGTGAAGCAGAAGGAGGGGTTCAAGTGCGGACACAGGCGGGATTCCGGAGATGTGTTGAAGAGTGAGCGGCGACAGTGACGACGGCAGGTGAAGCCACAGATTCTCACGGAGATTACTCGGAACCACAAGACCGACAGCACACTGGTACAACAGGCCCGGAGATCGGCCGTGAGCTGACGGACTGATCCATTTTCTGGAGTGTCGTCGCCCTGCCACGTTCCTCGAAAGGACCGTACACCGTCCCCAAAACTGCAGCAAAAAACGCAATTCTCACCCAGCCAGGCCTCAATTGGCGCTGATTTCCGAGGCAGCTAAAATTCCGGCTTCACGTTCCTTTCTGTCTCTTGTCTCACATGATATGGCTGTTCCATGATCAAGATTGGTATTAACGGATTCGGGCGCATTGGCCGAATGGTGTTCCGCGCTGCGGTTCAGAACTTTGCAAACGATATCGAAGTGGTCGGCATCAACGACCTGCTGGAGCCAGACTACCTGGCGTACATGCTGAAGTTTGACTCAGTGCATGGTCGCTTCAAAGGTGAAGTTTCCACCGAGGGAACAAACCTGATCGTCAACGGAAAGAAGATCCGACTGACCGCCGTAAAAGATCCTTCAACCCTGAAGTGGGACGAAGTTGGTGCTCACGTTGTTGTGGAATCCACAGGTCTGTTCCTGGATCACGCAACCGCAGAAGCTCACCTGAAGGCCGGCGCGAAGAAGGTCATCATGTCGGCTCCGTCCAAGGACGAAACTCCGATGTTCGTCTACGGCGTGAACCACCAGAGCTACGCTGGCCAGACCATCATTTCCAACGCCTCCTGCACAACCAACTGCCTGGCTCCGCTGGCCAAGGTTGTGAACGATACGTTCGGCATCAAGCGAGGTCTGATGACCACCGTGCATGCTGCAACGGCGACTCAGAAGACCGTTGACGGACCAAGCTCCAAGGACTGGCGCGGCGGACGCGGGATTCTGGAAAACATCATTCCTTCCTCCACCGGTGCAGCAAAGGCTGTCGGCAAGGTCATTCCTGAGCTGAACAAGAAGCTGACTGGTATGGCGTTCCGAGTTCCAACGTCGGACGTGTCCGTCGTGGACCTGACGGTCGAACTGAACAAGGCCGCGACCTACGAAGAAATCTGTGCGGCCATCAAGGCTGCTGCCGAAGGTCCTCTGAAGGGCGTTCTGGCTTACACGACCGACAAGGTTGTCTCCACGGACTTCGTGGGCGAAAGCTGCACCAGCGTATTCGACGCTGAAGCTGGCATCGCACTCGACAGCACCTTCGTGAAGCTGGTCGCCTGGTACGACAACGAGTGGGGTTACTCCAACAAGGTTCTGGAAATGGCTCGCGTCATCGCGAAGTAGTTTCCAGCGACAACCTGGATCACATCGAAGCCCGGTCTCCACCGGGCTTCTTTTTTTGTTCAAACGGCCTCATAGAGCATTGAGAAGTGAAACGCAGAAGGCCGAGGGCGGCCATCCTCCGCAAAATACGAGAGGATTCAAAAGTACAGTTAGTGCTGGTCACCGCCTGGCGTACAATACCCTCCTCGAACGGGGGCATGGCGAGCAGGTCTTCCGGTCAGCAACCCGAGTTTCTCAGCAGAGCCTTCATGAACAGTGAATCGGACACAGTCACTTCCACTCCGACCCCTGCGACACCTCGCTGGCGGCGAGCAACAGTGACGGCCTCAATGATTGTCGGCATGCTGCTGACCGGAACAGCCGTCGCCCCAAGTCTGCTGCTGCGGTCGTATCGCAACGAGGTTCTTGCCTCTGCCGTCAAAGACCCGTCACTCCAGGTCTCCTGCCAGGATCTGCAGGGCGGCTGGTTTACGCCACTATCGTTCTCTGATGTTTCTGTTCAGGACGTTGATGGAAAGCTGAAGTGTTCGATTGCCACACTTCAGACATCTCGCACGCTGTTCAGTTTCCTCACCAGCGCGCGGGCTGCAACCGACATTGTCCTGAAGCAGCCTCAACTGGAAGTTCATGTGGCTGAAGATGGAAAGTGGCCTGTCCTGGGAGCAGGACAACCGGACCATTCGGAAGTGACCTTTGCGATCAGCGATGGTTCATTCCGGATGACAGTGCCATGGCGATCGCTGCCCATTGTCGACCTGAAGGGACTGGACCTGAAAGGCGCAGTTCGACCAGGCTCCGATGGCCGACAGACGCTGACGACAGAAGGCACAAGGATCCTGGATCACGTGGCTCTCTCTGATTTGCACGCGGATCAGAATCTCGCATTGATTGCTCCTGTCCTTTCACAGTCGACGGAGATCTCCGGTTCCACGTCGTTGTGGCTCGAACCGATGTCTGTTCCGCTGGAAGGCGATGCGGCAATGAATCCGTTTCCGATTCGTGGTCGTGCCGTTGTCCATTCGCTGCAGGCCAGACTGAAGCAGGACTGGGCGAGACAGTTGGCTCTCGTCGCGGGACAAATGTCCGGCTCAGAACTTCCGGATGAAATTCAGGTCGCCCAGGATTCAGAGATTCGATTCGATGTCTCGGAGCAGGGGATCCGGCACGACAGCATGGTCTTCCTGCTTCCAGAGATCGCGGAGAGCTTCGCTGTCGAATCCTCCGGCGCAATCCTGCTCGATGAGTCACTCGATCTGACTCTGACGGTTCAGCTGCCAAAGGTTCAAACCGCAGACAAACCGTTTCTTAGCATGCTGGCTCAGATGAGCGCCGAACCGTTGCGACTGGCCGTTAAGGGGACGGTTTCGAAACCTCAGCTTCAGATGCCCGAAGGGATGGACGTTTTGGGCCAGTTGATGAAGCGGATTTCACCAGCGTCGTATCAGGAAGAAGCTCCCAGTATTCCTGAAGCAGCTGGCGGGCTGATTGAGAAAGTCGGTCAGCCGGGAGCGAAGCCTTCTGCGACGGATCTGACAGGAGGCATTATCGATCTCATTCGAGCCATCGATAAAACTCCGAAAGATCCTGAAGCCGCAAAGGCTGCTCGTGAGGCTCGTGAAAAGAAGAAGGCGGAACGTCGTCGACGTAAGTCCGAATGATCCTTGAAGTTGCCTTCTCCACCGTGGTGAGCGTTCGACCGGCTTTCGACCTCATTGTCATCGCCGGAAACCTGGATAATCACTGCATTTCGCATCATCAGCCGAGTTTGAAAAATGGCGAAGAATGTTCGGGAAGCGAGCTTCTTTCCCGATAGGATTCGCATTTCGGCGAACTTACCCGGTCACCCCGACCTGTGTCCCGTGAAACTGTCTCTTCCGGGCTATGTCCCGATCGCCTGAGCTGACTTCATGAAATTCATTATTCGACTGCTGGTGATTTTGGCCATCCTCGCTCTTCTGGGCTTCGGCGGCTACAAGGCTCAGGGATGGCTGGCGGAACGCAACAAGCCGCGTTTCAAGACTGCAAAAGTGGAGACCGGTGATCTCCGGATCAGCGTGAACGCTTCGGGCGAAGTGAACCCGGTCCTGAAGGTCAAAGTGGGCAGCTTCGTCTCCGGTCCGATTCTTAAGCTGCACGTCGACTACAACACCGAGGTCAAAGCCGGCGATCCACTCGCTGACATTGATCCTCGCATCTACGACGCCAACGTGGCCCGCGATGAAGCGGCTCTGCTGACCCGCAAAGCCGATGTGCTGAGAGTTCAGGCCGAACTTCAGCGAGCAATCAATGACGAGAAGCGATCGATCGCACTGAAGTCAGAGAACCCTGAATTCATCTCTCAGGCCGAAATGGACCAGTATCGTTTTTCCCGCCAGGCACTCGAAGCTCAGGTTCAGGTTGCCGAAGCCGGTGTTCGCCAGGCGGAAGCGAACCTCGAAAACTCCAAAGCCAACGTCGGTTATACAAAGATCACGTCACCTGTGGATGGAGTTGTGATCGATCGAAAGATTGACCCAGGTCAAACACTCGCCGCGCAGTTTCAAACGCCCGAGTTGTTTGTGATTGCTCCCCAGATGCGGGAGAAGATGCATATCCAGGCGTCCGTTGACGAAGCAGATATTGGTCTGATCAAGCAGGCGGAAGCAACGAAGCAGCCCGTGTTCTTTTCCGTCGATGCTTATCCCGATGTCGTCTTCAAGGACGCAACGATCGAGCAGATCCGAATCGCTCCGACGGTCGCTCAGAACGTTGTCACCTACCCTGTCATCGTGGCGACTCCCAACCCGGACCTGAAACTGCTGCCGGGTATGACGGCGAATCTGACTTTCCAGGTGTCTGAATTGAAGGACATTCTGAAGATTCCAAATGAAGCTCTTCGATTCAATCCGGAGAAGATTCACGTTCGTGAAAGTGATCAGAAGTACCTCGAGCTGGCCATTGCCCAGGACCCAAAAGATGACGTCGCCACTTCGTCGCTGGAACCACCAGTCGACGACAGCGTCGCCGCCGCAAAGGCCGCAATGAGACGCATTGTCTGGGTTCAGGAAACGGCTGTGGAAGCAGCGGACATGGCTCAGAAGAAAAAAGAAGAGGATGCGAAGAAGGCTGGCAAACCTGCTCCTGCTGCGATTGCTGCTCCGGTTCCCGCAACGGACCCTGTAACTGGGCTTCCTCTGATGAGCGGAAAGCTCCGGGCTATTGAGATCTTCATCGGCGACAGTGATTATCGTTTTACTCAGGTGACTTCCGGAGATCTGAAAGACGGAGACATTGTGGTCACGGGCATTAAGCCTCCGGAGGCTCCATGAGTTTCTTGCTGACGGTCTACGTTGCGGTTCGCGCGCTGCTTCGAAACAAGATGCGTGCATCGTTGACGATTCTTGGGATCGTGATCGGAATTGCTGCGGTGACCACCATGGTTTCCGTGGGCAGCAGTGCCGGACAGTTGCTGCAGAATCAGCTCCAGTCGATTGGGTCGAACTTCATCGTGGTTCAGCCGAAGTTCGAACGTCGACGCGGCGTGCAGTCCGGTAACGTGATCACTCTGACGGACGATGATGCACAGGCCATTGGTCGCGAATGTCCTTCGGTTCTGGCGTATTCTCCGCTGGTGTTTGGTGCTCGCCCCGTCGTTCGTGGCAACAGCAACATGCAGCCGAAAGAAATGTGGGGAGTCGGCGTCGACTATCTTCGAGTCCGCAGCTGGGACATCGATGCGGGCGGCTTCTTCACTGAGCGTGATGAACGAGCCGGAAACTGCGTTTGCGTGGTTGGGCATACGGTCGTGAGAGAATTGTTTCCGGCCGACAATCCAATTGGTCAACAGCTTCGCATCGGCAATATTCCGTTTACCGTCGTTGGTGTCCTCGGAAAAAAAGGCGCTTCGCTGACCGGGGATGACCAGGACAATGTGATGCTGATGCCGTACACAACGGTGAAGAAACGATTGCAGGGCTCCTCATTCAAAGACGTCGCCGCCATCCTCGTCGGCGCGAAAGCGCCGGAGCTGATTGATTCTGCCAAGGGCGAGATCATTCAGCTGCTCAACGATCGACACCATATTGCTCCAGGACAGAAGACCGACTTTGAAGTTGTCACGAGCGCGCAGTTGTCAGAATTGTTCGGCACGATCACCGGTATGATGACGATGCTGCTGGCATCCATCGCCGGCATCTCACTTCTCGTCGGCGGCGTCGGCATTATGAACATCATGCTGGTCTCGGTCACCGAGCGAACTCGTGAGATCGGTATCCGCATGGCCGTGGGCGCGCGGGGACGCGACATTCTGGTTCAGTTCCTGATCGAATCTGTCGTGCTCAGCTGCTTTGGAGGAGTCATTGGGCTGGCGATGGGAATCAGCGCGTCTGTCGGCATCACGACTCTGATCAATTCGATCAGCCCAGGTGCAGACTGGCCTGTCGTCGTTTCCATTCCAGCCGGCGTGATTGCGATGATCTTTGCCGCCGTCGTAGGACTCGTGTTTGGTCTTTATCCCGCATGGCAGGCCAGCCGACTCGATCCGATCGACGCGCTCCGCTACGAATAGTCCGCCGTCATTCGCCACGCTTCGTCCCAATTCACTGTTCCAATGCTGGTTCCGATGTTGGTGAAGCATTGAAATTTCTGGCCGATGATCTCCAATCACCTGACAGTTTCAGGTGCAGGACTCGACCATGATTCGACACGATGCGGCAGTCGTAACGAGCCAGCGATGCACATCCCAACGCTCTCAGAAGCAACAGGATGCGCGTCCGTCCGCTGCCGCGCTGCGTCGAGCAACAGCGAAAGTTGTCGAATGGTTTAGTGCACGGGAATGGACAGTGTTCCCATTCCAGAAACAGTCATGGAACGCGTGGCTTGCCGGTGAAAGTGGTCTGGTCCACGCGACGACAGGAACCGGAAAGACTCTGGCCGCCTGGTTTGGCCCCGTCATTGAAGCTCTCGCGGAATCTGAACGCGATCCTGCGACCATCGGCAACGCGCCGTTGCGAGTCCTGTGGGTGACGCCTCTGCGAGCACTCGCGATCGACACGCTTCATTCGCTGCGTGAGCCTCTGAAAGCTCTGAACGTGGAATGGTCTGTTGAAAGTCGGACGGGCGACACGTCGCAGTCCCAGCGGCAGAAGCAACGAGTGCGACTTCCGACGGCACTCGTCACAACTCCGGAAAGTTTGACGCTGCTTCTGACGCGTCCGGATGCTCAGGAACAGTTTCGCCATCTGCGAGCAGTCGTGTGTGACGAATGGCATGAACTGCTTTCCACAAAGCGCGGCGTGCAGCTGGAGCTGGCTCTCGCCCGATTGCGTCGCTGGTGTCCCGATCTTCGAACCTGGGGCTTGTCAGCCACGCTGGGCAACATCGAAGAAGCCATGCACGTGCTGCTGGGTTCAACGTTGCCAGAGAAGAGCGGACCGGAAACTACATCCGGCATTCGGCGCGGTCGGCTGATCGAAGGCAAGCAGCGGAAGGAAGTCATTGTCGATAGCCTCATTCCGCGGCGTATTGAACGGTTTCCGTGGGCCGGGCACATGGGGCTTCAGCAGATGCCCGAAGTGATTCGCGCGGTTGAAGGAGCACAGTCGACACTGATCTTCACCAACACTCGATCGCAGACGGAAGCCTGGTACCACGCCATGCTGGCGGCTCGTCCGGACTGGGCAGGCAGCATCGCGCTGCATCACGGATCGCTCGAGCAGGAAACACGCAGCTGGGTCGAAGATGGATTGCGGGCCGGTCGGTTGAAATGCGTCGTGTGCACCAGCAGCCTCGACCTCGGCGTCGACTTCAGTCCCGTGGATCGAGTCCTTCAGGTGGGTTCTCCCAAAGGCGTTGCTCGTTTGCTTCAGCGAGCCGGGCGAAGTGGGCATCGGCCCGGTGCCGTCAGCCGAGTCACCTGCGTACCGACTCACGCTCTGGAACTTGTCGAGATCGCTGCTGCTCGCGATGCGATCGAGGCACGGCAGCTGGAAGGGCGACAGCCGCATCGCAATCCAATTGACGTTCTCTGTCAGCATCTGGTCACCATCGCGATTGGTTCCGGCTTTGAGTCGCAGGACCTTCTGAGCGAAGTGCGTTCCACAGCCAGTTATTCAGACCTGCACGATGACGACTGGAACTGGGCTCTGCACTTTGTCGCAAATGGCGGCGACGCGCTGAAGGCCTATCCGGACTATCACAAGCTGCGACAGGTCGGCGATCGGTTCCTTGTCGATGATGCTCGCATTGCCCGCCAGCATCGAATGTCGATCGGGACGATCACAAGCGATGCGTCCCTTGTCGTGCAGTATCTGAACGGGCCTCGAATCGGAACGATTGAAGAGAACTTCCTGGCGAAGATCAGCCCTGGTGAATGCTTCACTCTGGCGGGCAAGACGCTCGAACTGGTTGTCGTGCGAGACATGAAGGTCTACGTCCGCAAAGCGCCGAGCTCTGAGAAGGCTCGAATCCCGCGATGGATGGGTGGCCGCATGCCGCTGTCGACGGAACTCGCTGCTTCTGTCCGACGACGACTGGAACAGGCCAGTCAGGGAAACTATCGGGGGCCCGAGATGCAGGCTATTAAGCCGCTCCTCGAACTTCAGGCTCAATGGTCACAGATCCCATTGCCGGACGAATTGCTGATCGAAGAGATTCGAACGCGCGAAGGATTTCATCTGCTGTTTTATCCGTTTGCAGGACGACTGGTTCATGAAGGACTCTCTGCACTCTTTGCCTGGCGACTGGCTCAGCGGGAACCACTCACGTTTACCATGTCCGTGAATGACTACGGCTTCGAACTTCTCTCCGCGGAACGCCCCGATCTTGATGCCACCATCAGTGATGGTCTGTTCGATGACGTGACACTCAGCGATGATCTGGAGCGCTGCCTGAATGCGGCCGAGATGGGCAAGCGGCAGTTTCGTGAGATTGCACGCGTCTCCGGGCTTGTGTTCCAGGGTTACCCCGGTCAGGCGAAGACAGCGAGACAGCTTCAGGCCAGCAGTGGTCTGCTGTATGACGTCTTTTCGAATTATGATCCTGGAAATCGTCTGCTGCTTCAGTCTCGGCGTGAGGTTCTTGAGCGGCAGCTGGAACACAGTCGGCTCGTCGAGACACTCAAGAGCCTTCAGAAGCAGACTGTTCTGAGACGCACGCCCGAACGCCTGACACCACTCGCATTTCCACTCATCGTTGCGCGACTGCGAGAGAAACTGAGTTCTGAGAAGCTGACCGATCGCATTGCCCGCATGACACTGCAACTGGAAGCCGCCGCCGATCGCTGAGAAGGCCGAAAAAGTCCGGCAATTCAAGCTGTTTATTCAACCTCCCCACCCGTGCGAAGCAACGGGAGGGGTCGAGCGAGCGCCAGCAAGCTCGGGGGTGGGCGATGTTAGTTTTCAGTATTCAGTGTTCAGTTTTCAGTGTTTTGGTTGGATAAAAAATGTATGACGAAAAATAATCGTAGGATGGCCGCCCTCGGCCGTCTGCGTTCCACTTCTTAATGCTCGATGAATTCGATTGCGTCATCCCAGGCTCAATTCCATCGACGGGTGCTTTCAAGAAACTTGCAAGAGAAAGACGGCCGAGGGCGGCCATCCTACGGGAGTAATTTATGCAATTCGGTTTGAGAGCTTTGACGTTTCTGGTTCTTATGCTTGTCTTCCCGCTCATCTCTCGGCAGAGTCTCGCGGATGATGCCGGGTGGTACGGAATCCTGGATGTCGGCGTCAGAGAATTTCGGTTCTTCGTTCAGCCGAAGTCCGAGAACGATCAAGAGAAGTGGCAACTGGTGAGCCTGGATGAAGGTGACGCAAAGTTTGATCTCGATGACGTTCAGATAACCACTGAGACGCTGTCATTCCAAATCAGGAAAACAGCCGCGACGTTTGAAGGCCGGATCAGTGCCGACGGGCAGAAGGCAGACGGTCGCTGGAAGCAGCGTGGCACAGACTTCCCGTTGTCATTTCGCAAAGTCGAAAAACGTCCAGAGGATAAGCCTTCCGAGATCTGGGTCGGTGATCTTTCCGTCCTGTTTCAGAAGCTGAAGATCCAGTTTCGAGTGTACCGAAAGGCTGACGGTTCTGAAGACGTGCGCTTCGACAGTTTGTCCCAGCAGGCTGGTGGATTCAAAGCCGTGCGCACAGTGAAGGATGGAGCATGGACCGTGACCGTCGAAGCAGTGAAGGGAACGTTTGAAGGAAAAGCTTCTGCCGATGGAAAGTCGGTCGCTGGAAAATGGTCGCAGGGTGGACCGCAGCTTGATCTGATTCTGCAGCGATCTGAAACAACACCAGAGCCGGAAAAACCAAAGCGACCACAAACGCCGGTACCTCCGTTTCCATACACCGCGACAGAAGTAAAGTTTCCGAGTCTCGAAGAAGGTGTGGTGCTGGCGGGGACGTTGACCGTCCCGAAAACTCCAAAGCCTGCGTCCGGGTTTCCGGCAGCCATCCTGATTTCAGGTTCAGGTCCGCAGGATCGCGATGAGACTCTGCTGGACCACAAACCCTTCGCCGTCATCGCCGACGCGCTGACTCGTCGAGGAATCTGTGTGCTGCGATTTGATGACCGAGGCACAGCGGAATCAACCGGAGACTTTGCAAAGGCAACCAGCGAGAACTTCGCATCGGACGTTGAAGGCGCCATTCGCTTCCTGAAGACTCAGAAGGGTGTGAATGCAAAACAGATCGGACTGATCGGTCATAGTGAAGGTGGCCTGATTGCCCCGATGGTCAGCGTCAGGAACTCTGATGTGGCCTGGATCGTCCTTCTGGCTGGCCCCGCTGTGAATGGAGCGGAGATTCTGAAATCGCAGGGACGCCTGATTGCTCAGGCAGAAGGCATCACGGATACATCGGTGCTCGATGCACAAACAAAATCCCAGGATGTGCTGATCAGCCTTGTTCTTCAGAATCCCAAAGCCTCTGCAGAAGAGCTGTTGCCAAAGGCGATGGAACAACTGGCTGACATGGCACCAAAAGAAGAGTCAAAGCAAGCTGAGTTTAAGGCAGAACTCACAGGTGGACTCAAGGAACTCAGTTCTCCCTGGTTCCGGTTCTTCCTGGTTCATGACCCAGGCGCCGTGCTGGAGAAAGTCACATGTCCGGTCCTCGCGCTGAATGGCGAGAAGGATACTCAGGTAGACCCGAAGCTGAATCTTCCGCGCCTCCGCGATGCTCTGAAGAAAGCCGGGAACGACAGCTCCGCGGTTGAAGAGATTCCCGGGGTCAATCACCTGTTTCAGACCTGTCGCACCGGCGGCGTGAGCGAATACAACACGATTGAAGAGACCGTCGCCCCAGCCGTGCTGACGAAAGTTGCCGACTGGATCTTTCAGAAATCACATTAAGTCACCTTTCACTGCCAATACCACAGGCGAACCATGTCGACGCAAAATCCATACGAAGTCCCGGAAGTCCGCAGCACTGTCAGCGCATCGGAAGATCGTGAACGTCTGCGACGAATTGCGACTGGGCAGCGGAATACAAACCTGGCGGCGTTGTCCTACCTCTGTCTGCTCCCCGCCAACCTCTTGCTTCGGGGCGCCGCTGACAGCATTCCTGGATCCGCAGTGATCTTTGCCTTGCTGGTCCTCGGCGTCCTCATCTACGGCGCGATATCGGTCTACGGTCTTGCGTCCGAGTTTCGAGGCAAAGTCGTCGCTGTGGTCTACGTCCTGGGACTGTTGGTGCCCTTTCTCGGACTGCTGTTGCTGTTTTCTCTCAGTGGAAAGGCAACGAAGATCCTGCGAGAAAACGGAATCAGTGTTGGATTCCTGGGAGCAGATCCGACAACGGTATGATGGATCGAGCTACTCACATCGCCACTGAGCCCGCTCCCACACCGCGTTTCGCAACGCCTGGTCCATCAGGTTTGCATTCGCATTAAGGCCAGTCGAGCCTGAGCTTTGAAGATTCCTAGCAGGTCAATTCCTTCCACGTATTGCTCGTACTCAACTCTTTCTTCGGCTGTCAGTTCCCCTTCATTGGCCTTCTCAGCAAGAACGCTTAATCGTTGCTGCAGATCTTCGTGCAACCGCAAGTTGACTACGCGTTCAGCGACGTCGCGTGTCAGGCAATCTGAAAGCGGTTGCAGAATTCGGTTCAGGGGAGTTGTTGGCGCTGTTGGACTCATTGCTGAAGTGTACCCCTAACAACAGCTCAGAAAAGAGCACATTTCCTCAGATTCTGAGACAATCACTGCCTGCCGGCATCGCAACGTCTGAGCCGATCGTCCGTTTGTTCAGCCGCTTGCCGAAAAAGAGACCGGAGCGTCGTTCTCCTGCATGCCGTGCCTGAATGAGCGGCTTCATTCCGGCACAGAGATGCTGGCTTTGATGTGCTTCAGATGCGCGACGATCGTGAATGTCATGATGACGAGCAGTGACCAGGACGTCCATTTGCCCACATGAACAACAGCCCACGCGCCGATCTGATTGGGATACTGCCAGACTCGGAAGAACGTGCTCAGGTTTTCGGCGAGCCAGACGAAGAATCCGATGAGGATAAACGAAAGCAGCAGCGGCATTCGGCGATCGCGGTCGAGCGGACGATACAGAACGGTCGTACGTGCGTACAAACCCAGAACGAAGGCGACCAGGTACCAGCGGAAGTCCGCAATGAAGTGGTGTGTGAAAAAATTGGCGTAGATCGCCAGTGCCGCCAGCGTCGCCATCCAGTACGGTGGATGATGGCGGACTCGCAGCTCCAGCAGTCGCCAGGACTGGATCATGTAACTTCCAACGCCGGCGTACATGAATCCCGAAAACAGCGGTACGCCCATGACGCGAAACAGCCCGGGATCCGGATAACTCCATGATCGAATCTGATCGGATGTCTTGAAGATCTCCAGACACAGGCCGACCAGATGAAACAGCGTGATGGCTTTGACTTCGTCTTTGGACTCAAGTCCTGCCCACAACATCCATCCCTGAATGATCAGAGCAATCAGGAGAAGAAGGTCGTAACGAGGAATGCCGATAAGCCCGTCACGCGGCACTGTGAACACGGCCGAAAAGAACAGCACAACAAACAGACAGGCGCGTGCTTCTTTCAGTCCAAACCACAGAAACTCCAGGCAGAATCGACGAATCCCCGTGGCTTCCTGCCGAGGTCTCCATTCCATCAGCCATGTGTCGAACGCGTTGAGTTTCGTCGGATGTGTGATCACTGTTTCGTATCGATGGTTTTCAGGTCCAGAAAGAGCGACGGCCGCAGATACGCTTCCTGCTGGCCTTTGGCGTACGTGACCCACATGCGAAGATCGGTGGCGTCATAGACAACGTTGACAACATTTCCGCCCTTGATCGGAATACTGTTGGCAAGTCGCACCAGCTTTTCGCCGTTGAGCTTCCCGAAGTCCTGCTTCAGTGTCGGAAACGCACCTCGGCCTTCGTCGTTGTAGACGACACAGCTCAGTACGTTCGGAGCAAACTCGTCCGTTGGATCATTATCCTTCCAGATCTTCACTTGCTCACCTTCCGGTTCCGGCGAGTGCGCGCGAATCTTGACAGCTCGCTTATCCGTCTGACCATCGCCGAACACAAAGTGGTACCGCTTCGTCAGTGGCTGCTGTTCAAAGATCGAAAGAGTTTCCGTCAGTGAGTCGGCGTCATACAGCATCGTTCGGAAGAAGACCGTGAAGTGCGGAGCATGGACGAAATAAGGAGCTTCACGACGCGAAGCGTCTCCCATTTCTGCCAGCGTGATTCCCTTGAAGTTCATTCCCGTGTGAGCACCCACGAAGCCTGCAAATGTGGGCACGACATGAGCAACACCTATTTCAGGAACGTAAACGACGATCGCCGCGACTTCATGAGCTCCAATTTCCATGCTCCAGTCCAGGTTGCGAGTCTGGTACAGATGACCGTCTTCTGTCGCATCGCCCCAGGCAGCGATACTGCTGCAGGAATAGGGCTTGAGCAAAGGAACAGCGTGCAGAGCCTGTAGAGTCTTTAGCGGTAACCCGCAGCCATCCGCCAGTCCGGCAATCTCCTGCTCAACGCGATCATCTGCATAGGCCGCGGAGCGTGACCAGACTTCCAGCAGAGTTTCTTCGGTCACCTGAAGCTGCGCACAGATTCCCGTCATCGCCGGAGGAACGAACGCCTGAATCTCCTGCTTCAATGCTTCTCCCAGCTGCCGCCCCATCTCATAAGGAGTTCCTCGCACAACGACCAGCGGGATCTGAGCATCTCCCTGAGTCAGCATCGTGCGAGTTGCCCTGGTCGACACATTCGGTGTTCGAAAGACGACCTGCGCAGGCCCTGATTCACCGGTGGTGATCGATTTCGCTTTCTCGTCGGCGAAGGCAGACGTGGAAGCAATGACCAAACTGGCCAGACAAAGACAACAAACGATCGCTCGCATCGAAACCTCGTTCACTCTGGCAAAAATACCAGGAACTCTTGTGGGTGCTCATTCAGGACGATGAGCCGAGCAGGCAGTGTTCCTCGAAAGTTGCGATGTGTCAATCAGCGCCTGGCCGTGGGCGCTGTACATCAGACACTCCCCACCCGAACTGCAGTTCGAGAGGGGTCGAGCGAGCGCCAGCCAGCTCGGGGGCGGGCTGCGATTCGGATGTCATTTTGCGTTACTAATGGCGTGCGGTCATCGCGACCGTTCGCGAACCCCTGTCTCGCCTGCACATCATGTCGCGCGTTCTCGCGATGAAAGGCCGCATTGCGACCCTGACCCACGCTCGCCTGCACATCTGTGGTCACCTCTTTCGCGCGCTGGTTGCGGCGGGGCCGCAAAGTGCCGCTCGGCAAGCGGCACCTACCGAAATCCGCGAGAGCACACCCAGGCATGGCGTCACTGGCGACATTCATACCGGAGTGGCAAAATGCCGACCGGCAATGCGAATCTCCCCTTATCATCGGCCGTGAGTCTTATGAATAGAATTCCGTCGTTCTCAAAAGTGTGCCACATCGTTTTCCTGTGCGCCGTCGTCCTCCTTCTCAACAGCAGTCTCCAGGCACAACCGCCAGGCACTCCGACGGCAGAGTCTCTGCAAGAGCTCATCGAGGCGGCTCGAGTGAAATGGAATGTGCCGGGCATGGCCGTGGCGGTCGTGAAGGATGATCAGGTCATTCTGTCGTCCGGATTTGGTGTTCGAGAACTCGGGAAGCCGGAAGCAGTGGATGGCGATACCGTTTTCGCGATCGCCTCCAATTCCAAAGCCTTCACGGCTACCGCAATTGCGATGCTTCAGGAAGAAGGCAAGCTGCAGTTTGACGACCGTGCTCAGAAGTATCTTCCATGGCTTCAACTGTATGACCCATGGGTCTCGGCGGAGATTCGAGTGGACGACCTGCTGTGTCATCGCAGTGGGCTGGGCACATTCAGCGGCGACTTGCTGTGGTGGGGAACACCGTATTCACCGGAAGAGGTTCTTCGACGCACTCGGCATCTGCCCGCGAAGGGACGATTCCGATCTGACTATGGTTATTCGAACCTGATGTTCCTCGCAGCCGGCGAGGTGATTCGATCCGCCAGTGGTCAGCCGTGGTCCGACTTCGTGCAGCAGCGAATTCTGACGCCGCTCGACATGAAGCGAACAGTCACATCCGTGCGTGCTCTGGAGACTCATGGGAATGTGGCAACACCGCATAAGTCCCTGGTCGACAGCGTAAAACCCATCCCGTGGTTCAACTGGGATACGATGGCCGCAGCCGGTGGCGTGATTTCAAGCTCGAGCGATATGGCGAAGTGGATGCGAGTGCAGTTGAACCGTGGGAAGATTGACGATCAGAAGCGGCTGTTCTCCGAGGCGACATCGCATCGTCTCTGGTCACCGCACACCATCATTCCGGTCAGCGAAGGGTCTCGCAAAAGGACTCCAACAACGCACTTCCGTTCGTACGGGCTCGGCTTTTCTCTGGCAGACTACAAGGGAAAAATGACGGTCGGCCACGGCGGCGGCTACGATGGCATGTATTCGTACCTGCTGATGGTTCCCGAGGAACGTCTGGGCGTCGTGGTTCTGACCAACAGCATGACGGGAATCTCAACACCACTCGCGATGACCATCGTTGATCGATACCTGGGCGGCGAGCAAACCGATCATCTCGGCCCCGGCGCTGAACGTGATCGCAAAGATCGAGAAGCGTTCTACCAGCGCATCAAGGATGCGACGACACCGAAGGCCGAAGGAACATCACCCAGTCATCCGCTGGCCAGCTACGCCGGAAAGTTCCGATGTCCGTTGTATGGCGACGCCACTGTGACCGTGGAGAACGATAAACTGGTCTTCCGGCTACTTCCATTCCCCGAACTCGTCGCCGACCTGACTCATCTGCATTACGACACCTGGGTCATTCGCTGGCGGAAGGAGTTCGCGTGGTTCGCTGAAGGAACGATTCAGTTCGTTCCGGATGCCGACGGAAAATTTCAGGACCTGAGACTGAACGTTCCCAACGATGACCTGTGGTTTGATGAGTTGAAACTGCATCGAGTGGAATAAATGTGGCTCGTGTCTCCGACGCGAGAACTTTCACCACGGAGTGTCGGGGCACTTAGCCCTCCGGCAATCCGCCCCTTATTGAGGTGTCAGGAAAAATGAACAGTCGAACATGCTTGTTCCTCGTATTTCTGTTGCTGCTGGCCGGCTGCAGTGAAAACAAACCCGCCGGTCCACCCAAGTCACAAGGCGCCGCTGAACCAGCAGCCTCGGAGTCCACTACCGGCGACGTCCAGGCGACAGGCGACCCGAAGAAGTAACACTTCGAGCAACCCAGAGCCCTGTCCAGTGGATTCGGCATCAGTTCTCTAAACAGATTGCGAGGAATGAATGAGCAGCAAACGAGCAAGGTTCAAATGCGACGGAAAAATGATTGACGTGCTTGAAGGCGCCTATCTATCCCGAGGGAAGCCAACACCGGAGGCGCGTGAGTTTGCGGCATCGATCCTTGCAATGGTGGACAAGATCCGGAAGTTTGCATCACGGAAACTGCGATCGAGGCACAACGATGCCTGGCGGGATGACGATGCACCAATAATCAACGAGAGTCAATTCTGTGAACTTCTTGGCCAGCCTAAGATCGTCCTCTACGACGAAGAAGGCAGTGCCTCAATCTACTTCAGCCCGAAGTCTCTGTTTGACGGACATGGAGTTGAGGTAGCTCTGGCCGATGGGAAGCCATACCACGCAACCGTCATTGGCTGAATGGCGGGAAGTCGATCTCCAGGATTCCCGGCAGCTTTGCATGATCAAGAAGTTCCGTGACTGCAGCCGCACCTCTCCACGCCTGGTTCGGCGGAGCGAACTGCGACGATGGGTTATTCCAGCGTCTTCAGCACACTCTGCACTTTCGTCTCAAACAGACCCTGCCATTCGGGGGCGACGAGGGTGTCGCAGTCTTCCTGGGCGTAGCCGGTGTTGAGGCGCTGTTCGGCGGTAGGCGTGTAGTAGATGTATCCGTTGGTGTAGCCGGCGACGAAGGTGAAGCGGTGGGGTGATGCTTGCTTGATGTTCAGTCCGATCTGAACGGTCAGCTCACCAGGGAACGTGACGAGCACGAAGTCGCCAAGACGCAGGCCGCCGACTTCGACTTCCAGCGGCTTGCTTCCGGCATCATCCGTTTGCTTCTTGTGCATCTTCAGAAGATCCAGGTTCGTCTGAAGGCGAGTCAGCTTTTCCATGGTTCGAATGTTCTGAACATAAGCCTCCATGTTGGCTCGATTGGTCGCATCGAGCTTTTCAAGATCCGGTCGATTGTTGGCTTTGTCCAGCATGTAGCGGTGCGAGTAATACGATGGAAACTCGGGCTCCAGGCGATACTGCAGATACAAAGGCACGAACGTCTTGAAGTTCAAACTGGTTCCTTTCAGTGACTGAAGCAGCTTGGTTTGTTCTGCCTGCAGTGCTGTGATTCTGGTGTCAAAGTCCAGCGCGCGAGGAAGCTCGAGCGACTCATTGACGACTCGGAGCGTTGCATCTGGCGCACTTGTCATGGTTCTCAACCCGCGCAGGACATTCAGGCCGAGCATGTTGCCGAACGGTTCACAGTCATGAGGTTCATGCACGCCTTTGTAGATGACCGGATTGATGTCGCCCGCACATCCCTGAATGAAGAACGCCATAGAATCGTGGCCAAGGTTCTCTTCGATGACTCGCGAGGCGAAGCCTGGGAAGTCGGCGGAACTTGTTCCTGCGGGAACGCCGAGAATTGGATGACAGGCAAAGTTGTAGACAACGGCCAAAGGTGTTCCGTCCAGTCGATCTAGTCGCAGCAGTCCGATCTCCGGATCCACCGGACCGATCGATACCACTTCATCGTCCCACGGCATCGAGTACGCATGGCGAACATCGGCTTCGCTGCCATCTTTCAGCTTCAGACGACGATTCTCCATGATGCGGACTTCCTGACCGATTCCCGCGGCCGCACGGACGGGGACGAGACTCTTCCAGGCTTGAGCCACACAGTCCGCAGTCTTTGCGGCAACGTCTCGACAGACAATCCCATGGCAATGGCTGGCGTTCACAAAGACATGCTTTGGCGGAACACCATGCGACCTCTGAATCGACTCTCGGATGGTGCCAAGATAATCGTTGGAGATGTGGCCGATGCCTCCAATTGAGACCGCATCCACGGTGATCAAAACAAACGATGTGTCTCCGTCCTTCAGCACCAGCGCTTTGGCGTAGAGCGGATCGTTCGATGCCGCGGTCGGTTCGGTGATGTCGATCTTCGCAGTGCCCGCCATCAGTTCCGCGTTCGCTTGTCCGGAGCACGCAAGACTACCAACAAACAGGCCGGTCAGTACCAACAGAGTTTTCATGGTGTGTGGGGGGCCTTGATTGGGGTGGGAAGGAGTGAGGGAGGGGAATGGTGATGTGGCTGGGTTTGGGATTCGGATTAGGATTAAGATTAGGAGGCTGGGTTCCCGCCGGCGCGGGAATGACGGGACGGCAAAGTTCGGAGTGCCGAAGGATTAGCGAAGGCCGGCGAGTTTGATGCTGTGTTCGACGATGTCGTAGGCGGCTCTTGGGCGGCCGATGGCTTTGGAGGCTGCCTGCATTTGCTTCAGGCGCTCCGGATTCTTCAGCAGCATTTCCAGTTTGTAGCTGAGCGCTGAAGGATGATTGGCTTTCACGGCGGCACCATTCTCCAGGAGATAATCGCTGTTGCGACTTTCCTGTCCCGGGATCGGATTGACGACCACCATCGCAAGACCTCGCGCCAGCGTCTCCGAAGTCGTCAGTCCGCCGGGCTTCGAGACGATGATGTCCGCACAGCCCATCCATGCATCCATTTCGTTGGTCAGGCCGACAATGTGAACTCGGTGTTTTGACGGCGGCTTGATCTCTTCGAGCTTCGTCTTGAGTGCTGCATTTCGACCACAGATGACGACCAGCTCCATCGGCGTGGCAACATCCAGAAGACTGCGAAAGACGCCTTCGACCGGACCGACACCGAAGCCGCCGCACATCTGAAGCACAACAGGCCGATCGCCTTTCACGCCCATTCGTTTGCAGCATTCGACGCGATCCGCAGGCTTTGAAAAAGCCGGCATCACAGGGATACCAGTCACCGTGATTTTCCTTGCCGGGACGGTCCAGTGCTGAAGATGCAGCTTACCCTCTTCCGTGGCCGTAAAATAATGCTCACACGGTTCGTTGACCCACAGTCGATGCGTATCAAAATCGGTGCAGACAGTAACCTGCGGCGCAGAGAACTTGTCCTTGAGCTTCAGCTGAGCAATTCGCTCGGCGGAGAGGAAGTGCGTGTTAATGACCAGGTCACATGGCTCACTCAGAAGCCACTTCTGAAAGTCGCGCAGGTTGAGCTTGTCGATCGAGATGCGAAGTCGATCACCCAGCTTTCGACCAAACGCTTTGTCTTCATCCATCTTGTCGTACACATAACCCAGAAGATGCGGGGCTCGGCCGACAAGGTCCAGGTAAGTCTTCGCGTAGACTCTTCGAAACACCGCTGGCGTGAATTCCAGAACGTCCTTGGCGACGACATCCGCTTCTGGAAGCAGTTCTCTTGCGGCAGCCGCAACGGCTTCACCAGCTTTGATGTGTCCAGCGCCGACGGCCGCCGACAACACCAGGATTCGCGGACGACTCGACTTTGCCAAACGCTTCGCCATGACGCTCACTTTCCAGTCAGGAATCTCGGGTGGAAACTGAGTCGTACTATGGCCGATCGTGCGGGGATTCTCCAGGGTTCGACCGACGAGGCGGTTTTTGAACTCTGCGGTTCAGGGCTTTGTGTTCGCGAGCACGTCGTCCAGAAACTTGAACGAGTCGTCAATTGCGGCCTGAACGATGACGAGGTGTTCGACTTCCGGATAGTCCTTGTACTGCGATTGCACACCTGCATCCGTCAGACTGCGGTGAAGCTGGCGGGCTCCGGAGCGTCCAAAATCCTGTTCGCCGGCGGCGACAAACCACCGAGCCTTCGGCGCCTGCGACGCATCTTTCACAGCCATGCGACTGCCTCCTCCGAGTGCAATCGCCGCGATGGGGAGCGTGGGATGTTTCTGAACCTGTGTCATCACCTGAGCCGCTCCCATGGAATGACCAAGCACCATGATTCGACTGCGATCCAGTTTCGCGAAGGGCTCAAGAGCATCCAGCATGTCCGACAGTCCCAGAGACAATCCGAGCAGCCCCTGTCCCGGTGAGACCACGAGCCAGCCGCGTTTTTCGGCCTCGCGGATGACTCGTCCCGCTCCATACGTTTCGAAGAACATGTTCTCACTGCCGCCTGCTCCATGAAACACGAACAGAACGGGAAGCGGCTTCTCCAGCGACGCGGGAAAACGCAGCCGAGTGCTGGCAGTCTTTGTGCCCTTCGCCAGAGTCATCCAGACATCGGATTTGCCCGCGACACTCTTCGTGACATTCGCAGGGTCGAATATGTCGCCGGCCAGCGATTCGCAGAACTGAAGTCGTGACAGAATCGGAAAGTCCGCTTCCTGCAGACGTCCCTGTGACAGATTTCGAATCAGTCGAGCTTCGTCGCGCAGTGTCGCCGCCACCGTGCGCTGCAGGTCATTGGCGGCGGAGGCCTTTCGAGCGGCCGCGGCTTTTTCCAGGGCTGCGATGCGAGCCTCCAGGTTGGCGATCCGACTGATGGTGATGGCAGGCGGTTCGTATGTCTCAGACTCAAGGACGAACGTGACGGAAAGAGCATGATCGCCTTCCGGCAGTATTCCAGTTTCCCACGCCACCGGCTCACTCATCTCTTTCAGAGCGAATTCGGATTCCGTCAGCAACGCGCCCGTTGCATCATGGAGCTTCACCTGAACTCGAACGTCCTCAGGCAGAGATGCCTGGGCGCCGTAGAATGGTTTGGCCTGCAGTGAGATCGCTGTGGCGTTCACGTCAGCACAGACAGGAGTCGGAAGGCACTGCAGGCTGATGACCGAGTCTTCCAGTGCTGAGGCCTTCTGTCCACGTACGGCGAGCCACGCCTGATCCAGCTGCCGTCCGGCTTCGGGAAGATTCAGACTGAAGAAGCTGGTGACGGCAACCTTCAGCGGGGCGACGCTCTTCGTTCGTTCTGCCGGTGCGGCGGCTTCCCACACCAGTTCAAACCGTTTCAATCGTCGTCCCAGTTCCAGCCGTGATGTCTGAGCGTTTGCCGGGACTGACATGATGATCATCAACAAGATTGCCAGACATCGAATCATCTGAATTGGCCCTTTAGCAGCCCGTTGAACAAGTAGCAGATCTTCATTCCGTCATTCCCGCCTGCGCGGGAATGACGGTGTTTTTCAACAGCCGTCAGATCAATAGACTCCATGAATCTCTGCGTTTGTTACCGAATCTTCTGAACCTGTTATAGCTCATGGACCTTCGCAGGCGAGTGCCGGTTGAAAAACAAGGCGGCTCTTTGTTTGGATTGGCTGTGCCCGCATGAAAGCGGTATAACAAAATCCCCACCTGTGCTCCGTCACAATAACGAAGAGGGGTTCGTCATTCCCGCGCAGGCGGGAACCCAGAACGTTGAAGCTGGGTTCCCGCCTGCGCGGGAATGACGGCTAGACCCAAATCGTTGATGTGACAAACCACCAGCCGTGTTCTCCACGCCGAATCGGAGTTTGCCATGTCGTTCTTTCCCTGCGGTCACAGCCGACGCGAATTTGTCTGGCAGATGGGTGGAGGTTTTGCAGGGCTGGCGTTGACGTCGCTGCTGGATCAGGACGGTTTTTTTGGACGGCATGCCGTTGCGAGCGATGTGCCTCAGAGCGGTCCGCTCAATGGTCCGCTGGCTGAACGACCGACTCATTTTCCTGCGAAGGCGAAGTCCTGCATCTTTCTGATGATGAATGGTGCTCCCAGCCAGGTGGACACGTTCGACTACAAGCCCGCTCTGGAAAAATATGCGGGACAGCCGCTGCCGGAAGGAAAGAACTACATCAATTCGGGAGGTCGGCGCGTGGGCTTCCTGACGCCGACGTTTCGCAAGTTCCGTCCGGGCGGGGAAAGTGGTCTGCTGGTCTCCGATTACCTTCCCAACATTCGTCGTCATGCGGACAAGCTGGCCGTCATTCGTTCGTGTCACACGGACAGCCATGCTCACGGGTCCGCGCTGGTGGCGATGAACACGGGCAAGACCTTCATCGGTCGTCCCAGCCTGGGATCCTGGTGTGTTTACGGAATGGGCACTGAGAATCAAAGCCTGCCAGGTTACGTTGTGATTCTCGACAAGCGAGGTGGCCCGATTGGCGGTCAGCCAAACTGGTCGAGCGGCTTCATGTCGGCGGCGTATCAGGGCACGCTGTTTCGTCCGTCAGGAAATCCAATTCTGGATCTGAAAGGCCCGAACTGGGTCACTCCGGAAATTCAGCGAGGACAACTGGACCTGCTGGCTCAGCTGAATCATCAGCATCTTCAGCAGCGTCCCGGTGGTGAAGAGCTGGCGGCTCGCATTACGTCTTATGAGCTAGCCTATCGAATGCAGTCGGAGACTCCCGAAGCCGTTGACCTGACAAAAGAATCAGAAGCCACACTCAACATGTATGGCGTGGGTCAGAAGCCGACGGATGAGTTTGGGCGAAACTGCCTGGTGGCTCGCCGACTGATTGAACGAGGCGTGCGGTTCGTGCAGCTGTATTCCGGCGGCGGGCATCTGGAAGAAACCTGGGATGCTCATGAGAGCATCGAAAAAAACCACGGGCGGCATGGAGCCGAAGTCGATCAGCCGATCGCCGCGCTGCTGACGGATCTGGAACAGCGAGGCATGCTGGAAGAAACGCTGATCGTCTGGGGCGGTGAGTTTGGTCGAATGCCATTCAGTGAAGGGCAGAATGCTCCGGGGCGAAATCATAATCCGTATGGATTTTCCATGTGGATGGCCGGTGGCGGCGTTCGAGGCGGCATGACATGGGGCGAAACCGATGACTTCGGATTTGAAGCGGTGATCGATCGAGTCCATCTGCATGATCTGCATGCCACGATCCTGCATCTCATGGGCTTCGATCATACTCGACTGACCTATTTCCACCAGGGCCGCGATGAACGTCTGACGGATGTGTTCGGGAATGTCGTCACCGGGATTCTGGCATAGGACACAGGGATGGCGAAGTCAGTCAGTTACCGGGCACTTCTGTGGCAAACGATTGCCTGGACCGTGATTCTGGAACTAATCACCGTCATCCTTCGGTTCGGTTTTGCGCTCGAATCGACACGCGACACCGCATCGACCGTCGGTCGCCTCACCTTCGGCCTGCGCATTCATCACAGCTACATCGGAATCGCGCTGCTGCCGGTCGCGATGTGGCTGGACCGCCGATCGCCCGCATGGTCAACCATCATCCTTGCTCTTGGACTTGGGCTGTTCTTCAGCGACATGATTCACCATTTTCTGGTGCTGTGGATCGTCACCGGCAGTCCTCAGTTTGATCTGGTTTACTGAAACGTCACGGATTCAAATCCGGATGCCCGAACTAAGGAACTCGACCGCTCGCCGCAAAACGCCGTACGCGAACCGGTGAATTCCGTCACAGAGCCAACGCATCGTGGCTCTCCTCCCGCAACACCGAATCCCGGCACATGCATTAACGACTCGCGACTCGGAAAGAATACGGGGCCAGCGTCGTCGACATGTTCCTTCAAAGATCGTCGCGAAGAAGCAGCGAACAGTGATCACTTAAGGAAACGACCGCTTGCCGTGCAGCAGCCAGCCGAGAGGCGTGTAGCGGACGAAGACAAGATAACTCGCCAGGCAGGGAACAAGCGTGCCGAGAATCGTGAGCGTCAGTTTCAGCCAGACTGGCAGGGCGAACGGAATCAGCAGCGTCTGAAGAAAGAGTGCAATCGGCAGGTGAACCAGATAGATCCAATACGAAGCGTCCGAGAGTAACGAAAGGACGGCGTTTCGATTTTGCAGGCAGCGTTTGCCCAGCAGCAGCGAAGCGATTGTCAGCGATACCGACAGGTAGCTCGTGAGCACGACAGCGACCAGTTTTGAAAATGGACTCGTTGCCGATGCGTGTCCCATCAGTAAGCTCAGATCGAGCGACGGCATGCTCAGGTAATACGCGACGAACAGCAGTACGCTCGGCGCGACCAGTTTCCAAACGTGCGGGCTGAGTCGGTCCAGTTGGCCTTCACGTCCGAACAATTGCCAGCCGGCCCAATAGAAAACTCCGTAGAACGCGAATGGCCACCATGTCGGAATGAATGACTCAGGAGCAGGCAGCGGCACGCCCGCGCCGAGCACGCCGGGGATCAGCACAAGCGGTGCAAGAGTCAGCAGGATCGGTCGCTGAAAGAGCCAGTCGAACTTCAGCCATTTCAGTTGTGACAACGCTGCCGTGAGCAATGCGAAATAGAGCAGGTAGTACAGGAACCACAGATGCATCGTTCCCGGCGCTGGGCGATTCACGTCCTGAGTCGCATCTTTGCTGGCTGCAGCGATCAGGCCCATCAAGCCGCGCGGTGACTCCAGATAGGATAGCGCGAACATGAAGACAGCCGTGAACGACGCGAGCAGAAACGGATAGAAAATCGCCAGCGGCAGCGCGATGCGCAAACTGCGGTTCAGCAGGAATTGCTTCAATCCCTTGCGCTGAATCACGAGCTTGGCAAAGTAGCCCGACAACAGAAAGAACAGACTCATGCGAAACAAGTGAATGAACCAGATCGTTGCGTCGACCAGCACGCTCGATCGTGCATCGGTGGCCAGCCAGATCGACTGGGACGGACGTGCATACGCGAACGCTGCGTGCAGGAAAACTCCCAGCAGCATGGCGATCGAACGCAGGTTATCCGGCCAGGGAATGCGAGCGGCGTCGGTCCGCGATTGAACCGCTCGCGCTTCGTTCGCATGTGGCAACGCGAGTCGCGTAGAAACCGGCACATCGGCCTGGACCGTGGCCATCAGATCAAGTCTCGCTTGCGAGTCTGGAAGAACAGGGCTGCCGTCAGGCCTCCGATAATGATCAGCGACTCAACGACCAGTATCTGTACGACGATCGGTGGCCACATCAGAACATCGCTCTGTTTCGCAGCGACGATTTCCGGGAGTGACATCACCTTCATCAGGAACACGTTCAGCAGCACATTGCCGGCAACCATCACGCAAATCGTCCAGCCCAGCGACTCAGTCACTACGGCCGTGACCAGTTGAATCGTAAAGCCGCAGAGTAGAAACAGAAAGACCAACGGCAACACGATCGCCGATCCGTGTTTCGCCCAGGGCAGGACGAACGTGCAGATCGTGCAGCAGACCAGCATCGCGGTCCACGGAACCAGGTAGGTGGTCAGCACGACGGCAATTTTTCCAAGTGAGTAGTCCAGCAGGCTCACTGGCAGACTCATCACAAACATGCGTGTCTGGCCGAGCGATTCACCAAGCAGCAGCGTGCCGATCAGATGAATTCCGGCCGCGATCGCTACCGTGATCATCAACAGGAAGCCGACGAACGAAACGGTGGAATCGGGAATGCACGTCAAAACAGAGCTGACCATTCCTGCCGCGAAATAGGCGAACAGATGCCGTCGGCTGAGAAACAAGTCCTTCAGAAACAGAATGCCGATCGCTTGCGTATTCATAATCCAGCCTCCTCGCGGCCGCGCATCACGGTACTGATAAAGATCTCTTCCAGAGTCATCGACTCGACCGCTTCGACGGTCGCCCCGGATGCGGCGAGTCGGGCAGGCACTTCGGGCTGAAACTGATTGAGTGAGAAGACTCGCAGTTGCTTGAACTCGGATTCGAGTTTCAAGCCCGCGACGCTCGGAGACCGCCAGCCGTCCGGGACGTGCAACTTGATTCGCTTCCAGCGTTCCAGAAAAACGTCGCGATCATCGGCGGCGATGACGCGACCACGATCGATGAAGATGATCTGGTCGCTGATCTGCTCGACATCCTGTGTGTTGTGCGATGAATAAAGAATCGTACGGCTCTCGTCCTTCACGACGCTCATCAACTCGGTCAACACTTCGTGCTTCGCCACCGGATCGAGTCCGTTGGTCGGTTCGTCCAGCACGAGCAATTGCGGCCGACGAGCCAGGACCAGCAGCAG
Organism: Planctomycetaceae bacterium; assembly: GCA_016795145.1. Lineage (GTDB taxonomy): Bacteria > Planctomycetota > Planctomycetia > Planctomycetales > Planctomycetaceae > SXXK01. Next base: position 28,095 of record JAEUII010000349.1, read on the forward strand.
CATCGATTTTACTCGCTGCCCCTGTGAAAGCCCTTTCACCGCCTGCCGTTCAATCAATCCGAAACGGTCCAGCAGTTCATGTGCATATTGATCGTCCCAGGTTGGATAGAGCGAACGCACGAATTGCATGTGCCAGCCGATCGACTCAGGCTGATACAGCCGCATGTCGTCCGAGAAGAAACCGATCTCCTGCTTGGCTGCTGCCTCGCGAGATGAAATCGGTTTCCCAAGCGCAGACACGGAACCGCTGTCGGGATTCACCAACCCCATCAGGATTCGCATCGTCGTCGACTTGCCGGCACCATTCGGCCCAATCAATCCCACAACCGTCCCGCGCTGAAGTTCGAGATCAATCTGCTTCAGTTGAAAGTGCTTGTAGGACTTGGAGACATTCTTCAGAGACGCCGCCAGGCCGGTTTGAGCTGAGTGGTCAAGAACCGTGCTCAATTGATAACTCCTGCTTTTTCTTCGTATGCCGCTGCGACTCGCCGCTGCATCTCCGTCTTTGACAGCCCCATCAGCAGTCCCAGGCTCGCAGCCTCGGAGAGATGTTGTTTCAGTTCGCGTTCCTGGATTGCGGATTGCAGACCGTGCCTCTCGGCCACGACTGAGCCTTTGCCCTGCCGCGTCGCGATCACGCCGTCGCGCTCCAGTTCCAGGTAGGCCCGCTTGATTGTGATGACGCTCACTTTCAGGTTGGCGGCTAACTCCCGGATCGACGGCAGCTCAGCCCCAGGTACCAAATCGCCAACCGCAACCCGCCGCGTGATCTGCTCAATCACCTGCAGATAGAGCGGCCGTGCGTCGCTTGCCGATAAGGTAATCCAACTGTGTATCGTCATATACACAGTATGCACATTGGGATTCGCAAAGCAAGAGCGTTTCCTGGCAAGAATCTGCAGAACAGCGGTTTTGGTGTGCTGGTGACAGCAATTGGGTCAACGGCCGCCAGCCCTCGAAGGTCCAATAACTTTGGGGTCGTTGCGGCTTTTCGCCGCCTCAGAATCCGGCAAGAATTACGAATCTCAGAAATTTCGTGCCGCAGATTGTCAGCGTTTGGCGAGTCACTCGACGAACGACCGGACATCCCGGTAGTGCCGATTCGAACCGATTGAGGACGAAAGCATGACTTTGGAAAACGCTCCTGCCCCAAGCCAGTCTATTCACAAGTCACCCGCCTGGAAGATTGCCCGCTGGCTGATTTGCTTCGGTGCGTTCATCACTGTTGCCTGCGAGGCCAGAGCGCAGGACGCCAAATGGGAATCGGTGCTTGGAGCCATCGATCCAGCAAAAGCTGCAGTCGCAGGCCAGTGGGCCATTCAGGACGGAGCACTGCACGTTGCTGCAGTCGAGGGTGCTCGCCTTCAGCTGCCGATCAATGCATCGGGCGAGTATGACCTGCGAATTCGATTTTCGCGGGAGACCGGCCGACATTCTGTGGGGCTCGTGGTGCTTCACGGTGGAAAGCAGGTGGCCTTCGAAGTCGACGGATGGGGAATGAACCTCGCAGGATTTCAGAACATTGCCGGGCAGAGTTTTCAGAACAATCCGAGTCGAAGAAACGGTGTTCGTCTGGAGAACGGTCGCGAGTACGTGATGACGGTCGAAGTGCGCAAAGATGGGCTTCGGGGTCTTCTGGATGGTCAGGAGATTTCCTCCTTCAAGACGGACGGACACGATCTGTCAATCTCGGATCTGTGGAAGCTTCCCTCAACACAAACCTGCGGACTTGTCGCGTGGGACTGCGATGTCGTCTTTCATACGATTGAAGTGAGAGCCATTGGCAGCACCGCGTCTTTGGTTGTTCGCACCGCGCCATCTGAAAGCAGTGCTCCTGGTCTAACACCTGCCACAACAGAGAAGATGGCAGAAAAGAAGATGGCAGAAGGGCCGACAGAGCCATCAGCATCGTCGGCCGGGAATACAAATCCTTCAACGCCATCGACGACCGCGAAGAAGCGAGTGCTGATCGTGATTGCCAGCCACCACTTCTTCTATCGCGAGTATGCAGATCCCCGGTCGGAACTGGAACGAGCTGGAATTCAGGTGACTGTTGCCGCCGGCCGAAAGGCTCGGTCACAGCCGCATTCAGGGTCAGGAGAAGGAAGTGATGGCGGAATCGTCATGCCGGACATTGCACTGTCGGACGTGAAGGTCGCTGACTACGACGCCGTTCTCTTCTCTGGCGGCTGGGGAGCATCCATGTACCAGTTTGCCTTTGAAGGGCGATACAACGAAGCTTCCTACAACGGAAATCGCGAGATCAAGCAGGAAGCCAACCGCATCGTCAACGAATTCCTCGCGGCGAACAAGTACGTCTGCGCCTTGTGCAACGCCACATCAGTCCTCGCCTGGGCGCGAATCAACGGGAAGAGTCCGCTGGAAGGCAAACTCGTCTGCGCTCCAACTCGCGAAGCACCTCCAGGAATCTACAACGGACGTCCTGGCCAGCCCTCCTGCCGATGGCATTCCGAAGTCAACGGAGCTCGCATGTCACCAGCCGGCTCTATCGGCCAGCCCGGCACCGCCATCGACGACATTTCCGTCGATGGTCTGATCATCACCGGAGAAGACGACATCTCCGCCCGCGCGATGGGACGCAAACTTGTGGAATTGCTGACGAAGAAATAGCGGCGGGAATTGAATCGGTGCCCATTTGATGCGCCTCATCGCGCGATGGAGACGGCAGTGATCCGAATTGCGAGCGCCTCGGCTATTCCTGAGGCAAGCTGCGGATCAACTGATCAAGTTCTGCTTTGCCAATCCTCTGTTTGGTTCGCTCAAGCATCTTCCGAAGGTGGCGAGTTCCTTCGAAGCTTCCACCGGGAAACCCAATGTTGCCGAGTGGGCCAAGGCTGTCGATCAGGACGGAGCCATCTGAATCCAGAATGGCGTGACTGGGCATCGTTTGATTCGGGATGTTCAGACGCTCAATGAGTTCGTGACCGTTCTTGTCACGGACTCCGTCGACATGAAGCACCACGTAATCGCGTGCCAGCGTTTCTTTTTGCGATTCCATCCAGCGACTCAGAATGAGACAGGGATAGCAGCCAGTCCCCCCGGTCACGATCCAGACTCTTCGGTCGGTCTTCTTTGCATCCTCGAGCGCTTTCTGAAACTCCTGCTCCGCATCAGTTTCATGTTTGGTCTTCTTCAGAAACTCCAACGCCGCCTGAATTGCGGTGTCCTGTTCAGCTAGATCCAAAGTCGTGCGTCCAACGTCTTTGCCGTCTCTCAGAACGACAAGCATCAACGAGTCCTTTGGAGGCACGGACCAACCGTTGGACTTCAGGTATTCCAGAGCTTCCGGGTCATTCTGCACAGAGATCTTTCGCGAAAGAAAAGCTCCAATGATCGCGCCAGCCTGAACTCCGGGGATTTTGATGTTGCTGTCGTCGAGCAGGTAATTCGAAATGAAAGGGTCAGCCAGACTGCCTTCTCCCGGAACCATAATCAAGGTCGATGCTCCAAGCAGGCGAGCATCTCCCTCCCACTGTCGGACCCTATCGCTGATGGACAGACGTGGCAGATCTGGCAGCGATTTGCCATTCCGAAGCTGCAGTGAGTCCCGAATCTCTTCCGGTTCAAGCCAAAGCTCAGTCGACAAAGTTGTCTCATTGCCGGAGTGGTTCGGCAGCGTTGCTTTTAGAAACAAGTGCATTTCCACGGGGACCTGTGGCAGCTGGAAGTGTCCGTTTGCGTCGGTCGAAGCTGAACCTACAGCAGTGCGAAATTCAGGACCGTCTCCATTGCGATCCAGTACGTTCCGTCGGTCAGCTTTTCCGGCAGTCAAAACAATCTCCACCCCTTCCAGAGGAGTGTCATCGTTTCCGAGAACCCGACCCTTTAGCGGCATCATTCTTTGAAGCCGGATCTCAACATCCTGACGAGGCGCATCGACGATCTCGCAACCAAAGAACCGGCGATCTGCTGACCACGCAAGGATAGCGACTCGTTGATGACGGACGTCAACCTCGAACGAACGATCCTCTTTCGCAGTACCAGTCCAGTGATTCCGTCCGCCCTCACCGTCCAGTGCGATCATACGAATTTCTCCGCCACCAGGCGGCGAATCCGCGTTGTCCGGGAAAAGCAATCGCCCCTGCACCGTTCGCAGGCGCTGATCCTGTTTAGTCAGGTCGATTTCAAAGTTTGAAACATCGGGAATGTCGAAGACGTGTTCGGATTCCGCATCGCCTTCGTAGAGTCGAACTTCGAGCTCACCCGGAGGTACGCGGATCCTGAGAACCTCGCCGGGAGGAAGTTGTTCATAGAATCTTCGATTCGCTTGCAGCTTGTGAATCTCGCCCCCGGCATCCGTGAACTGCCAGGCATAGTTCGAAGAGAAGTGAAGGAGCAGATCCCTTGAGGCAGATTGCTGTGGCGTCGTGTCTCCCTGCCGGGACGTTGCTGGAACGTCGCCGACTCGCACAACAAGGTCAACACCATCGATGAGGTCAACTTGCGGGGCATTTCGTATTGAGCCATCACTGTTTACAAGTTGTCCATCCCAGAAGCGACTGATGTAAGTTGGATCATCGACAACCAAGACGTAGGACTCGCCCGGAAGGACGTTCAGGGAGAATTCTCCAGCTGAGTTTGTTCGTGCGGTCACAATGTCCAGTCTGTTTTCCGTCGTTACAAGGCTTTTGGCAACGATCAAAAGTCCTTCGGGAATCTTCTTCTGACCTGCGACCTTGCCGGTGATCGTTGTTCGCTTTGGCTTCTGCTTAACAGTCAAAAGGAAACCATCGCCGTCTTCAGTCATTTCCCCCGTCTGAATCCACGGTGAGTTTTCAGACAAACGCACATAGTGATCACTATTCCCTCCCTTGTCCGGATACTCGGCTACGGGGACGTAGCACACGCCCGATGCATTCGTTGTCTGAAGCGAATGAGGCGCTTCGCCAACGGTGTACTGGTAGTGTTCGCCACAGATTTCGAAGAGCCGAAGAGCAAAGCCACTCACTGGAGATTCCGTTTCGTCGACAACCCGAACGGCGACATCTTTCGGCGGATGGATGTGAATATCGAAACTCGTTGCGTCTCTTGAGAGCGTCGGTACACGGTCAACCATGACTCCGCCAGCCAGCTTCTTGTCTGTCCAGGCACTGATCAGATGCAGAACCGTGTCCGATGGAAGATTGAGCTTTGCCGTTCCATTGGCGTCTGTCGTGGCACGCGATCCTCTGAAAGGGCTCGCTTCAACAGTGGCATTGGGCACAGGCTGACCACTTGAGATCACATTGACCTGGATAACTCGTGCTGGCTTCAGGCGGAAGATCTGTTCCGTGCTTGCCGCGTCGCGAAGCTGGCGGGTTTCATAGTAGATTCGGGAAATGAACAGCTCGTCACCTGTTGCGACTGTGAAGACAGGTGCGATGCTGGCTTCCGCTGGAACCCGAATTTCTACCTTACCCTCTTCGACATTTGCGATTACACCAGCACTGCTCGCTTCGTCTGACTCAATCCGAATCCTGCAGTCCTTCGCGGGCGTGCCATCCGGCATCAGCACGTGACCACGAATCACAAAGTGCGAGCCATCGGTCGTTGCCTCATCGATCGTTGGACGCAGGATGGCCGCCGATACGCCAGGCAGACAGACCGCAAACGCGCAGCCCAGCATGATGGTCAGCGTTAACAGGATTGCAATCACTTGGCCCGCAGACGACAGACGCGTTGCAGCATCACCATGGAACAATCGCTGAACTCGATTCATTAACCCTCCATTCACAGCGCCAAGGGTCAGGGTAGTTTCGTTACTGCAATCCAGCTCGGGTGGATTCTCAAATGTTCGGGGGCCAGGAAAATGTTCCTCAGTCATTCGAGGACTATTGAAGCTGAGTAGAAATATGCGATTAAGGCCCCGCAGGCAACAGGGGACACCCCTCATCCGGCCTGTCGGCCACCTTCTGCCCTTGCCAGGGGAGAAGGAACAACTGGACTGACGCGCGCTTCGTATCCGGTGGCTTACGCACACCGGCAGGGGTTGTGACGGCCCGTCGGGTCTGAAGCACAAACAAATGCAGACGCCGAATGCCGACGGAAGAGAATCCGCCCATGTGACGCTGTTTGAAATGCAGAAGCGATTGAGACAATCGCTCTACACTAGCACGGCGGCGAGGCGGGTGCGGGTTTCGGGGCGGTTGAGTTCGGCTTTGCCGAAGCCTTGAATTGCGCCGGCGGCGATGGCTTTTTGTTGCCAGTCGGGGTAATTGGTCACCAGCATCACTGGAATCGCGGCGTAGTCAGGGTTCTGGCGGATGGCGTTCAGGATGGCCATTCCGTCACTGCCATCAGCATCGAGGACGCGGTTGATCAGCACCAGATGAACGGTGTTCTCCTTGAGCACCTTCATCGCCTGATCCGCGAGGTCCGCTGTCAGAATGCTCACGGAGAAATTGGATTTCAGGTAATGAGCAATCGCGGCACTGTCGGGGCGGCACTGGCCAATGCTCAGAACGGTCTTGGTACTCATGGAAGTGTCCAACCAGAAAACAACAGCGAATCAACGTAGTTTGAGACGGGAACCATAGACGACGACGGCACTTCGGCAAGTCTGTAACCTGCCGCTTACTCGGCAATCGGCATGCGAATCCTGGCACCCCTCAGAGAATTCAGCGCAGCGATGTCCCGATCGGCTGCTCGTAGGCGACCTTCCGTCGTACGATGAGTCATGATGACCAGGCGAGCCACGCCGGTTCCGTCGGCCATGTCTTCTGTTTCATCCTGCCGGACACTGCTGATGCTGATGGCGTTCCGGCCAAGCACATCGGCGATGTCGGCCAGCACATGAGGGCGGTCGGCCACAGTGAATCGCAGATAGTACCGGCGACTCAGTTCTTCCTGCGGCTGCATTGGGATCGGTTCCCGCTGCTGCATGCGAAGCAGTGACTGGAACGTCAAGGCGGCACGACCTGTGGCGTAGTCAACAATGTCCGCCACAACCGCCGATGCCGTCGGCATTTGTCCCGCCCCCGCGCCGGCAAGTCTCAGCATTCCCAGAGCACTGCCTTCGATGGAAATAATATTGTCGGCTCCGGAGGTCAGCGCGGCTGGACGGTCGGCTCGCACAAGCGTTGGCTGCACCGACACTTCCAGCCGTCCTTTTGCCAGGCGTGATGTGGCCAGCAGCTTGATGCGATACCCAAGGTCCGCAGCAACGATCAGGTCCAGGAGTTCGATGTGTTGAATACCCTGACGCACGATCGCATCCAGCGGCACGCGAGTTCCAAAGGCCAGGCGTGTCAGGATCGACAGCTTCTGCGCCGCGTCGGTTCCATCGACATCCATTGCTGGGTCCGCTTCCGCATAACCTCGCGCCTGAGCTTCTCTCAGTACTTCTTCATAAGTTTGTCGACGGTCATACATACGAGTCAGAATGAAGTTGCTTGTTCCGTTCAGGATCCCTTCAATCGACAGAATCTCATTCGCTGTCAGAGCCGTATTCACCGCGGAGATGATCGGGATTCCGCCTGCGACAGCGGCTTCAAAACAGATCGTCCGATTCAGCTCACCGGCCAGCGCGAACAGTTCTTCTCCGTGAGCATACAGAAGCGCTTTGTTCGCGGTGATCACGTCCTTCCCGGCCTTCAGCAATCGCGTCACGTCATCCAATGCGGGCTGGATTCCCCCCACGACGTGGACGGCCACCTGAACCTCGGGATCATTCACAACCGCATCAACCGATGAGCCCACCAGATAGCCGTCCAGGCTGACGTCCCGCTGGCGTTCGGGATTTTTCACCACCACATGCTTCAGGACAGGACGGCGACCGGCCCGGCGAGTCAGCTGGTCGGCCGAAGACTGCAGAATCCGAACGACCCCGGAACCCACCGTTCCGCAGCCGATCAGTGCAATCTTGATTTCAGGGGTCTGTGACATTGAACCATTCCGCAGGCGTTAATTCAGTCAGTCGAATTACGGTTGAGACTCAGGATCGGTTGAAACTGGAACGGCTCAACAGCCGACACATTTCTTCCGAAGGATTTCCCGCACTCCCCGTTTTGCAAATCAGAAAATACGGACCCATGTCCGGAAACGATGGAAACCTTCCTCGCTCAAGCTGTTGAGTGACACGGCGGCAGCTTTATACTGTTCGATGTTCTCAGCAGTGGCTGGAAACTTTGTGAAAACGAATCTGTAGCCATGAACGCCTTCCCAGAAAAACAACTTCAGGTCGGTGCAGTTAGTTACCTGAACTCACGTCCACTTGTCGAGGGCTTGAGCGGGTTGCTGACCAATGGGCATTTGAAGCTCGACTATCCCAGTCGGCTTGCGGATCAACTGGCGACAGGGGATCTGGACGTCGCGCTGATTCCGTCGGTCGAGTACTTCCGCCGCACCGGCTACGAGGTTGTTTCGGATGCCTGTGTTGCGGCCCGCGGTGAAGTACTGAGCGTGAAGCTGTTCTGTCGCGTTCACCCGGGAAAGATTCGCCGTCTGGCACTGGACGAGGGTTCTCGCACCAGCGCGGCACTTTCCAAAGTGATCCTGGCCGAGCACTTTGGTGTGGTTCCTCAGACGGAACCTCTTCGCATGGAATCATCAACGGTCGACAGCAATGCGGATGCCGTTCTGCTGATTGGCGACCGAGCCATGCACAATCCTCCGGAGTCCTTCGCGGAAGTGATTGACCTCGGTCAGTTCTGGTATGAATGGACGGGTCTGCCGTTTGTCTTCGCAATGTGGGTGGCGCGTCAGGATGCCAACACGGACGGCATCGAAGACGTGCTGTCACAGGCTCGCGATCTGGGTCTTGCCAACGTTGAGCGAATTGCTCGCGAAGAAGCGCCAAGGCTGGGACTCAGCGAGGACGTGGCTTACAACTACCTGACGAAGAATCTTCATTATCATCTGACGTCTGCTGAGCGAAATGGTTTGCGATTGTTCTGCGAACTGGCGGCTCAGCACAACCTGGTAAAGCCCGATGTCGACATCATCTTCCGTGATCTCGTCACTGCTTGAGAAAGCCGTTGCAGGAGATCGACTGACTCCGGCTGAAGGCCTGACGCTGCTGCAGTCTCATGACCTGGCAGCACTGGGTGCCGCAGCGAACGCTGTCACAAATCGGCTGCATCCTGAGCCGTTCCGAACGTACAACATCGACCGCAACATCAACTACACAAACGCCTGCACGGCGGTCTGTGACTTCTGCGCGTTCTATCGTCCGCCAGCGCATCCGGAAGTGTATGTGCTGCCGATCGAGGTCCTGCTGAAAAAGATTGAAGAGACTGTCGCTCTTGGCGGTGATCAGATTCTGCTTCAGGGTGGTCTTCATCCGAAGCTGCCTTTGGAATGGTATGAGGAAACGCTTCGCACGATGAAGCAGCATTTTCCTCAGGTGAATATTCACGGCTTCAGTCCGCCGGAGATTTATCACTTCACAAAGATCAGCAAACTGCCTCTTCAAACCGTGCTGGAGCGTCTTCGCGACGCTGGACTTGGCAGTCTGCCTGGTGGCGGTGGTGAAATTCTGGTGGACCGAGTTCGCAAGTCGATTACTCGCGGTAAAGTGCTGTCCGATGACTGGCTGAATGTCATGCGAGTCTGGCACCAGATTGGTGGCAAGTCATCGGCCACGATGATGTTTGGCCATGTGGAAACTCTGGCGGAGCGAATCGAGCATCTGGAGCGTCTGCGTCAGCTTCAGGATGAAACAGGCGGCTTCACGGCGTACATCTGCTGGACCTTCCAGCCTGAGAACACCGACATGGCTCACCTGCCACCGGCTGGCGCGTTTGAGTATCTGAAGACTCAGGCTGTGAGCCGTTTGTATCTCGACAACATTCCGAACATTCAGTCCTCCTGGGTGACTCAGGGCGAAAAGGTCGGCCAGCTGGCATTGCTGTTTGGCGCGAATGATATGGGAAGCCTGATGATTGAGGAGAATGTCGTTTCGCAGGCCGGTACGGTTCACCACCTGACCGTCGAGACGATTCGGCGCTGCATCGAAAACGTCGGCTACATTCCTCGACAGCGAAATGTGTTCTACGAGTACATCGATCAGCCGCAGGAGTTTGCAGGCCGACCGACTGCACCGGTTTTGCCGATTCTGCAGTCCTGATGGGATCAACGGCGGTTTGAGATTGCAAAGACTTATGAGCCCGGCTGTGCAGAACAGCCGAGCTTTTTGCATTTCACGCCTTCTGTGTGCATCAAATTCAACGAATCGATTTGTCCGACCCGCCCCGCTCACACCCGCTTTCAAACCATGTGCTAAGTTCCAGAAGCCTCGTTGCGCAGAGTACGCGCGCCAGGAGATCGTTGCGGTTCATTCCGCCGACCCAGCGCAGTCGCGCGAGGTGATAGAACGGTTTGTCCTCTCGCCGTGAGAACCACATGATACGTGTTCGGGGCCTTTACAAGGAATTCGCAGACCCGCGTCATGGCGTGTTTCGCGCGCTGGACAACGTGTCGTTCGAAGTCCGACCTGGCGAGATCTACGGATTACTTGGACCAAACGGGGCCGGCAAAACGACCTGCCTTCGAATTCTCAGCACCGTACTGCGACCGACACGCGGACTTGCCGAAGTGGACGGCATCAATGTCGTTCGAGACCCTGAAGGTGTGCGCTGCCGAATCGGTTTCATGTCCTGCAACACAGGCATCTACGACCGCATGACGGCCCGGGAGATGGTGGAATACTACGGTCGGCTGTACGGCATTCCTGAAGAGAAACTTCAGTCCCGCATCAATGAGATCTTTGACGTTCTGCAGATGAACGACATTCGTGATCGACTCTGCGGAAAGATGTCGACCGGCATGAAACAGAAGGTGTCGATTGCCCGCACGATCGTGCACGACCCACCGGTCATCATCTTCGACGAACCAACTTCCGGTCTGGACGTACTGGTGGCCAGAGCTGTGCTGCAGGCCGTCGCCGCCCTGAGGGAAAAAGGAAAATGCATCATCTTCTCGACTCACATCATGCGAGAAGTAGAACGCCTGTGTGACCGGATCGCGGTGATTCACCGAGGACGCATTCTCGCTGAGGGAACGTTGCCGGAACTTGCCGATCGCTACAAACAGCCCGACGTGGAAGAACTCTTCTTTGATCTGATTCAGCGTCGGGAAGAGGAAGTGGCCAGCGAAGTTCGCCAGCCCGAAGGAGCAACCGCATGAGCTGGAAGAACATCCGACTCGTCTTCATGCGAGAAGTCCGTGACCAGCTGCGCGACCGTCGCACGCTGTTCATGATCACGATTCTTCCGGTGCTGCTCTATCCGATGCTTGGTCTGGGCATCGTGGAGATGATGCTGACATTCAGTGAGCAGCAGCGAGTCGTCGTCGTTCTGAACGCTGACGATCTGCCGCAGCAGCCGACTTTGCTGGAAGGCGACAAACTGGCTGAAGCATGGTTCCCGGAAGGGCGAGACAACCCGTCGCTTCTTCGAATTCTGGTCGATAGTCAGGTCAATGAATCCAGCTCTGCTAAGACTGTCGCGAAACCTCGCCGAGGCCAGAAGACAGATGCAGAACTTCTCGCGTCGGCCAGAGTTCTTGCGGACAAGATTCAAACGCTTCATGGTCTGCATGGCGTCCATTCAACCGCTGCACCCGGCTTTGCACAAGACGCCGCAGCGCACGACTCTGCAAAAGCTGTGTTGGATGTGGCAGGTCTTCAGGAAGAAATCAGTCAGCTGTTTGGGACCAGTGGGTTTCAGGTGCTGGTGATTGTTCCCGACGGCTACGCTCAGTCACTGGAACGCATGCAGGCTGCCATTCGCGATGAATCACACGGCCAGCATACCTCGGCGAGCAATCGATCGGCGATGCCGCCCGTTCTGGTGATTCGCAACAGCGCCGACGACAAGTCCGCCGTGGCGTTCTCCCGAGTTCAGCAGTCCCTGCGCGCCTGGGAAGATGCGGTTCGCGAAAAGAGTTTCATTACCGCTAACCTTCCTCCGGATCTGCAGCATCCCGCGCGACTGGCATGGATTGAAGTCGCCAGAGAAGAGCAGGTTGCCGCAAGCGTGTGGAGCAAACTGTTTCCTGCGATGCTCGTGATCATGGCCCTGACCGGTGCGTTCTATCCGGCGATTGACCTTGGTGCCGGCGAGAAAGAACGCGGCACGATGGAGACATTGCTGATCAGCCCGGCGCGCCGAGTCGAAGTCGTGCTTGGCAAGTTCGGAACGATTATGGTCTTCAGCATTCTGACGGCACTGCTGAACCTGTTGAGCATGGGGCTGACAGGCCAGCAGATGGCTGCGGTTGTTGGCGCCAGTGCGAAGGAAATGGTCAGCCTCGAATTTCCGGGTCTGGCACCTCTGATGTGGATCGTCATTCTGCTGTTACCGCTGTCCGCCCTGTTCAGCGCACTGTGTCTGGCATTGGCGACGTTTGCGAAGTCGACGAAGGAAGGTCAGTACTACCTGACACCGCTGTTGATGGTCGTGATGGGACTCACCATGTTCTGTCTCTCACCCGCCGTGGAGATGACTCCGCTCTACAGTGTGATTCCTGTCGTCAATGTGGCTTTGCTGCTGAAAGGTCTGCTGCTGAACGCGCCGGGGTCGGAAAACCTGGTCGTGTATGCGGTGCCTGTTTTGATTTCGAGTATCGGCTACAGCATGCTGGCCATCTGGTGGGCCATCGAGTTGTATAACAGCGAAGACGTGCTGTTCCGTGAAGCCGAGAAGTTTGATCTTCGAATGTGGCTCCGACAGCTACTGCGAACGAAAGATGCGGTTCCCGCATTTCACGAAGCAGGCTTTTGCTTCATCGTGATCGTTCTACTGCAGTTCGTCGCGATGACGTACATGAAGCCGGACCTGAACGGAGCGGATCCAGGTTTGTCGATGATGCGACTGATCGTGGTGCAACAACTGACGATGGTCGCCTGTCCGGCGGTCTTTATGGGAGTACTTCTGACCACAAGCCTTCGAGCCACGTTCCGGCTGCGCCGTCCGTCGATGCAGTCGATGTTCATCGCTGTTGGGCTGGCGTTGATTGTTCATCCTCTGAGTGTGGAACTGAGTCAGTTTCTCGTCGACCATCGCGTGTTCCCGGAGCTTCCGGAATCTGCGCGTCAGGTGATGATGCTGATGAAGGCCGGAGAAAAACCAACGTGGCTCATGCTGATGGTCTTCGCCGTGACACCCGCGATCTGTGAAGAGCTGGCGTTTCGAGGATTCATTTTGAGCGGTCTTGCTCGTGGCGGAAGGCTGGCTATTGCAATTGGAATTTCGAGCCTGATGTTTGGGATCATCCACATGATTCCTCAGCAGGCATTCAATGCGGCACTGCTGGGACTGGTGCTGGGACTGCTCGCGATTTACAGCCGCAGCCTCTTCCCTGCCATGGCGTTTCACTTCCTGAATAACACCATTGCGACGCTGCATGCCGGTGAAGCCGGACGGTTTGTCGCTGATGGCGTCTTCTTCTCCCGCGATGCCGAAGGTGCTCTGCGGTACGAAGCACCCTTGCTGATCCTGTGCTCGGTTGCTGGAATCCTGATGATCATTCACATGATCAAAGCCGTCAGCAAAGAGCAGGATCTGAAGCGCCGAGGAATCATAGCGGCCTACGGGGAACAGCCCGAGGTGACTCAGCCGGCGACGGCAACGGTGTGATTCATGTAGGTGCCGCCTGCCGGGCTCGGCACTGAGAAGGATTTGTGGCCGTCATAAACAGGCCTTCGTTCCTCACGGCGAGCGGAAGGTGTAAGCCTTCCGAGGCTTTGTTGGTTCCTGGCTATTTCTTGTTTGCGATGGAAACGCCGGGGTCGCAGGAATCGCACTCGGTGGGCTGACGCCGCACCGATCGCCATGTGGCCGCATCAAACGTCGCAGTCGCGGCGGGGCCGCGAGGTGCTGCTGGGTGAGCAGCACCTACTACGCTCTTGAATTACCTTAAGTGTTCGGCGAAGATCTCCCGCTCCTGACTTCCCCCAATTTGCTGCGCCTTTTCCACCGCTGAGTCTGCACATGTCCGAACGCATTCAGATCTGCTGTCGGCATTGTCAGAAGATTCTGGCGGTTCCTGCTTCGGCCGAAGGCAAGCAGGCGAAGTGCCCAAACTGCTCGAGTCTGAACCTGGTGGTTCGACCTGCGGCTGCACGTCCGGAACCGACAGCAGCTCCGCGAAAAGCCAGACCGGTGGAGCCCGGTCGCTCATCAGCGAACGAAGCGTCAGCCAGTCCTCGTCAAGCGGCTTCGTCTTCGTCAGCCCCTCAGGCCTCTCGCCCGCGACGAGCAACGCAGTCTGAAGAAGCAAAACCGGCTCGCCCTGCGAAGACGCGTGCTCGACGCGAAGAAGCACCCGAAGAGAGTCGGTGGGAAGATGCTTACGATCTTGCACCAACGGATGATGGTGTCCCCAGAGGATTGCCTGCAAGGCATGTCACGGTTCAGAAAGACGACAAAGAAGACTATCGCGCAACCAGTCGAGCAGCTGCGGCCGGCGTTCCATCTCATGTGATCAAAGAAATTGAGGCAGGCGGTCGTGTCCTGCAATTCCACTATGCCTATTCACTGATCTACATCACTGTCTGGGGTTATTCGAAGCCGCACTATCTGGCACCGGGCCAGGGCAGCTTTCTTCGGTCATTGCCCTACACGCTGATGACACTTTGCATCGGCTGGTGGGGAATCCCGTGGGGACCGATCTACACGCTGAAGACACTGTTCGTCAACATGAGCGGTGGACTCGACATCACCGATGAAGTTCTCCACGACATCGCCTATCAGTCATCACGAGGCAGAGACTAGTTTTCAGTGTTCAGTAATTGCAGATTTGACCACAGAAGTCACAGGGTGTCACAGAGGTGAATCGCAGAGAGGCGGGGAGTTCTAACGCAGAGGACGCGGAGGGCGCAGAGGAAACACAGTGGCAGCTCTCCTGTGATTCCTCTGCGCACTCTGCGACCTCTGCGTTTCATTTGTTCTTGTTTTCATTTCTTCCGCACGCTTCCTCTGTGCTTATCCTCTGTGGTCTCTGTGTCCTCTGTGGTGAATCTTTCAGAGTTTTCAGTAAACAGTTTTCAGTGTTCAGTAATCGCAGATTTGACCTCGGAGGTGAATCGCAGAGAGGCGGGGAGATTAACGCAGAGGACGCGGAGGAGACACAGTTGCAACTCTGCTGTGATTCCTCTGCGTGCTCAGCGACCTCTGCGTTTGATTGTTCTTGTCTTCATTTCTTCAGCACCCTCTGTGGTGAACCTTTCAGAGTTTTCAGTAAACAGTTTTCAGTGCTCAGTAATCGCAGATTTGACCACAGAGGTCACAGAGTGGCACGGAGGTGAATCGCAGAGAGGCGGGGAGATTTAACGCAGAGGACGCGGAGGGCGCAGAGGAGACACAGTTGTAATTCTCCTGTGATTCCTCTGCGCCCTCTGCGTTTCAAACGTGATTATCTTCTCGTCTCTGTGCTCTCAGTGTCCTCTGTGGTTCAAAATGTGTTTTGCGATTCCCGGCTACGCGGCGCGATTGCGGTACAGGCCCGGGGTCCTGTCGGGGCTGAATCACAATCACTCAGTGAACTTCACTTCTTCTTCGCACCAAGCGACTGCTCGCGAGCTTCTCTTCTGAGCCGGTCGGGTTCCGGGAGCTTTCCTGTGTTGTATGTCGCCGCGTTCTCTGGTGTATCGGTTTCATCGAACCAGGGAAGGCCTTTACTCACGAGCAGCTTTTTGACATCCGCCATCTGCTTCGTCAGTTGTTCTTCGCCATTATTGTAGGGCCACCACTTGTCTTCCGGCTTTGTAAGTAAAAACCCCAGCCGCTTCCGAAGGTCGAAATGGCACGCCGCAATGCCGGGCCCGAAAAGCTCTCGTCCGTTACAGAATCGATCGTACTTCGGGTAATACAAGCCAAGCTCGACCGTGAATCTGCCAGCCTGGCTGCTTGCCGATTCGCCGATCTGGAACCAAACCAGATGCTGAATCTCTTTCCCCGTGAGTGATGGCCGAAGCCAAAGCCGAGTGCGCCCGGACCGCGAAAAACCAGTCTCATCCAGCAATGGAACAATCGCGTCCTTCAGCTTTTGGTCCAGCGAACTGAGATGTCCTGAAGCCTTTGCCATGAGACTATTGCTCCGTCAGGGTGATGAAGAGGGGTTCGTCACTCCCGCGCAGGCGGGAACCCAGAGTGTAGAAGGCTGGGTTCCCGCCTGCGCGGGAATGACGGTTCAACCAATTGTTGGTTTGACAACCCGTTTGTCTCGATCGTCGTTGTCGAATACGCGGCATCACTCTTCTGTTGATGCCGTTGACGTCGATTCACTGCTGCGGTGACGAACGTGAATCATCACTGGCAATGTTGTGATGGCTCCATCAACGTTGGACTTGAGATAGAACGGGCGACTGCCTTCCGGGACCCATTTGGCGGTCGTGATAAAGAACTCACGCTCGTTCTGCCCATCGAGCAGCATCAGTCCGTTCAATCCAATATTGTCGACAAAGACTCCATGAGGCAGGTTGCGTCCAGCGTCTTCCTTACCAAACTCGACGAGGCCTTTGTGATCCTTTCGATCCACAGTCAGCCAGGCTTTGATCGTCTCACCGGCATACACGGTTAGTTCCGGAGTATGTTCGCGCAGTCCGGTTGCGTGTTGCTCATCGGTATGAATCGTGACGAGGATCTTTGGGTTTTGAGGAACCTCAAGAGTTTTGAGTCCGCCCAGATCATGCACAATCGATTTTCCGTGAATCGTTGCCCGCGCCTTGAACTGGATCTTTGCAACATCCTCGGCTGAAGGGGCGACAGCATCTGATGCGGCAATCAGAGTGGCGAAGGCCTGGCGCTGTTCGCTCTGAATCTCAACAGGATCAGACAGAGAGAATCCTTTTGGCAGTCCTTCAGCAAAGATCTCGATCGGGCCGTCATAGCCATCCAGTCGCGTTGCGGTGAAACCAATCTCGCGACCCGTTCCCGGATGAATCTTCAGGTCATTAGCATTCTTGTCCACGGTGAAGTCGGGCATCGGGGACCGCAGTGAGAGTTCATAGCGGTAGTCGGCTCCCTGGAATCCGCGGCTGTCACGAATTCGCACCAGGTAGTCTCCATCGGACGGCGGCACAAAGATCAGTCGCGAATCACGTCCCCATTGTCGCATCGGGTCATCATCATTCTCGAAGTACACAGGGAACACCGGCAGACCTGTGTCCTTCAGCTGAGCTTCCGGAGGATGCGGAGCGACGATGAATGCCGGCCCCTGAAGTGGATGCGTCGTGGGTGTCGTTGAGAAGTACGTTTGACGCGGGCCGAAGCCAGGATACACCTTGAAGCCGGAGTCTGGGCCTCGCGGATACAGCCACAGTTTGACAACCTCGCCATCGGCGTAGAGGTACTCGTTCAGTTCCATCTCCTGCCAGTTGAAGACTCGAAAGTCATCACTCGTTTCTGAGTCTTTTCCTCTGAACGTGAAGTAGGAATCTCGTACCGCCTGCAATTGCGCCTGAAGGACCGGCTGCCCGTCGACTGTCATGATGTCAATCAGTGAATCCAGTGGAGATTTGTCCCGCGCGGCCTTCACTTCCAGCATTACAGGCTGTCCCTTTCGGGCGCTGAATCGATAAACATCCTGATCCGTGGAACCCGTCATCGCTGCGATTGTCCCCGAGATCTTTGATGGGAACGTCGCCGCCTGAGCATGAGCCGCGTCATCGTTTGGCTCTGCTTCGGCCACGCTGGCGATGTTGGTCGCGTCGGCGGTGGAAGCCTCCATCACAACCGCAGGTGCTTCCGTTGTGACCGGTTCAGCAATCGGTGGCAGTTCGAGCGATCCAGGTTCACCCTGCACCGTCGAATAGCGAGCCAGCGAAGAAGCCGAATCAATCGCTACTGCCGTCGCCATTGTCTTTGGCAGCGTGTGAGCTGACAGTTCGAGAACTCGCACTGCATCCCATGTTTTCAACGTGCCGAGATCGGAAGAGGTCACCAGATGGCGACCATCCTGCGACAGCTTCATCTGGGAGATCGTGCCTTCCTGAGCGAAGCGAGAGATAAGCAGAGGATTAATCTGTGGTGATGTGTGCGAAACGAGCTTCCACTGGCGAATACGACTGTCCGCGCCAGCGGCGTAGATGAAGCGGTCATCAGGACTAAAGGCGACGGCATACTGTTCTGCAAGAGGCTGACTAAGAGTATCCAGTCGTTCGCCGGTGGAGACTTTCCAGATCTTCACGGTGGCATCCGCACTCGCCGAAGCCAACAGACTTCCATCCGCGCTGAACTGCAGATCGAAGACAGCGCCGTTGTGACCATTCAGTTCACGGACGACTTCCCCTGTTGCCGCATTGAACAGCCGAATGCGGCGATCGTACCCTGCTGTAGCGACGATGGATTCGTCCGGTGACGACGCCACTGCATAAAGGATGTCACCATGTCCTGCAAATTCCTTCTGTACGGTGGGTGACGACAGAGACACTTCGACGGCTCGCCCGCTGAGCCCTGGTGTTCCCGTTGCGAGCAGAGCCTTTGTGCCGTCCTTTGAAAACAGCACGTCGTTCACTTTGCCGTCTGGAAGGTCGATCGACCAAAGCAGTTCACCGGTTTCGCTTCGCAGTTCTGCTCGTCGGAACAGCCCCGTCAGTCGTCGATGCTGCGAATCAATCTGCATCGCGAAGATGGACGACTTGTTACCTTTCGCCGGAGCAACTCTCGGAAGTTCCGGTAACATCGCAACGCGGCTGTCGAAGGGTGCTCCTGCTTCGATCCACTGCTTCAAAAGGTTCAGCTCGGCCGCTGTCGGCTGAGGTTCATCTTTCGGTGGCATGTGGTCGTCGTCGGAGCTGACAAGGACGGCCAGCATTCGGCTGTCAGCGGGCTTCTGTTTGTCGAGCACATCGCCATGCTCTCCGCCGCGAAGAATGTCGTCCGGTGCCTGAAGCGAAACGCCTCCCTCCGAGTTGACTCGACTATGACACCCCACGCAATACGTCCGCAGCAGCGGCGCGATTTGCTTTGAATAGACAACGGCGGTTTGGTTCGCTGCTTTGTCCTTCGATTCGTCACCACTCGCGAAGGAAAACTGACAAGTGGAAAACAAGCCTGCAACGAACGCAGTGAGAAGACAGACCAATCGACAGCTCATGGGAATGCTCAAGTCTGGAGTCAGGCAGGAGGCCAGGGATCAGACCCTGATTTTGGACCTGAAGGGTGCTCAAGGCAAGCATACCGCCAAAGTCGCGGTTCGCTCCGCCGAACCAGGCGCTGCTCGAATCCGCATTCCTATACAAAAAGACTGTTGAAAGAAGTTGGATCTCGGGGAGAGGGGACGTCGTCTGTTATTAAAGCGGCTGAGGACAGCCGCTCTACCAAAGTCGCGGTTCGCTCCGCCGAACCAGGCGCTCACCAACCAGCACGGATCAACGAATCCAAGACCGAAAGAACAATCGTGCGATCGCACAACCTTGCGACACCAACCGCCTGTGGAAAATCGTTCGGCCTTTGTACGCGGATGCGCGCGACGCTTGGTTCGCGGAGCGAACCGCGATGTTGGAGAAGAGTCGTTGTTCGCTCCGCCGAACAGAACGCATTCTCCAGGCACAATGATGTCAGAGATCTTCCGCGACTCAAATGCTCCGCTGAAGCCTGGCGACGCCTGGTTCGCGGAGAGCCTGTGAATTTATGGCGAAGTGACCTGGCGGACCAGTCGGTGGGGCGCTATAAGGGTCGGAATGTGCAACCCAACATCCGACAGCATGTCCAACGAACCCGCAGCATCTGAAGTCACCGCGT
>JAEUII010000355.1 GCA_016795145.1 Planctomycetaceae bacterium
TCGGCCAGTTATCACCCAGATAGATCATCGTGCCAACGTGAGAATGGCCGCCATACACAGCGTCGGTTCCCGGCTTGCCAGCTCCACCTTCACCGTGATCGTATCGAGCGGATGCCAGCAGATAGTTTTTCATCCACGGCATGCCTGGCAGTGCTTCCGAAGACACAAACGACGCGTAACCGGAATTGCCCTGATTCCAGTAATGACCTCCCTGCATCACGTGAGTCGTACCGCCGCGACCCCAAAAGCTTCGACAATGAGTCATAAAGAACTGGCCGAAGTCATCGTAATCCAGTCCCCACTGATTGCTTCCTCCATGCGCGAAGACTTCGAACACATACTTCGTCGGATGATAACGCCAGACGCCGGCTCCCAGACGCTGCCTCGCGTTCTCGGGACTTCCCGGCTTGCCGATCAGTGACGCATTGAAGACTCCCTGATTGCCATACAGCCAGCCATCAGGACCCCACTGAAAGTTGTTGATGGTCTCATGAGTATCCGCGTAGTCGAAACCATCCAGCAGAACCTGCGGCGCGGAGTCGGGCTTGTCGTCACCATTCGCGTCGGGAATAAACAGCAACTGAGGAGCCGCGCCAACCCAGACTCCGCCAAAGCCGACTTCCAGACCGCTGACCAGATTCAGACCTTCGGTGAAGACGGATCGAGTTTCCCAGGAGCCGTTTGTATCGCGGTCTTCGAAGATCAAAATTCGGTCGATGCCCTGCCCTTCCGGTCGACGCTGCGGATAAGAGTGACCTTCGACAACCCAAAGACGTCCCTTCGCGTCAAACGTGAACGCCATTGGTTGATGCAGATGAGGCTCAGCGGCGATCACGTCCACTGAAAATCCTTCTGGCACAAACATCTGATCGGTCGTCTCGGAACCTCGCAGAGTCTTGTCGGATGCAACCTCGTTGGGCTTCAGATGCTGCAGAACCGGATTGAACGTACTTCGCCAGACCGCAGACCCTTCAACAGCTTCCGGTGCTTCATCATGCAATCGTACGTCATCGAAGTTGATGTGACCCCAGCCGCCAGGATTCTCGTCGACGACTCGAACCTGCATCATCCGCCCCTGCACTTTGCTGAGATCCACGGCGACGCGACGCATCTGTTCCTGGTTACGACCTGATGCGGCAAACAGCACGCTGTCTTCGGTGCCATCGTCCTTCAGCAGAACAAACTCCGCGCGAGTCGACGCGTCCTGGCCGCCTCCAATCAGAAAGCTGCCAAAAGGATGAGTCACCTTGAAGGGGGCCGATGTGAGCGTGCCGGTTCCACGATCCTGAACCAATTCGTAGCCACCGATAAAGAAGTTTCCATTCTTGTTGCTGACCTGACCGGGCCATCGCTGACTGATGCCATCGGCGTCAACCGGCTGACGGTCGAACGCGTTTCCTGTCGCGGTCCAGTCAGCCAGCTTGCCTGATTCGAATCCCAGGTTCAGAGGTTTCCCGTTTGCTCCGACTGGGACAACGCCAACGTCTTTGGAATTCGTTTCCGGCTGAGGGGTGATGTG
>JAEUII010000365.1 GCA_016795145.1 Planctomycetaceae bacterium
ACGCGGTCTGCCGCAACCAGGGTCTGCGTCAGTTTCTCGTGCGAGGTCTTGCCAAAGTGAAAGCCGTGGCTCTGTGGCACGCCCTCGCCTTCAATTTTCGCCGCATGCTGCACCTGCAGATGTGGCCATCACCCCGCTAAACCGAAAGGCAACCACCAACGATCGCCCAACGCATCCGGTTCCGCCGCTCCGGCGATCTCCCGAAAACCAACTTCCACAACCAATCTCAACAAACAACGCCCCCCCAAAAAAAATTCTTCGCTTGGGGGATGTCAAATCAAACTGAACCGCCATAGATTCACGCCCTCAGAGCGAACAACGACTCTGCTCCGCCGAACCGAGCATTTGTCTTGCGTGTGGCAAAATCCTGCCATGTTCCCGTGGCAATTGCGGGAGCTGATTGTTTCGGCTTGGGGTTAGACAACCCGGCGAGGCGTTTTGTATTGGCAGGCGAGACTGGGGCGTTTTGTTCGGCGGAGCGAACAACGACGATGTCACTGCCAAAATCAGGGAATTGGCACTCCTGTCAGACCTCCCTTGACCTCCCATGCCCCCGCTGTAGACTTCAGGTGATGAAATGTAGCCTAGGCTACAAATTCGGTCATCCGATTTTCATGTGACGCAGGTCATGAGAAGGGCATTTGTTGTGGACGCCATCGGTCACGTCTTTTCTGATAATCCTGCCGACTCACGCGAACAATGTAAGTACGTTTCTTGCAATGCACCGCTACAGGGCATTCTGCTGTTGTTGGGTTTGCTCGCGTTCTTTGTGCTGATGCTGTGTGGGTGTGCAAAGTCCGATTCGACGGACAGCAAATCGTCTACTGCACAGGATCCGTCAAGCGATGCTCCATTGGACATCGTTGTCACTGTTGGCATGGTGGCTGACCTGGTTCGAACAGTGGGCGGAGAACAGATTACGGTCAGCCAGCTGATGGGTAGTGGTGTCGATCCTCACTTGTATAAAGCAACGAGCGATGACATCCAGCGATTCATGGCTGCGGACGCGATTTTTGTTTCGGGACTGATGCTGGAAGGGCGACTGGAATCGACTCTGAAGAAGCTGTCAGAGAAGCAGCTTGTCGTCTTCATTACGGACCAGTTGCCCAAAGATCAGCTGCACATGCCTGAAGAATCCGCGGGCCATCCGGATCCGCATGTCTGGATGGATGTCGCTGCCTGGGCGAACTGCGTGCCTCGCATCACGGAAACACTTTCAAAGCTGCGCCCGGAACATGCAAAGGAGTTCCAGCAGCGAGCCGACGAGCTGACGAAGAAGCTTCGTGTTCTGCATGAGTATGGAATGTCATCGATCGCGACGATTCCAAAAGATCAGCGAGTCCTGGTCACGTCGCATGATGCCTTTCACTACTTTGGCCGAGCTTATGGGATCGATGTGATTGGTGTTCAGGGCATCTCAACGGAATCTGAAGCCGGGCTGCAGAGAATCAATGAGCTTGTCGACACACTTGTGGAACGAAAGGTGTCTGCCGTGTTCGTCGAAAGCAGTGTGCCACGTGAGAACATTCTGGCTCTGATTGACGGAGCCAAGGCACGCGGCCATGAAGTACATGTTGGTGGGGAGCTGTTTTCGGACGCGATGGGGGCCGAAGGAACCTGGGAAGGAACCTACGTCGGCATGCTTGACCACAATATCACGACCGTCACCAAATCACTTGGCGGAACCGTGCCGGAAGGCGGAGTTCGTAGTCTGCTGGCTTCCGAATCGAAGGCACCGTGATGACTTCTGCCACAACGACATCCGGCACCACCGCGGACAATGCCAGCCTGCCTCTGTCGATTCAGGATCTGACGGTTGCATGGCATCGCAAGCCCGTGATCTGGGACGTGGAATTCGATGTTTCTCCCGGACAGCTTGTCGGAATCGTTGGGCCCAACGGTGCGGGCAAAAGCACGTTGCTCAAAGCCGTGATGGATCTGGTGCCAAGAGCCTCCGGCCGCATCTCAATCTTTGGCAAGCCCTGGAAGCAGAATCGAAATCGAGTTGGCTATGTGCCTCAGCGCGAGAGCGTTGACTGGGACTTTCCGGTCAGCGTTCTGGATGTGGTGACGATGGGATTGTACGGGCAGATTGGCTGGTGTCGCCCGGTGACTCGCAGGCATCGCGAGATTGCTCGTGAAGCACTTGATCGAGTCGGCATTGGTGACTTCGCCGATCGTCAGATCAGCCAGCTGTCAGGCGGACAACAGCAGCGAACTTTTCTTGCTCGCGCGCTGGTCCAGAATGCTGACCTCTATCTGCTTGATGAACCCTTCGCGGCGGTCGATGCAGCGACGGAGCAGGCGATCATTGAAATCCTGCGTGAGATGCGGCAGGCCGGGAAAACAGCCATCGTGATTCATCATGACCTTCACACGGTTCCCACGTACTTTGATTCGGTCGTGCTGCTCAACATGCGAGTCGTCGCGCAGGGGCCGACGGCAAGCGTGTTTACTCGGGAGAATCTGGAACGCACATACGGCGGCCGACTGACTCTGCTGGATGAAGCGACGGAAGCCATGCGGCGACGGGAGCGAACGCTGTGAAGTGGCGGGCTCTCTTGCTGATTCTGCTGTGCGAGCCCTTGATAGCCTCCTGCGCGCAGGGGGCCGAATTGTTTTCGGCGGTCGACGTGCTTTCGACCGTGACAACGCCCAGTTTGGAATCTGCTTCCAGTTCAAGTCAGTCAGACAGTCATCTGTCGCGACTGATTTTTCTTCGCGACTACAATACTCGCGTGGTCATTCTTGGAACATCGCTGCTGGGTATGGCAGCAGGTGTCGTTGGAACATTCACGCTGCTTCGACGCAGAGCCTTGATGGGCGATGCGTTAAGCCACGCGACGCTGCCTGGTGTTGGACTCGCATTCCTTCTTGCTCCTTCACTGGGGCTCGACGGCAAGTCACTTCCCGTGCTGCTGACAGGAGCCGCGCTGAGCGGATTGTGTGGTGTTGCGGCCATCATGTTTGTTCGCAACATGACGCGACTTCGTGAAGATGCGGCGCTGGGGATTGTGTTGAGTGTTTTCTTTGGTGCTGGCATTGCCGTGTTTTCCGTCGTTCAGAAGTCGGGTGGTAATGCAGCGGGACTGGAAACGTTCATCTACGGCAAAGCCGCATTGCTGAGTGCTGGTGATGCGAGGCTGATTGCGATCATTGGAGCCGGTGTCACCTTTGTCATCGTCGCGCTTTTTCGTGAGCTGACGCTGCTGTGTTTTGACGAAGGTTTCGCTGCGTCGCGCGGATATCCCGTGCTGCTGCTGGACATTCTGCTGATGGCACTGGTCGTGATCACGACTATCATCGGACTCAAGGCCGTTGGGCTCATCCTGATGATTGCTTTGCTTGTTATTCCGGCTGCTGCTGCCAGATTCTGGACGGATGGCCTTGCGAAGATGACGGTGATCGCCGCAGTGTGTGGCGGTGCTTCGGGATTGCTGGGCTCCGCGCTGAGTGCTCTGTTTAAGGACCTTCCGTCCGGTGCAATGATTGTACTTGTGAGTGCCGCGCTGTTCTTTGTCAGCATGATCTTTGGAACGGCCCGCGGTGTCCTGGTTCGTGCTCTGCGACGTCGATCTTTGAACCAGGCAATCGATCGGGAACATCTTCTGCGAGGACTCTTCGAACTGCTGGAATCTCATTCCGCCAGCCATGGTCGATCAGATGGAACAGCAGCCGTAAGTTACTCTGAGCTCGAAGACCTGCGCACCTGGACGCCTCGTCGTCTTCGAAGTCAGCTGGCTCGCTGCAAGGCTCAGAATCTGGTTCAGACGACAACCGATGGTCGGCTGTTGCTTTCGAACGAAGGCCGAACCGAGGCACGGCGACTGGTCCACAATCATCGACTCTGGGAACTGTACCTGATGACTCATGCCGAGGTCGCTGCCGCGCGAGTTGACCGTGAGGCGGATGCGATCGAGCATGTTCTGGAACCCGAGCTGATTGCGAAATTGGAAGCGTTGCTGGAACTTGAGCACACGGAATCGGGGATCCCCGAGAGTCCTCATCGCATCAGTCCTTCAGGTACTTCCGGGGCATGGCAGGGCAGTGCTGGCGCGTCGTCGGCCGGAACGGAGACGCTGCCATGAGCGGACTGATCGCCTGGTTCAGTTCCTACGATGGCCTGATCATCATCACAGGAATCCTGTGCGCTGTTGCGGCAGCGCTGCCGGGGAATTTTCTTGTCCTTCGACGGATGAGCCTGCTGGGTGACGCGATCAGTCATGCGGTCCTGCCGGGACTGGCGATTGCGTTCTTTCTGACGGAAAGCCGAGCCAGCGTGCCGATGTTTGTCGGCGCGGTTCTTGTCGGTCTTTTGACGGCTGTGTTGACGGAGTGGATTCGAGACTTTGGAAGCGTGGATGAAGGCGCGTCGATGGGAGTTGTCTTCACGACCCTCTTCGCGCTGGGCCTTGTCATGATTGTCCAGGCTGCGGATCACGTGGACCTGGATCCGGGATGTGTGCTGTATGGATCGATCGAAAGCACGCCGCTGGAAACTGTTCTCGTTGCCGGCCATGAGATTCCTCGGGCCATTCTGATGCTGGGTTCAGTCGCCATCCTGAATTTGCTGTTCGTGATCGTGTTCTTCAAGGAACTTCTGATCAGTGCGTTTGATCCGGGGATGGCCACAACCGCCGGCTACAGTGCTCGTCTGATGCACTATTTGCTGATGGTGATTGTGGCCATTACGGCCGTGGCGAGTTTCGAAACGGCCGGCAATATTCTGGTCGTTGCGATGTTCGTTGTGCCGCCGTCAACTGCTTATCTGCTGACAACTCGTTTGAGTCGAATGATTGTGCTGAGCCTGATCATTGCGGTGGCATCGGCGATCCTGGGACACTGGTCGGCGAAGGCGGTTCCAGGCTGGTTCGGTTTTGGATCCACCAGTATCGCCGGCATGATGGCTCTGTGTGCTGGTTTGTTGTTCCTGCTGGCCGCGTTGTTTTCGCCGCTCAATGGAGTCGTCGTTCGCGTCTATCGGCGCATGAAGCTGGCTCGAAGAATTCTTGCGGAAGACGTCATCGCTCTGTTGTATCGACTTGAAGAACGGCAGCCAGGGAGAAGCGTGCCGCTGTCGGAGATTTGTACTCGGCTTCTTTCCAGCCGAGTCGCGACGCAATGGGCTGTGACTCGCAAGGTTCATAAGGGGTTTGTTGAACTGACGGACGGTGGATACCGCTTAACCGCCGTCGGCCAGCGCGCGGCGGCGGAATTGGTTCGGTCACATCGGCTATGGGAACATTACCTGGTCACCGAAGGAATCTCGCCCGATGTGATTCACCGTCAGGCAGAAAAGCTGGAACACTACACGGACCGAGAACTGCGGGACCGTCTTCAAACAGAATCATCGGCGCCGGCACTGGATCCGCATGGAAGTCCGATCCCGGAAGAACGCGGGTAGCACGTACGAAGTGCGTGTGCCGCAGGCGCCGGAAGCATTTCGCTTGCATGCGAGATTGCCGGGATCGGGTGCACTGAAACATCCACGCGATCACATTGGCTTCCGGCCGCTGCGCGTCACAGGCTGCGCCTGTGCTACCCGGATTTCGACGAACGATGCTTCCACGTTCTCCTGGAAGACGGTGGCACGTCATCAGGTCGCTGGTCGCGGCGGGGCCGCGAAGTGCTGCTCGGCAAGCAGCACCTACCGGAGGATGCTCCTTTGCGTGAAAACACTCACGAATTCACGTGTTTTCTGCGGTTCCGGATTCGTCTCGACATGATTTTGAGGATTCGATTAGAACTCCGTTGTTTCTCTCTCCTCATGCTGCCCCGATTGTCTCCGGATTCTCAACCGGTGAAGATCGGGGACCTGTCTGAAGACGATCCTCTCCTGGATGAAGTCTCTAACGGCTTCATCGACTCCTCTCTCATCGAATTCTGCGTAGGACCCTGATCATGTCAGGACATCAGCGCATTTTGGCGTGCTGTCTGTTGAGCTTTGCTGTTGGCTGTCAGGCTGACGGGAGCTTTAAGAACCCTTTTTCAAGGGCCGAACATTCGACGGCAGATACTCGTGATTCAAGAATGAAGCTGCCGGAGTTTAAACGGCGCAAGACTGATGAGTTGAAGACTCTGGATCGCGAGAAGCCGCTGATTGCCAGCGAGCAGCTGGATCGTCTGCTGCAGGAAGGGCAGACGTCGCTGCAGCAGCGTGAACTGGAAAAGGCAAAGACTGCCTACGAAGAAGTTCTGGAATACGAGCCGGAGAATGCGACAGCCCATCATGGTCTCGCAATGACAGCGGACCTTGAAGAGAAGTATGCGGACGCTGAGCTGCATTACAAGAAGGCACTGCATGTTCGTCCTCGCGATGCCAACCTGCTGAGCGACATCGGGTATTCCTACATTCTTCAGAACCGATACGATGAAGCCGCGCGGTACCTGAACCAGGCGATCGAAGTGAATCCACAGCATGAATATGCTCATCTGAATCTTGCATTGCTGGATCTGAAGCAGGGCAAGAAAGCTGCTGCGGAGCAGAGACTCGTGCAGTTGTATGGTCAGGGCGGTCAGGTCGTTCAAACTCTGGCTCAGCTGCAGGAACAGGCTGGATTGCCGGTTGATACCGCGGTGTCAACAGGATCTCTGGTGGCAGGTATTCCCGACTTGCCGCCGAATGCCACGCTGGAGCAGGCTCAGGAACTAGCAAGACTTCGACGCCAGGAAGCAGAGCGTGCTCGTCAGCTTGAAGGCATTCCGAACGGACTTCCAAACGGCATTCCGAACGCGATGGCAGATTCAGCGACTTCAGCCCGGCAACAGCCCATCATCCCAACAGGATATCCTCAGCCCGCAGGAAACGCTGGAGCTTCGATTCAGGTGGCTCCAGGTCCGCAATGGCCGGCCGCACAACAGCCGGGAGCTGTCGCGCCGGGTATGGCAGCGAACGGTATGCCTGGCGTGAGTTCCGGCATCAATACTCAGTCGGGTATCAGCATTCAGCCCGGCTTCTTTGGTGCACCAGGAACGAACGCCTCCGCAGGATCCGTCAGTGCTCCGACTCCAAATGGTCCGGCGATGTCATCCGATCAGGTACCCACGCAGGCTGGAATGCCAACTGGAATGACAACTGGAATGCCGATGGGACAGCCGAGCCAGAATCCAGCTCCGTCGTGGCCGAGTTCTTTCTCCATGCCGACGACACAGGGAACACCTGG
>JAEUII010000389.1 GCA_016795145.1 Planctomycetaceae bacterium
CGATTGTCCTCAATCGCTTCACATCGCGACTGATCGAAAACGGCTGAGGACAGCCGTTCTACAAAAACGGGTAGCACGTACGAAGTGCGTGTGCCGCAGGCGCCGGAAGCCGATGCCAGGATGTGATCTTGCCAACGAAGCCGGCACTCACACCACCACGTGTTCACCTCAGCTTCCGGCCGCTGCGCGTCACAGGCCTTGCCTGTGCTAACCGGTATGCATCCAAAAATGGCCCGGAAATTCACTCGTGTTGTGCTTGAGTTGAATCGCTTCGTGACTAGACTCTGAAAGCCCGCCAGGTGAACACTCCTGCTCACCTGCACTGATGAAAGAAACATCATCCCCATCAAACGGGCGACTAACAAAACGGTTGTGTGCAATCGTGATCCCGGGAGACTCGTTGCGTGGCCAAAGCGCGTCGAAAGTCGAAAGCTCAAACGCCGTCAGGGCAACGCGTTCGACGCACGATACCCGGCTGGATTCCTGTCGTTGTTACAGTCGCCGTGTGTCTTGCGATCACGTGGTATGGTGGACGATATGTCCTGGCATCGCGTTGGAAATCTCAGGCAGAACTTGCACTTCGCTGGGGCAGAATTAAGGAATCGCGCGGGCACCTGAACCGATGTCTCAATTTGTTTCCGAATGATGGTTCAGCATTATTGATCGCCGCCAGAGCCGCCGAGCGAGACCATGATGCTGCCAGCGCCAATCGATTTCTTGAACGAGCCGCTCTGACTCTTCCGGACGATGTGGCACTGGAACGGACGCTGTTCCGAATGCGACAGGGTGATCTTGGCGATGCGGCCGGAATGCTGGACGGGATCGAGTCACAGCTCGACGATCCTCAAAGCTCCATCATTCTCGACGCAATCATCGAAGGTGCTCTTCAGAGTTCTCAAACCGCGATCGCTGAACGAGCCTTGTCGTTCTGGGATAAGACTCTTAAGGACGATTGGGCCGTCGCGCAAGCATTAGCATGGAAAGGCGAACTGGCCTTTCGACAGGGCATGCCCGACGTGGCCCTTCAACAGCTTCGAGCGGCTGTGAATGCCGCCCCGGCAAACGATCAAACTCGATTGCGGCTTGCCGAGGTGCTCCTTCAATATGGTCCACAGGAGGCGAAGACTCACCTTGAATACCTCGACAAGAAATCGCCTGAACAGCGAGAAATCCAGATACGACTCGCAAGCTGCCACCGTGAACTCGGCGAGTACGATGAAGCCACGACAATTCTCGACGAGCTCCTTCAAAAGTCTGATCGAGATCTTGCGGCAATGATCGAACGAGGTCGCGTGGCTCTGGACTTGCAGGACCTGCATGAAGCGGAACGCTGGTTTCGGCGAGCCGAAGCGCTGGCTCCGGATCATCGGGAAGTCATTCTGGGGCTGGTTCGCTGCCTTCAACTGGCTGGCAAGCCGAGCGATGCTCAAACCTACCGAAACAAGATGGCTCAGCTTGATGCCAACAACTAAGTGCCATCTCAATACCAAATTCCTTCTGCATCGCGCCGAAATCTGACGCGAAGATCGGGAAGCCATCGTCTCATGAAGCCTGCAAGTCTTCTGATTCTGTGCCTCATTATTGTGGTCCCGGCAACGGTCTTCATCTACTGGATGTCACGTGAAGCAACAGATTCGCCAGGCGAACTTCCAGCACCGCCGGATGTGTCTCTAAGCAAGCCCGAGCCCAATTCGACAGCAACGAACACGTCCGGCACGAGCACTTTTTTTGAAGATGTCACAAAGACCAGCGGGATCGCGTTTACCTGCCACACAGGTGAGGAAGCGAATCGCTTCACGATCCTCGAATCTCTTGGCGGCGGTGTTGCTCTGCTGGACTATGACTTAGACGGGCTGCTGGACATTTACTGTGCCGGAGGTGGTACGTTTGAAGGCGACAACTCGCCACAGATAAGAGGCCTGTCTGCCGGGCTCTTCAGAAACCTGGGCAACTTTCGTTTTCAGGATGTGACTCAGTCTTCCGGCATCGTGACAGACTCCCTTTATTCACATGGAGCGATCGCAGCAGATTACGACTGTGATGGACGCGACGATCTGCTGATCACCGGATACTCGGGCATGCTGCTGTTTCGAAATGAAGGAGACGGCAAGTTTCGTGACGTGACAGCGTCCGTTGGCCTGACCAATACAAACTGGTCCACAAGTGCCGCCTTCGCAGATCTGACGGGAAACGGCAAAGCGGACCTGTATGTGTCACGCTATGTCAACTGGTCGTTCCAGAATGATCCCAAATGTCAGCCTCGCGGAAGTGATCAGGAACGCGACGTCTGTCCTCCGCAGAGCTTCGATGCCTTGCCTCATTCGCTGTATCAGTTCGATGGAACGCAGTTCACGGATCACTGGGAGACTCTGAATATCCCTACGACTGGCAAGGGCCTGGGAGTTGTCATTGCAGATCTCAACGACGACGGCCGCCCGGATGTTTATGCCTCGAACGATGCCAGCAACAACTGGTTGCTGCTGAACCGTGGAGAAGGCAAGTTTGACGAAGCGGGACTTGCGGCCGGCGTCGCTGCTGATGACTCGGGCCGATATAACGGAAGCATGGGAGTTGACGTGGGCGATTATGACGGCTCCGGTCGAGCTTCCCTGTGGGTCACGAATTTCGAAAGTGAACTTCCTGCGCTGTATCAGAATGTTGGCAGCGAACTGTTTGCCTTTCAGTCACAGGCGGCCGGGATCGGCGCACTCGGTGGTACTCACGTGGGCTTCGGCACCAGCTTCATCGACATGGACAATGACGGATGGCAGGACATCATTTTTGTGAATGGACACGTCGTCCGATATCCCGCAGGCGCTCCTGTGAAGCAGAAGCCGGTGCTGTTAAGAAATGAAGAACAGAAGGGTCGCCGAGTCTTTCGAAGCATCAACTCCAGCGGCAACGATTACTTCAACGAGGAAGCTCTGGGGCGAGGCCTGGCCGTTGGGGATCTCGATAACGACGGTTGGCCCGATCTGGTGATCAGCCACAGCAACACGCCGGTCCGAATTCTGAAGAATGTGGCTTCCACGTCGAACGCAAACCACTGGGCAGGATTCAGCCTTGCCGGTCGCAGCCATCGACCGATCGCCGGAGCCACAATCACAGTGCGAGCAGCCGACAGGTCGATCACTCGCTTCGCAAAATCCGGCGGCAGTTATCTGTCAACGAGTGACTCCAGAATTCTGTTCGGTCTCGGCAACACAAATCAACCAGTCTCAGTCACCGTCCGCTGGCCCTGGGGCGAAACTCAAACCTGGAACGATCTCGCCATCGACCAATACTGGAAGCTCAACGAAGACAGCCCCAACGCAACCAACTCCTCCCCTCCCGAACTCGTTCGGGAGGGGTCGAGCGAGCGCTAGCAAGCTCG
Organism: Planctomycetaceae bacterium; assembly: GCA_016795145.1. Classification (GTDB taxonomy): domain Bacteria; phylum Planctomycetota; class Planctomycetia; order Planctomycetales; family Planctomycetaceae; genus SXXK01. Next base: position 3,374 of record JAEUII010000389.1, read on the forward strand.
GGGGAGGGAACCGCCAAAAGTCACATTTTGCCGAAATACCAGGGCCTATCGCTTTGCACGTGAAGGACAGGCTCACCATGATCCGTGTGGTGAAAATTTGTCGCCTTAAACGGACTGGTCCGCAGAGCCTCCCATGATTCGAGTCAGTGGTCTTTCACGTCAATACGGTGAAGCCCTGGCGCTCAATCGTGTCAGCTTCGAAATCCCTGCCGGGCAGGTGTGCGGGTACATCGGACCAAACGGCGCTGGTAAGTCCACAACGGTCAAGATTCTGACCGGCATGCTGCGGCCGACAGAAGGCACTGCCGAGGTCGCTGGATTCGATGTCACAGCAAATCCGCTCGAAGTTCGTCGACGCATTGGTTACGTGCCGGAGACTGGTCCTCTTTATCAGCTTCTGAGCGTGATGGAATATCTGACGCTCGTCGGAACGCTGCATCACCTTCCACCGGATGAGATTCATACGCGTGCAACAAAGATGTTGCAGCTGTTCTGCATCGGTGACAGCGCCAATAAACGTATCGATACACTCAGCAAAGGCATGCGACAGAAGGTTGTCATCTCCGCCGCGTTGATTCACGATCCGGAGATTATTCTCTTCGACGAACCGCTCTCCGGACTGGACGCCAACGCGTCTCGAACCGTTCGCGACGTTGTTCGAGGCCTTGCGGACCAGGGTCGAACGGTACTGTATTGCTCCCATGTTCTTGATGTCGTGGAACGGTTGTGCGATCGAGTCATCATTCTGAACAAGGGTGAGATTGTCGCCGACGATACTCCGACGGCGCTGATGGCTGCCGCTCATCGAGGAACGCTGGAAACCGTCTTCCGGTCACTCACATCCGATGAAAACCAGGAGCAGACGGCGAAGGAATTCGTCGACGTTGTTCGCAGTCGAGGAACGCAGCAATGAGTTCCATCGCCTCAGCGAACAGGATCGATCGTCTTCTCTCACGCGTCGGTGTTGAACCACGGATGTACCGGGCTCTGGTGCGAACATATCTGCTGCTGGATTTGCGAAATCAGCAGTTCGGTCGAGCCACGTCGACGGCCGGCGCGAAGGAGATTCTGACGCCGCTCTTTGCCGTCACCGGTCAGAACCTGCTGATCGGGCTGTTCTGCAGCGTGGCATTGTTTGCCCGTGTTGATGCCTGGTTCTTTGCGATGGTCTGCCTTAACGTCTCTATGATCGTGACGGCCAGCAGTGTGGTTGTGGAATTCAATGAGATCGTGATGGATCCGGATGATTTGAACATCATCGGACATCAGCCGATTCCCAACCGCACATACGCTGCAGCTCGTGTCACGAACCTGTTGATGTATGTACTGCTGTCGGTCACGTCGCTCAACTTCTGCCCCGCGATTGTCGGAATGGGGCTCAGAGATTCCGGGCCGGAGTTTCTGTTCTGGTACTGGGGAGCAGCGCTGGCTGGCGGATTGTTTTCCGCGGGCCTGGTTGTCCTGCTCTTCAATCTGGTTGCAGGAACAACGCCGTCAGTACAAACGCGGGAACTTCTGGCTTTTGTCCAGGTGGGGGCGATGCTGATCTTCGGCTACGGGGCTCAGTTGGTGATTCGCGATCCGAGGCAGTCATTGCAGATGATCGCCTACGAAGCGCCGGCATGGCTTCACTACACGCCTTTTGGCTGGCTCGCCGACATTGCCGCAACGACCGATGCCTGGCCGGTGACCCAACGACTGATGCATCTCTGCATCGCTGCGTTTGGAACACTGGGTGTCTGGATTGCGGCGATTCAACGGCTGTCGGTTTCCTACGGTCAGATGGAGCCAGGAAGAACTGCGCGGGCGTCGGGAACGATGAATGCACTGCCGGCCCCCGGACAACTACTTAGTCCCATCTTTCAGTTGTTCACTCGCCCCGGAACACATCGAACATCCTTCTGGCTCGCGTGGACTTTTCTTCGACGCGATCCGTCATTGCGAATGCGATGCTGGACAACACAAGCGGTTGCTGTGGCCGTCATTCTGATGGGAATGTTGACGGGCAAACTTGTCGACCCGTTCGTCGATCACGGCAAGGATGCAATGCTGACTCTGGCCTGTCTGTACCTTCCACCCATGGCACTGCCGCAAATTCTGTATCAGCTGAATTTCAGCAAAGACCATCAGGCCAGCTGGATTCTGATTCTGGCTCCGATCGATGATCGAGTTGCCTTTGTGAACGGCCTGGCTCGCGCGATCACCTTTCAGTTTATTGTTCCATTGTTACTGGCTCTGTTTCTTGTGCTCACGTGGCAATGGAAAAATGCCGCGCACGCTCTGGCCTGCACGGTCGCTTCGGCGATTGCCGTGGCCGGGATTCTCTGGGCAAGTTGTGCAGGCGTATTACGGCGAGTTCCATTCTCCGATCCGTTAAGTCGTGGAGAATCCTTTGGCCCCATCGCATTGTTTGCCGGCGTCTCAGGAAGCGTGCTGACAGGACTGGGCTTCTGCCATTTTGCCTTGCTGCAGATTCGTTTTGGCTTTTGGATTCATCTGGCTGTTCTGGTGGTCGCCGCGGGGGTGACTCGAGTTCTTTCGGTTCGGTTCATTGCGAAAACTCCATGGTCAAAGGTGCTCGCATGAAGCTCGATTCGATTCGATCACTGGAAGGTCAATTGCTGGCGATCGCGTGCCTGTTTGTGGCGTGCATTCCAATCAGTGGTGCCGTGATTTTTCTTCGCCCGAAATTCGAACGAGCCATGTCGGAAGCGTACACAGCCTCATCAGCTGCGGCACATGACGAACTGAAACAACTCGCGGCTCAACTGGAAGATCCTGCTGCCGATCCGACACAGGTGCATGACGCGATCGTAAAACTGGCAGCCCCGGAAAAGGAATGGCTCTACCAGGACTGGGTCACGCATCCCGAACCGGAACGAGTCATCACGGTTGCGAGACTCATTGAAGCAGATCCCGACTACTTTCTTCATCGCGCTGAACAGACTGTTGTCTGTGGCAGCGAAGATCAGCAGAAGCTGGGTCTGAGATTCCTGGCACTCAGCGAACATCCGTCCGTTGCGGTACGCCTGCAGCATCTTCTGCGGTGGACTCGGCAACGACACCTCCCGGATGCTCCCGACAGGATTCAAAGTGTGCTTACTGACTGGGTCGCTTCGCATCCGAAGACGCCGAAATCGAATGAGCATTCAGGCTCAATACCATGAACATTGTGTTCTCTTTTCTTTTCTTATCCGCCGATGACTGAAAGGACATTTCAATGAGTGACGACGACAACAATGGAATTATGGGCTGGGTCATTTTCCTGCTGATCTTTGGCGTCGGAAATGCCATCCTGTATTACACAACGGGGATCGTTTTGATTCCTGTTCGGCGTTAGCAGCCCTTTGTCTAAGTGAGCCGCCAGGCGCTAGCCGCGGGTCCCAGAGTTGTGCCGCATCAGATAGCGGAAGGGCGCAAGGCCTCCGGTCAATTGCTTGAGCTATTTTGGTCGACACCAGACGGCTCTCGCTGTATGGCTACAACTGGGACCAACCGGGGCTCACCGCGGGGCAATGTTTGAAGGACCAATGAAAACACCCGCGGCTAGCGCCTTGCGGCTCACTTTGTGACTCAGCCAACAGCCTGTTGATTCATCCCAACCCGTTGCGTCAGCGAGGGATTCTCGTGGACTGCCTTCTGGCTCTTGATCCCTCACTAACGTTTCGGGTTACGATGTGTCAGCATCACATTCAGCCTGTGAATCGGGCCTGCAGTGGATGCAGTGCAGGCCGCCAGGCCACATGCGCATGAATAACTCATATTCAGAAACACCGAACTCGCCGACGATCCGTCAGGGAAATGCTCTTCGCTGCCTGATCGCTCGGCGCGTTCGGTTCCTGGAGACTCTTCTGCAGCCTCTTGTCAGCGGCTGGAGATGGATCATCCTGGCGTTACTATCGGGAATGATTCCCTGTGCTCTTTGCGTCATGTTTGGCTGGACCTGGCATCGGCCCTTTACTGCGATCGTTTTGACTCTGATGGTCGTGCCGCTGGCGAGTTCCAACCGCTGGCTGTCAGGACTATCAGCCATCGTGCTCGTCTTTGCTTCTCACAGTGCTGTGGCGATTACCGCAGCTTTCCTTGATCCCGCCGCGGCAGGAATTGCCTTTCCAGGCGGAGCCGACTACTGGGATCGCCAGCGTTACTGGATCGAAAGCGGCACGGACGAGGAATATCGCGTGCGAGACTGGGCTCCGGAACATGCTCTTCTGCTGGCCGGCACCACCGTCGTGTCGTTCACATCGTTCGGCGGCCTGACGTTTCATCACGGACTGCACGAAGTCGACCTGATGAACTACTACAACGGCCAACTGATTGCTTCCAGCAAAAATGGATTTCTGGCCCTGGCACTGGGCTGGCATCTGTGGTCTATCCTTCGAGGAGTCGGCTACACCCTCCTTTCGTTTCAGCTGGTTGCCTTAGCCGTTCAGTTTTTTGCGATGAAACCCGTATGCCGCCCCGCCGAACATCTCAGACACATTGCCTATGGAGTTTTCTTTCTGTTGCTCGATGCCGCCGTGAAGTCCGTCATGACCAGCTGGGTCCAACAGAAACTTCTGGACAACCTCGCCACAGTTCTTCCCGCCTATCTGCTGTAACACAACTCGGCGTTCGGGATCTCACGCCCTGCCGCCATACAACTACCTGCGGTCCCACGGTTCGCCTGTCGGCGAAAGTCCTTTCCGGCAGAAAGGACCTACCAAGAACCAAGAACCAAGAACCAACAACGAAGAACCAAGTACCAACAACTATTGTCCTCGTTTCCCAAACGAAGATCGCAAAACAAAAACAATCACCCCCGACACCAGTACCGCAAGACTGAGCAGAAGGATCTTCAAGCCCGACGTCGCCAGCACAAAGATCCAGCCGACGGCCGCGATGCCGCTGGGAATCGGATACAGCCACATCCGGAACGGAAGCTGAATGTCAGGCCTATGCCGGCGGACATAATACAGGCCGGCAATCTGACCCAGGAACTGCACCACGATCCGCACGCAGACCGCCGCACTGATGATTTCACTCAGTGAAAGAAAGCAAAAGACGGACGTCAAAATACCCAGTGTCAGCAGCGCCACAATCGGATAGCGCCCCGTGGGGTGAAGAACGCCAAACACCGCGAAGAAATCTCCGCCCTTTGCAGCCGCATAGGGGATGCGAGAATAACCCACCGTGATCGCCAGCATGCAGGCCATGGCCGTCCAGATGATCAGCGCGGTGAAGATCACGGCCCAGGTGCGACCGTAAAGCAGCTCCATGAAGTCAGCAGCGATGTTCTTTGACTCCATCGCCTTCTGCCACGGCACAACTCCGATGATCGAGATGTTCATCGTCAGATAGATCAGTGCGACGACCACGACCGAACCCATGACGGCCCGAGGAATGGTCTTCTCCGGTCGCACGACTTCATCGCCCAGATGGCAGATGTTGTAGTATCCAAGATAGTCGTAGATCGCGATCAGCATCGCCGCCCCAAGTCCCGTCACGAACTTTGAGTCGATCTGAAATGCATCGGGAGGAAACGTTAGCAGCGACGCGTTGAAGTTCAAAAGTCCCGCGACGATCACAGTCAGCACGGTAATCAAAGTCCCCGCGCACATGATGACGCTCAGCCAGCCGATGTGCCGAATGCGTCGACAAACCAGTGCAGTGACGACGATGACAGAAGCCACGGCCACCCATTTTGTGCCACCCGGAATGCCGGCAAAGTAAACCTTCAGACCCGGCCATGCGTACTCAAAGTAATCAAGAGCACCGATGTAGCCGGAAGCCATCTCCAGCGCACCACTGACCAGAAACTGCCAGATGAACAAAAAGGGAATCAGTCGTCCGAACGATGTTCGCCCATAGATCTGGCGAAGAAAGTGGTAGGATCCGCCGCTCCCCGGCATGGCCGCGCCCAGTTCGCTCCACACCAGTCCGTCGCAGAGCACCAGAATGGCCGCCGCCACCCAACCGATCAAAGCCTGAGGACCCGCCATCGCGGCAATGAACGCGGGGATCGTGATGAATGGCCCGATCCCGACCATGTTGGCAATGTTCAGACTCGTCGCCTGCAACAGCCCAAGACTGCGTTCCAGCTTCGGTTCGCTGCCTTCCGGCAATTCGGAGTGCATAACAGCCTGCTTTTCTGAGCCACCGAGTGAAAGTCAATTCAAAGGCTCGGAATGGTGACCACTCATCCGCCAGACTTCAAACGTCCAACACCCCTCCCTACCCCAACAACCAACAACAATGAACCAAGAACTAAGAACCACATTCTGCTAAAGTTCGTACCCGTATCCAAAAACTCACCGACTTGTTCGTGGCCATCAAATGTCGACTCACACCATTCGTCTCGCCGGTCCCTGGGAACAGATCGCCGTAGCGGCCCATCAGGAGAAGGCTCCTGTTCGCTGCCAGCTTCCAGCACTCATTTCCGTCGGCGAAATGAATCTGTTGCTCGCCAGAGCCTTTCACCGGCCAACTCGGCTGACCCCCGAAACTCGTGTCGAGGTCGTCGTGTCGACGTGCAACGCAGACGTCATAGTTCGACTCAACGACGTCACTCTGGCTGCAAGTTCCGAAGCCAATGATGCTGCGAAAGAGCCCGACAAGACTGCTGCCGGTGCGAGTTCAAAAGCCTCCACGTCCGACATTCAGGGTACCGATGTGGCGAGGTTTCCGACAGGCGATTGTCTGCGGGACTTCAATCGACTTGAGGTCTCCGTCACGCGTCGCTCCGGCGATCCACAACTGGAAGCCGGGTTGATTCACGTGAGCCTTCAGATCATCGAACCCTCAGTGTAGAACGCCTGTCCCAGGCGTTTCCCCAAACCGTCTGCTTCCGTCCGCTTCTGCTGAGCCCGCAGCAGCAACAAAACAAGCAACTGAGACAACGCTCCACTTTGGATCGATTTCTACGACGGCTTCCGTCACAATCTTCGCCAGGTTGGTCGGCTGCCAGCGAGTTGATTACTCTCAACCAATTGCGTCAGCGAGGGATCATGATGGATAGCCAGGCAGGTTTGTATCCCTCACTGACGTTTCGGGTTACGAAGCTCCAGTCAAACAACAGGCTGTTCGCCACATTGTAAAAGCAGATTGGAAGTGCACGATGCCGGATGCGTTTTTGAAAGAGCTTCTTGAGACGCCGGGAACTTCAGGAGGAGAACAAAAAGTTCAGGATGTCGTCCGACGGTTTGCGTCATCATTTGCTGAAACAGTGACGACGGATGTTCATGGCAGCGTGCACGCCACCGTCAACTCGACAGGCGGACCGACGATTCTGCTGGATGCTCATTGTGATCAGATCGGCTTGATTGTTCGTCACATTGACAGCATGGGCTTCCTCCGTGTGAATGCAGTCGGCGGCTGGGACATGCAGATTCTTCTGGGCCAGAAGATGGTCGTACACACGGCCACTGGACCGATTCCCGGCGTCATTGCTCGCAAGCCCATTCATCTGCTGGACCCCGATGATCGCAAGACGGTCCCGAAGCTGAAGGACCTGTGGATTGATATTGGTTCGGCATCAGAAACGGAAACGCGATCGGTCGTCCGCATTGGTGACTTTGTGACTCCGGAGCCCTGCCTTCGCGAGCTGCGAAATGGACGCCTGGCAGGAGTTGCGATGGACGACCGAACCGGAGTGTGGGTCGTCTTCAAAGCGCTACAGAAGATCGCCGCAGCGAAGCCGCGTGCAAAAGTCGTTGCCGTTTCAGCCGCTCAGGAAGAGATTGGTCTTCGAGGCGCTACGACCAGTGCGTATGCCATCAACCCCGATGTCGCCATCGCCGTCGACGTGACTCACGCGACAGACTGCCCGGGCATTGACCAGAATGAATTTGGCCGCATTGAAATCGGCAAGGGACCAGTCATCGTCCGAGGCGCCAACGCGAACCCTCGCGTCTTCGACCTGCTGACTCGCACGGCCGCGGAGAAGAACATTCCCTACCAGATCAACGCTCTCGCCTACCCCGCCAGCAATGACGGAGCCGTGATTCAGGTGAGTCGAGCCGGATGCGCCACGGGACTGGTCACGATTCCAAACCGCTACATGCACAGCCCGGTGGAGCTTGTCGCGGAGTCCGATCTTGAACACGCCGCCAACCTCATCGCCGCATTCTGCCTCTCGATCACCGCCGAGACAAATTTGATTCCGTAATGAGTCAGCAACGGTTGCTCGACGATGCAAACAAACGAAACGCAAACGACTGAGGACAGTCGTTCTACAGTGTGGGTAGCACGTACGAAGTGCGTGTGCCGAAGGCGCCGGAAGCTGATGCCAGGATGCGGTACTGCCAGAACATGCTCGACTGAAATCGCAAAGGTTTGAACCGCGAATGGACGCGAATTCACGCGAATGAGTCGCAGTCTGTGGTTCCGGCCCAACGCGCCCAGGTTTCAGATTCCCCCATGACATTCCAAGCCCCAAACGGGGCGGCCATTTGGCACGCATGCAAATCAACAAAGAACCACGAACAAAGAACCAACAACCAGGAACCAATGCTCATTGAACAATGTTCTGAGCTGCGAAGCAGCGCCAGCAAATAGCCTCGGGCGCAAGCCCGAGGACCAGCGTGATTGAAATCCGATCAGCCGCGAAGCGGCGACAGCAGGAAACAAGTCCGTGGCCGCAAATCTGACACACAATCCCCGAATGAGCCTGAGGCGCTACTAGCCGAGTCTTCCCTCAAAAGATCGCAATCAGAAACCGAGACCACGACGCCAGCATCCTGGATATTCGGGTGTGAGTGCACGACCAGGGCGAAGAACATCGGCTAGCCCCTCAGGCTCAGGAGCACATCACGGGGCGGTGCAGCCCAGCAACTACAGACACTCCGCCGCACTCGCGGCGATCGTAATCGTTTTTCCCCGGGTAACTGTCCTTCCCACACCCTTCGCGCCTTGGCGCCTTCGCGAGAACCAACTCCAAATCGACCTGACATCCCCGCTCGCCGAATGTTGGGGCCGAAAGAAGCGAAAGAAGGAGTGACGGAGCGTCGCCATGCCGAACTCAGCACCGTGCTCGTCCTGGGCGCTTTTCCCCGGGGGCAACGCGTGAGTCGGCCCTCTGTTCTCGGCCCAAGGGGCCAATGACAAATCAGCCCAGGGCATCGCCCTGGGTTAGCAGTCGAACAAGACGATTAGTCCTGAAGGGACGGCACAATGATCGAGGACGTCAAATCGACCTGACGTCTCCACTCGCCGAATGTTGGGGCCGAAAGAAACGAAAGAAGTAATGACGGACCATCGCCATGACGCACTCAGACGCAGATGCAGGAGCATTCTCGCAAGCCACAGTGCCACAAGTCTTTACGCCGAGAGATCACGGTGGATGGCGCCGTCTCCGCCACCCTACCACCTTTGTTCTGCTCAGTCAGAGAACCTCCACCCTTGATCGCAATACGTCCAACCACTTCCGGTAACAGATATCTTCGCGCCCGGGAATCTGCAATTGTTGATGCATCGAACGCCACCATACGGGATCTCCGGAGATTTCAGGAAACAATGCCGCCATGACCTCAGAGTCAACGTACAGTGAACCGGAACTTGGATGTGTGGTCGTATTTACATCCCCACAGATGAAGTCCGTAGACTGCAGGATTGAGAAAATACAATGCGCGTCATAGGGTTCGCACTGCGGCAGCGGCAGCCCAAACGCCACTCGAACAGCTTCACAATACTCTAATTCTTCTCGCTCTAGGGCCATAAATATATTACCAAGGGTTTAGCGGTCGAATATAGTTTCGTGCGTCAGTAGTTGCACCTTTGATTGCCTTAATGGCTTTGGCATAGCGATGAACGACATTTCCCTCACTGAAATTGAAATACCGAGCGTCCATGCCGTTGCGGATCGCGGTTATAGTGGCACGCTTGTCGCCTGAGGCAAATCGAACCCCAAGATTCTTCGCGGTGGCTACAATAAAGTCATCGTCCCTCAACACAGTTCTTGTGGAATTCATTGCCATGACGGCAAGTGCATCGGTTCTTGACGCGGTCCTAACTGAGCGAATGCCATACTCGTTCATAATGTGTATGAGGTCTATTGGTCTACGACCTGACAATCCACCTCGTGTGCTGCCCTGAATGAACTCGAGTTTTACTTGTGTGTCGACCAGCAGTTTTCCACGGTTCTTCGTCATGAAATTGATGGCATCTGTGTCACCACGAGCAACATTTGACAAGATATTATTGTCGATGAGAATATCGTCGTACGCATTATGCACCAAGACGCCGTCTTCGCCAACGAAGTAGACGTGTTCGGCGTGGACTTCGAGGTTGAAGACGGGTTCAGGGCCGGGGCGGGGGAGCTTTTGCTGGACGACTTTGACGTCGCCGCTGAGCGTCTGCAGTCGCTCACCGATCTCCAGTGACCCCGCCTGCACATACTCCTGAGTCGGCGGCGACGACGGTTTTCAGTGTTCAGTTGGCAGTTTTCAGAGAATCGCCGGAAGCAGCCTGCGTTGCGGCTCTCCGCAGATTCAGGAATGCCAGCAGGTCTTGATTCTGCCTGCTGCGATTCGCTCGCGGAGCGAGCACAGCATGTAGCCCCATGCCTCAGCGTGGGTATGCGATGAATTAGAAAACGCCGGCCGTGAAACGGCGAGAGCAATCCCATGCTGCAGGCACTACGAACACATCGCTGCCGCCGTTTCACGGCTTTGGATGCATCCAATGAGCCCACCCCAGGCTGACGCCTGGGGCTATTTGCTGCTGCCTCGTCGAGGCAAAGTCAAACACGATCTTCGGCCAGCCCATGGCGTCATCTGTGCGGGTGCATCCCGCCCGGCGTTTCAGCGAGCGCCCCAGGCTCAAGACGGTAACGAATCAAGGTGGATGGCACCGTTCTCGTTTGAAGTGTCATCAAGAGGATCCGGTTACGCAACTGAATGCAGATACGCTGCCTACACTACACCCGTACCCATTGCGTCGTAGTCGCTGAACAACCGATCAAGGTCTGGCAAATCGCAGCGTCTTTTGCCTTCACGCCTTCGGTCTCGCAGAGCCGAGCCCACGATTCCAAAGCTCAGACCGACCAGTGCTGCACCACTCAGAAGCCAGATTGAGCTGTGCTGGTCATCGTCTTTGGCCACTTCTAACACCCCGGCAAGAACGTCACCTTCGGCCTCTACAGCCCGCTCCAGTAGCCTGACAAG
>JAEUII010000397.1 GCA_016795145.1 Planctomycetaceae bacterium
GAATCCAAATGTCTCCTGTTCAATTCGGCTAAGCGGTGCGCCCTGGGCTTGAGCGGACTTGAGACACTCGAGGTATTTCTCGGGCTCTGCTCGCAGCAGTGCAAGCTTGCCAAGTCCGGCCAGCAGACTGGTTGTATAGCACTCTCCACGGAAAGCGATGGAGCCAAAATGTGTTCCGCAGATTTCTGCAGCAGTCGCCTGAACAAAGGAACGCTGCCAGAACGTGCGATAATAGTCGAGGTGGTCGGAGTTCTCCATGGACTGCTTGGCCAGCGAGAAGCTCAGCACCAGCGGTGCGGCCTGAGCACGGCCCATCAGCATGACGGCGCGGTTCAGATCTGTGACTTCTCCACGAGCGCTGTAGCGAGCCGAATTGGCGGCTTTCAGAAGCTTGCTGACGATGGCCGGGTCTTTGCGAATGACCGACACCAGCTGGTCATTCGAACTGTTGGAGTCATGAAATAGTTTCAGAGCTTCGATTGCGACAGTTGGCAGCGAAGGAAGCCGTGAGAACTTTGAAAAGTCAATCGACATTGAATCGGGTCCGTACTGTGAATTCGTCAGGAGGTGGAGAACAGGCGATGTGAGTACGAGTCATCCTTGAACTGACAACTGAATGAGATAGATCTGCTCTTTCTGAGAGCATAGGTCACATCCGGAAGAGAGGCGTGCCGGATGCGGGTTTGATCATCGGGGGTATTCCCGCCAACTTGCTAACACTTGTCCTATTTCAGCCGCCCCTGAATCGTGGTAGGGTGCCGGTCATTCGGAACGTATCAGCTTTGCATTTTCCGTTCGGTGGGTTCACCCTCACCCACGGGAGTTCTCCCCGTGGTATCTTCCCGAAGTTCTTCAACGCTGAGTGTTTTCCCTCAGCCAGCCAGGAGAAGGACACTGAACAGTGCCTGTTCCGGTAAGCCAGAGAAGCTTTACCGATTGTTCTGATTTCAGAGACGAGGGCCAGTTTGCCGATGCGGCCGATATGCAGTCTCTCAATCCACAATTCGATTTGCTCGGTCGGCTGATCACGGCAGCGGAAACCCGCCATCGCGTCATCAGCAACAACATTGCAAACGTCAATACGCCCAACTACCGGCGGCTGGACGTGTCATTCGAAGAGCAGCTGGCCCGTGAACTGGCTGGCGACGTATTGGGCCAGGCACAGCCGGAGGTTGTTCAGACTCCTGGCCTGGTGGCTCGTGCTGACGGAAACAATGTCGACATCGACCGTGAAATGGGGCAGCTGAGCAAGAACGCGATGCTGCAACAGACATGGATTCAACTGCTGGCATCCGAGATGGAACAAATGAGGCTTGCGATATCAGGGTCCTGACCCCGTCTACTTCGTGGAATTCGATTGAGGTCCGTTATGTCCATGCAGCGAATTTTGTCCGGAACAGAAATCAGTGCCTCCGGCCTGACCGGGGAACGCATTCGCATGGAGGTCGCGGCGAACAACATCGCCAACATGAACTCCACTCGAACTCCTCAGGGTGGCCCTTATCAGCGACAGCAAGTGACGTTCTCCGCGGCGATGGACCAGTGGCTGAACCCGGAACAAAACTCCGTGGACGGACTTCGGGGAGTTGACGTGGTCGGTGTGTCGCCTGACACGACACCTGGACCAGTCATCTATGACCCGGGACATCCGGATGCGGATGCGACAGGTCACGTCCGACTTCCCAACGTCAACATGTCCCGTGAAATGGTCGACCTCGTCAGCGCGAGCCGTGCTTATGAGGCCAATCTGAAATCACTGGAAACGTTCCGACAGATGGCCGAACAGGCTCTGTCCCTTCTGAGAGGTCTGCGCTGATGGCTTTGCAGTCACTACAGGGACAGACACCGTACATTCAGATCGGTAATGCATCGTCGCCCGGGCTTGCTCCGAAGGCGAACGAAGCAAAGACCGATCTGCCGTTTGCGGATCTGGTTAAGAGCATGGTACAGGAAACCAATGCTCAACAGGTTTCTGCAAACAATTCTGTCCAGCAACTGATCACGGGCGAAACAGACAGCATTCACGACGTCGTACTGACGGCATCGCGAGCTGACCTGGCCTTTCGCCTGATGATGGAGATTCGAAATCGCCTGATCGCTTCTTATCAGGAAGTGATGAGGATGCAGGTTTAAGCACTGTGTTGATCGGACTCGTCTCTTTCACTGTCATCAAACTCTGAGTCACGTCCATGTCATTCTGGCAAAACCTTCGCGATCAGCTCCTGAATCTCTGGAACCGCTGGAGCCTTTCTCAGCGAGTTGGCTTTTCGGCTGCTGCTGTTGCCTGTATTGCGGCCGTCGTTGGCACCATGATCTGGGCAACGCAGCCGGAATATGTCGTAATTGCCCGCAACCGCGAAACCGGGCAGATTTTTGACATCGCTGGAATTCTGGATACGGAAAAGATCCCTTACGAGATCAATGTGTCGAGTACCGCCATTTCGGTTCCGACGGCTCAGGTCAACGAAGCCCACATGGCATTGAAAGACCTGCTGCATCCGGAAGAGATCTCACAGGCCAAGTCTTCCGGCTTCCCAATGTTCCAGTCGCCTCGAGCGGAAGAAGACCAGCGGCTGCGAGACCTGGAGGCACGTGTTCAGCGAATGATCAAGAACATCCGGGGCATCGAGAGTGCCACCGTTAACATCAGTGCTCCGGAGAAATCTCCCTTCGCCGAGGACAAGGTAACGGTAACAGCAGCCGTCCTTGTAGTTACCAGGTCAGACACTCGAATGACAAACCTTCTGGCCGATCATGTCATCAATCTTGTGGCACGATCCGTTCCCGATCTGGATCCAGACAACGTCGTTGTCTCAGACAATGTAGGGCGGCAGTTTAGCCGGCAGACCAGTGCAAACACGCAGATCGAAGACAACCTGAAGATCGAGCGTGACATTGAACGTGAACTGGAAATGAAGGCTCAGTCTGCTGTCAATGCGTTTGCCGGCGTTCGATCGAAAATCGTGGTCAATGCCAACATTGATTTCACGAAACAGACTTTGAGCTCAACGCTCTACGACCCCGAAAAGACGGCAATTCTCAGCGAGTCCACGCAATCGATGAAGACGAAGAACGGAACACCGCAACCAGTGGGGGTTGCGGGAACGGGATCGAACGTTGCGGCAAACGCTACCCCTCCCGCTTCCAGTACTGCCGACACACAGGAGTCCAATTCAGAGAATACTTATGCAGCATCAGAAACCAGGGAGACTCTCGAAAAACACGGCGGCGACATTAAGAAACTGACTGTGTCAGCCGTCGTCGATCTCAGCGACGTTGCGCCAGCTCCGGCAGCACCAGGAACACCTGCTGCTCCAGCACTGGACGACACGGCAATCGAAGAATTGATTCGTGGTGCGATCGGGGAAGGCAGCGAGAACAAGGACGAGATTTTCGTCCATTTCGGAAAGGTCGCTCCCACAGACGACCTCGCGATTCCAACCGCAGCACCAATTGGCATCGAACAGTGGATACCACTCGCTCAGTATGTTTCGCTGAGCCTCGGAGCTCTCGTGGCGTTTGTCATGGGGTTGCTGATGATCAAGCGAATGAAGCCAATCGTGATCAAGGAAACCGTTGGACCTGGCATTCCTCTGGCTGATGCCCGCCGACTCGCCTCAGTATCCGAACAGGCAAAAGCTCATCCGGAATTGGTCGCCAATATTCTGTCGGCATGGCTCAATGAACAGGAGACACTGGCTTCCGCTGATAAGACACCGCCTCCGACAAGCCCGACCACTGAAACACCACGAGGAAGCCGTGGCGCCTCGGTTCCGAAGTCATCAACAACGTCTCCCCAGGGAGTGTCGCAGGAAAGAAGAGCCGCGTGAGCCCCGTGGTCGACCGAGGCCACGCCGACAAAAACGACTCCAACAAATCCCTAACATTCTCCTGACTCCCTGAAACCCAAATGGATCGAGAACGGCAAACTCTGGAACTGCTGCAGCTGCTTGGCGATGAAGTCGCCGAAGCCGTGCTGTCACGTCTGCAGCCAGAACGAGCCGCGAAGCTGCGAGCCGGTCTCAAGGCTCCAGTCGCGCTCCGTTCGACGATCTCTCGTCAGCGCGAAGTGCTGGATGAATTTGAGCTGTTCTTCCAGTTTGCACTGAAATCGCAGCCTCCCGAACCGAAGGAAGAGGCGTCTGAAGCAGAAGGTTCTGACAGCTCGACAACAGGCTCTTCGTCATCGCCATCCGCAGAACAGCCGCAACCGGACGCGGCAGTAGCTCCCGTCGCGCCAGACCTTGCAGCAACGGCTGAATCAAATGCATCAGCGAACGAGTCAGCTGATGGAGACTCCACAGCCTATTCAAATGACGCGGCCACTGTGTCGTCCGACGCGAATGCGGCAAACGACACATCAGAACTGACTGGCAACCCAGACACGCTGACAACGCCGGAGGAAACCATGCCTGCACCCACAGCGCCGGCTCTGACCGGCAATCCCCTGGAAGATCTCAAACAGCTCAGTGCTCACCAGATCTCTCAGGCACTCGCTTCAGAACAGTCACGGACTTCCGCCATTCTTCTCAGCCGCCTGCCGGCATCACTGGCTGGCGAGATTTTGAATCTGCTGAAGGGGGATTACCAGAAGGCCGTGATGAAGGAACTGACAAAGCAACAGGTCGCTCCGGATGTCCTTGTCGAACGAATCGCTCGCGCGACGTTTCAGCGTGCTCAGCAACTTTCGCCGGAACCACCCGACTCGCGCACTCATTCGGATCGCGTTGCCGAGGTCCTGCGCAGCGTTCCGAAGGCAGGTCGAAAGAATATGCTGGCCGCCATCGAAGAACAGGATCCTGAACTTGCAAAATCGCTGTTGACAAAGATCTACCGTTTCGAGGATATCGCTGCTCTCAGCAAGACGATGATGCAGCGAGTGCTCGGCGAGATCGACAGCACGAACCTGACGACCGCTCTCTACGGGGCTCCTCAGGATGTCACCGAAGCGGTCTTCTCGAATCTCTCCAAACGAGCACGTCAGACAATCGAAGAAGAAATGCAGTTCATGTCGGGCGTGCAGGAATCACGCATCCTTCAGGCTCGAAACTCCATCGCCGAAATCATTGCCCGCATTGACATGGAAAGTGAAGGTTAGACACGATCATGGCCACTGTCCGAGTCACTCTGAAACGAAGTCCTCGAACGATCGCCGCCGGCGGTCAGGTTCTGGAAGTCGTTACGGACTGTGACAGCTACGACCAGATCACCACTTCCGTCGTGCTGACCGAAGACGTTTCAGTTCCATCTCAGGACGAAGAGCCCATCACGCATGACGCAGGAAGTCCTTCGCACCTGACACCAGGGGAACCTGCAGCGGTCTCAAACATTGCAACAACCGCAACTTCCACGATAACACCCGTCGCGGCTTCCGGCCCGTCTGTTGCGACAGTTCTGACAGACCTTTCGAATCGAGTGGTCACTCCGCTGGCTCAGTCTGCCGCAGTTCCAGTCTGGAACACGGCCGAACATCTGGCAGTGACCGAAAAAGAAACGACTCCAGCGGGCCCCACGGTCTCCGATGAAGATCTTGCAGATCTCCGCAACATGCTGGAACAGGCTGTTGCCTCTGTTGAGGAACTTCAGGAACAGCAGCGTCAGTCACTTCAGGAGCTGCAGGAAGTGGCTGTCGAACTTGCGATTGCCGCGGCTTCGGCCTTAACCGGAGCAGCGATCGATCGCGGACAGTTTGCCGTCGACGATCTGATTCTGCAGGCACTGGATCAGATGCAGATGACGGACCCGGTTCGAGTCCGCATGAACTCTCAGGACTACGAATTGCTTCAGGCTCTGATGAAGGAACCAGAAGCCTCAGAAGAACTGCAACGGCTCACAGTAATTCAGGATGACAGTCTGAATCGCGGTAGCTGCCGAGTGGAATCCGGGCGTCGGATTCTGCTGACAGATGTGCCGACACGACTGAACGATATTCGTCGCTCATGGATGGAGAAACTGGATGACTCTCAGATTGAACGTCGCGGAGATGGCTCAACAGGCCGCTCGCTGCGGCGCTTTCCGGACCGCCGGGAAGCTTCGCAGCGTGCGCGGACTGATGCGAGCTGATCTGCCGGCATTCGTCGGAGAGACATGTTCGGTAAAACTGTCCTCCGGCGACCAGATCATGGCAGAGGTAGTCGGCTTTGATGAATCAGAGTCGCAGCTGATGTGCTTCGACAGCACGTCTGGGCTGCGTCCTGGCCTGGAAATCATCGCCGAAGGCCGTGCTCGAAGCGTGCCTGTCGGTGCATCGCTCCTTGGTCGAGTCATCGATGGTCTTGGCCGTCCGATCGACAAGCACGGGCCACTCAAAGTTCGGCGCTGGCGAAGTGAATCAGCAACGGTTCCTGATGCGATGTTCAGAACTCGCATCACTGAACCTCTGGTGACAGGTCAGCGAGTCATCGACGGAATGCTGACGATCGGCCGCGGCCAGCGTGTGGGCCTTTTCGCCGGCAGTGGTGTCGGAAAAAGTACGCTCATGGGCGAAATCGCCAAGTACGCCGAGTCTGATGTCAACGTCATCGCTCTGGTCGGCGAACGTGGTCGTGAAGTTCTTCCGTTCATCGAAGACTGCCTGGGTGAGCAGGGACTTTCTCGATCAGTCGTCGTGGTCGCCACGTCCGACGAAACGCCTCTGATGCGAATCAAAGCCGTTCTGACAGCCGCCTCCATCGCGGAAGACTTTCGCGATCAGGGTGCCCATGTGCTGTTCTTCCTGGACAGCCTGACTCGACTCGCGATGGCTCAGCGCGAACTCGGTTTGCTGCTGGGTGAACCACCGGGAGCCAGAGGTTATCCGCCTTCGGTTCAGTCACTGCTCGCCAGTGTCCTTGAACGCCTGGGATGCGGTGAGGTCGGAGCCATTACCGGGCTGATTACGGTTCTGGTGGATGGAGACGACATGGATGAACCGATCACCGACGCCGCGCGAGGCATTCTGGATGGTCATATTGTTCTGAATCGTAAGATCGCAGCGACCGGTCATTTTCCTGCCGTGGATGTTCTGAACAGCGTCAGCCGAGTCTTTCGAGAAGTCACAACCGACGACCATCAGAAGCACACTTCGAAACTGCGTTCTCTGCTGGCAACACATTCAGAGATTGCAGACCTGATTCAAATCGGGGCCTACAAGGCTGGCACGTCGCCTCAGGTCGATCGAGCCGTTCAGATTATGCCTGCAGCCAAACGGTTTCTTCAGCAGTCAGTGAATCAACGATCATCGTGGCAGGAAACTCAGGATCAATTGAAAGCTCTTGCCGGGGCGTGGCCCTGGTAGGCGTCGCGTAACAACAGTCAGATATGAAACGATTCATTTCCCGATACGAAAAAATTCGCCACCTGCGTGCTCAACAGGAAGACACCTGTCGAGCTGCGGCGGCCGCACGAAACACTGAACGAATTGCAGCAGAGAATCATCGAAACGAAATTCAGATCCGGCTGGCAGAGTGTGAAAAGCTCGTCGCCAGAGAAATGTCCATGGGATTAAGCGGAGCCCTCTTTCAGTCCGTCACAAGTCTGATTGAAAAAGGGAAAGCGGATCTCAGCGTCGCCAGCGAAGAACTGCAGCTGGCAGAAGGTCGACTTCAGGAAGCTCTTGTACTGCATAAGCAGGCGAGGGCTGAGCTGAAGATTGTGGAAGAAATGATCCAGCGTGAACGTTCCGAACATCGTCGCCAGCAGCTGAAGGAACAGGAAAATCAGCTGCAGGAACAGGCGTCTCAGGCCTATTATCGCGAGCAACAACTTAGCCGGAGTAGCGAGTCATGAAGAAGTTTTTAGGTCTGATTGTTTACGCCGTCGTCATGTTTGGAGTCACTGCCGGGCTGGGCATGTTTATGCTCAAGAAGTCTGCTCCACACGCCACTGAGTCTGCTCACGGTGAAGAAAAAGGCACGGAAGGCGAACACGAACCAGCGGAAGACGGTCACTCGTCCGAAGTCGCGTCGTCCGACCATGAGACGTCAACACATGAAAGCGACGTTGCATCTCACGGCGACGGCGATCACGCACCTGGTGCTCATGAACCAAAACGCACAGCTGCGGTCGATGAGCAACTGCCTGTCGCCGTCCGTGCAACTCCCATGAGCGTTGAGGAAATCGTTCGCATGGGACTGAGCCTGAAGTCGCGTGATGAAACTGTACGTAAGCGTGAAGCCGCTCTGAAGGAAATGGAAAGTCAGCAGAAGCTGGCTGCCGCAGACATCCTGACTGCTCAGCAGGAAATTGAAAACCTGCTTGCTCAGGCGACAGAGCAGCGCAAGGCAACCGAAGAACTACTGGCCCGAATCAAGGACCAGGACAAGACACTGACTAATGAACGCGAAGCCATCGCAGCCGAGCGACAGAAGCTGAACGAAGATCTGGCAAAGCTGGAGACGGACAAGAAGGCGATTGCCGCAAAGGAAGCCAGCCTGAAGTCGACAGAAGACGACCTCGCCATGAAACGCAAGACGCTGGACTCCACCCAGGCATCACTCAATCAGCAAGAGGAAGACTTTGTTAAGAGACTTGAAAAGCACGGCAAAGAGAAGAATGAGATTGATGAACAGAAGAGACAAAACGAACTGGAAAAGGACCGTTTGGCCAACCTCGCGAAAACTCTTGAGGTGGAAAGAAAGAACCAGGAAGCCAACGGCATCGCTGGAGCTACTGTTCCGAGCAACAAAGTCGATGTGACACAAACGGAAGAATTCAAGAAGACGACCGACCTAATCTCAGGGCTTGATCCGACGAGAGCTGCGACCATTCTGTCCAACCTTGCAAAGGAAGAGAACCTCGAATACGTCCTGGATGTTCTCACCGCACTCGACGACAAGAATGCTGTCAAGATCATTGACGCCATTCAGGATGATCAGCTTGCCTCTGACCTCCTCTTGCAACTAAGTAAGCGAAATCAGGCATTGAAGGCAGCAAACAAGTAACTGATTGCGAACCTGTCTTTGCGTAATAAGGAATCACTCGCATGGATGCACTTGATATCGTTGCCATTGGACAGGACCTGCTCCTGACCGCCATGTGGATTTCCGGGCCGGCGATTCTGGTCAGTCTCATCGTTGGTCTTGCCGTTTCGCTGATGCAAACGGTTACCAGTGTGCAGGAACAGACTCTCTCGTTCGCCCCGCGAATCATCGCCGTCGGTGCTGTGATGGTCCTGACTCTGCCCTGGATGCTGCGTCTCTCCTCGGAGTTTACTCTGCGCATGATGGACCGACTTCTGCAGGTCACTCAATGACAGACGCTCTGATCATCGCCTGCGTTCTGATTCTGCTCCGAGTCGCGGCGTTCGTGATGTTCCTTCCGCCCATCGCGGGACAGGGACTTCCGAACACCGTGAAGATCGGGCTTTCGCTGGCGCTGACGGTCGTTCTTGCTCCACGCTTCGCACCGGTCGCGGCCGGAGTGCTTAGTATGAGCCAGTCTCCGACAGGTGCCTGGGTCTATCTGGGCTATTTTGCAGTGCGAGAAACCGCACTCGGCGCGGCACTGGCATGGCTGTTTAGTCTGTGCCTGGTTCCTGTTCGAGTCGGAGGGGCCTGGATCGCTCAGGAAATGGGTTTGACCATCGGAGGCCTGACTTCACCGATGGATCAGCAGCCGAGCAACGTCATTTCACAAATGCTGGAAGCTCTGGCCATCGTGCTGTTCTTCCTGTTTGATCTGCACCATGTTCTGTTCCTGTCGCTGGGCGAATCGTTTGCTCTGAAGCCCTCCGCATCCGCCTGGGCCATGCCGTCCTGGGATGTTGTCGTCTGGAGTGTTTCGCAATCCGTCGGCCAGGGTTTTCTGGTCATCGGTCCCGTTGGCATTCTGCTGTTTGTCGTGTCGCTCACCATTCTGATCACAATGCGAACGGCTCCTCAATTCAACTTCATGTCGTATGGGATGACGCTTCGGCTGGTCGCCGGTATCGGCGGGCTGTTTTTCTTTTTGCCGGAAATCTGCGGAGCCGTTCAACGGCTTCTGACCTTCGTGGGTCAGGAGGCGCTGGGCTGACATGGCAGATCCCGAACATAACGGTACCGAAGCACCAACACCACGTCGTCGCGAAGAAGCGAGGGCGGAAGGTCAGGTTGTTTTCAGCACGGATTTGACCGCAGCCGTCGTCCTGCTTGCCGGGTGTCTCGTTCTGATGTGGACGGGTACGAGCCTCATCGAACGGCTGATGAACGGCATGCGAACGTGGTTCGTTGAAGTGCCTTCGACCGACTGGACTGAATGGCACACAACAGTCGGAGCTCACTGGATTTCCGGGGAACTCTTTCGAACCTGCGGCGTCCTGGTGATTACGATGATGGTTGTCGGGCTGGCATTCGGCTTTGCGCAGGTCGGATTCGTTCTGACTCTGAAGCCGCTGGCGATCAACTGGGAACGCCTCCTTCCAACGACCGGCTGGGATCGTCTCATCTCCATCGAGTCAGGTGTTCGAGGTCTCCTGAATGCTGCAAAAGTCACGTTCCTTCTGGGCCTGACGATTATTCAGCTGTGGATGCGACGGCACGAACTGACCGGCAACCAGTTCACAACAGTCGGCGGTGTCGCAGCGTTCGCATGGAAACTGGGACTCAGCATCTGCATTTCAATGGCCGGCGTTGTCATCGGTCTCGCGATTGTCGACTACCTGGTCAAATGGTTTCGACACGAACAGAAACTGAAGATGACCCGTGAAGAGATCAAGCAGGAACAGAAGGACGACATGGGCGATCCGCACGTTCGCGCTGCGATACGAAAGAAGCAGCGAGACGCTCGACGACGTCAGTCCGTCAAAGATGTTCCGAAAGCGACCGTGATTCTGACAAACCCGACGCACCTTGCGATCGCGATTCAATACGAAGTCGGCAAGATGCGAGCCCCCAGGGTTCTCGCCAAAGGGGCCGGTGTGTTTGCAGCCAACATTGTTCGCATCGCAAAGGAAAACAAGATCCCCGTCCTTGAACGAAAACCGCTCGCACGAGCGATCTACAAGTCGGTGGATGTCGGACAGGAAATCCCGTTCGAATTCTTCAGAGCAATTGCTGAAATCCTGGCTCAAATTTACAAGGCTCGCCGAACCGCGGCCTGACAGGTGACGTTATGACATACTTTCATCTTCCGGCTTTGTTGGTCACTCTTGGTGGAACGCTGCTGTCAGTTCTGGTGCAGTTTTCGCTCAGCGGAACTGTGCATGCTCTGCAGCATTTGCTCCATGTGATACGACGTCCGCTGCCAACCGCGCCGACCATCCTGCGACGGCTGCGTTCTTACGCGATCACCGCGAGACGTGATGGACTTCGGCAGCTGGAAGCCGATGTTCCCTCAGAGTCCGATTCGTTCATGCGCCTGGGCCTGGAACTCATCACCGCTGAAACCGACAAAGAGTCGCTCCAGTCCGCCCTGGAGCGTGAATGCCTGGTGCTCGACCAGAAATATCGCAGCTGCCGACGCCTCTTCGAAATGATGGCCAGCGCGGCTCCGGCGTGGGGAATGATTGGAACACTGTTCGCCCTGATTCAGATGTTCTCCCAGCTAAATGATGCTCGACAAATCGGACCGTCACTCGCCATGGCACTCACGACGACTTTGTATGGAGTGCTGATGACGAACCTGATCTTTATTCCCATTGCCGGTCGCCTGGAAACTCGACACACCGACGACCTGCAGATTCGACAGATGATGCAGGAAGGTCTGCTGGCGATGAATGAAGAGTATTCGCCCGTGCTGATTGAAGAACGCCTGCGAGCCTGGTTGCCTGCCGGAGTGGTGAAGCCTGTCGCTCCGGCCGCGTCAGACGATTCGTCTCGAAGCGATTCCTCGCGAGCGGCGTAGGGTTCTCAACTCGTCAGTCTTAACCGAACCAACGTGACCCCCAAAATGTCGACGAAGCTGCGAATCTTTCAGGGTGATGACGAGTCCGGAAGTTTGCTTCCTGTCTCCACAGCTCCCCCTGCGTCTGCAGCCTATTCACTAAGAGGAGCAGTCGGGCTGTATCGCTACACGACCCTGTTGCTGTGGTCGTGCGGAATCCTGCTGGTCTTTATCCTGCCAGTCTTTGCCGCGTCACTCGAGACACCTGGCTTCAATACAAAGAAAGGTCCGATGGCCGTCAAACGGTTGCCATCCGGACCAGCGAGCTTCAAGGATCAAACGCTGCTAAAGCCGCTTGGTGCTTCGTTCGAAGAGCTGCTTGCGAACATCGACAGCATCGAGCAAAACCCCAAAACTGCAACGGACGACGACGTTCCGTCCAACATGGAAACCCTGCGTCTGTTACTGCCTCATACCACCCTGTCGCCGGGAAGTCGTGAGTATGTGACACGCACAAAACCCCTCGCGCAGATCCTGGCAAGGCGTATTCAGGGAAGCGGTCTCCGACTGACGTTGACGGTTTCATCAGCAGACAGGCTGTCGAGTGCCATTCAGTTTGTCAAAGAGTTGCCGGAAGCGGCCGCGATTTCCAGTGACCGAGTTGCGCTTTCTGTGAGCGACGATGTTCCACCCGATTTCCTGACGATCGAGATTCGATGCCCGTTGCCGATCCCGGAGAGTGAAGAATAGTCATGTCACGCACGATCCCCAGTTCATGGCTTTCACGACTTCCCGCCGGATTCGGTGCAGTAGTGCTGTGTCTGTCCGCGTGCGTTGTCGTTCAGGCGATCGCCACTTCGGACGAATCAGGCCGCATGGGCCGCGAGATCACAGAAGGACTCCGAATTGCTGAACTGAAAGAGGATAACGGCTCTCCAGAGGTCCTTCACTTCATCACCGCGGACGAACAGCCGGCTCGGCAGGATGACGCAGCCAGGAAGAAAAGTCTCTGTGATGTTCTGAACGAACGTGCTCAGCGAGAGCGTGGCAAGGCAACCCGGGATCGCTCCGATGTTTCCAAAGCGGACCAGCTTCTGGAAAGCCTGCTGGATGATTCCGGAGCTCTCATCCCTGACGAATCATCGCCGATCGATACACCGCTCTCATGGCTGGCCGTTGAACTTCAACGATTCTGTCAGGCGGATAAACTGAAACTGCGAGGCCCTGAATCCACGATCGACATCTACGGGGCAACAGATGAGATCGAAGCAGCGATCCTGACCGCCACGGTTCGCCGATTCCAGTCAGGTCATCTTGACCCCGAACACATGACGATCACCTTCTGGACTCCCGCGCCGGAAGCGAAGCTGTGGAAAGAAACCACCGTTCACGCGTATGAGTTTCGAAAAG
>JAEUII010000419.1 GCA_016795145.1 Planctomycetaceae bacterium
GAACCGCTTTGCAGAACGCAACCAGTGTTGCTTCTCTCCTGATGACCACTGACTGCATCATCGTGAATGAACCCAAGAAGCCGGAAAAGGACGGTCACCACGACCATCATCATGACGGCGGCATGGGTGGCATGGATGCGATGGGTGGCATGGGAGGAATGGGCGGCATGGGTGGCATGGGTGGCATGATGTAGGTCGTCCGTGCGTAGAACTTTGAATTGCTTAACACGTTTTGATTCATCCACATACTGAGCGGTCTGCTCAGACTTTCCTGGAGTGCGGTTGCTATGAAGATCAATCCTCTTGATGACCGAGTTGTCGTTCGACCAAACGAAGCTGAAGAGACCACAGCTGGCGGAATCGTTCTGCCGGACGCTGCAAAGGAAAAGCAGCAGCGTGGCACTGTGATTGCCGTCGGCCCAGGCCGATTGCTGGACAGCGGTGAGCGATCACCAGTGAGCGTAAAGGTTGGGGACCAGGTTCTGTTCGGCAAGTACGGCGGCACTGAGATCGAGATCGACGGCGAAGATGTCAAGATTCTGCGCGAGAGCGATATCCTGGCGAAGCTTGTCTGATGCTCGGTTGGCGACTGGCGGGCTGGAGCAGTTCAGCAAATGAACTGCTCGCCTGCGACTCAGGTTTATTCTGTTTAATTCATCACAGCGTCTGATCGCTGAAGGAGCCTTTGAAGTGGCAAAGCAACTTTTGTTTGATGATCGTGCTCGCATCAAGCTGCAGCGCGGTGTGGAAACGCTGGCCAGTGCTGTGGCCGTCACGATGGGTCCGACCGGACGCAACGTGATCATTGATAAGAGCTTTGGAAACCCAGTCGTCACGAAGGACGGTGTGACGGTTTCCAAGGAAGTCGAGCTGGAAGATCCTTACGAGCACATGGGCGCAAAGCTGGTGAACGAAGTTGCCAGCAAGACCAGCGACACTGCAGGTGACGGCACAACCACCGCAACCGTGCTGGCTCGCGCGATCTACAACGAAGGCCTTCGCAGCATTTCTCTGGGAGCGAACCCAACGGTCGTTCGAAAGGGAATCGAGCAGGCTGTTGAAGCCGCTCTGAAGAGCATCGAAAAGCTGGCTCGCCCGGTTGAATCGAAGCAGCAGATTGCTCAGGTTGGTGCGATTTCTGCCAACAACGACAAGGCGATCGGCGACATGATTGCTGACGCGATGGAGCGTGTTGGTCGCGACGGCGTGATCACTGTCGAAGAAGGCAAGGGCAGCTCAACGACTCTGGAATTCGCAGAAGGCATGCAGTTCGATAAGGGTTACATCAGCCCTTACTTCGTGACTCAGGCCGAAGACATGAAGTGCGTTCTGGAAGACTGCCTGATTCTGCTATTCGAAAAGAAGATCTCCAGCCTGCGTGAATTCGTTCCACTGCTCGAGAAGGCAGCTCGAACCGGCAAGCCGCTTCTGGTCGTCGCTGAAGACGTCGACGGCGAAGCTCTGACGGCTCTGGTTGTGAACAAGCTTCGCGGCGTCCTCAAGATTTGTGCTGTGAAGGCTCCTGGATTCGGCGATCGCCGCAAGGCAATGCTGGGTGACATGGCTGTTCTGACCGGCGGCACTCTGATTTCCGAAGATCTGGGGCTGAAGCTGGAGAACGTTGAAGTCGGCCATCTCGGCAGCGCTCGACGCGTCGAAGTGTCCAAGGACGACTGCACCATCATCGAAGGTGCCGGCAAGGCGGACGCGATCAAGACTCGCGTTCAGCAGATCCGTGACCACATCGAAAAGACGGACAGCGATTACGATCGAGAGAAGTTCCAGGAACGCCTGGCGAAGCTGACCGGTGGCGTGGCTGTGATTTCCGTCGGTGCATCCACCGAAGCGGAAATGAAGCAGACCAAGGCTCGCATGGAAGACGCTCTGCATGCGACTCGTGCTGCGGTTGAAGAAGGCATTCTTCCAGGTGGCGGCGTTGCTCTGCTGCGTGCCATCGACGCCGTCAACAAGCTGAAGCTCAGCGGTGACGAAGCGATCGGGGCAGGCATCGTGGCTCGAGCTCTTGAAGCTCCTGCTCGAACGATTGCGTCCAACTGTGGCAAGGACGGTGCCGTGATCGTTGACGAAGTCCGTCAGCTGGAAGGCACCATGGGCTATGACGCGTCAAAGGACACGTACACCGACATGCTGAAGGCGGGTATTCTTGACCCTGCTAAGGTTGTTCGGAACGCTCTGTCGAACGCCGCATCAATCGCCGGACTGATGTTGACGACTCAGGTTCTGGTCACCAAGTCTGAAGATGCTGACGGCGACAAGAAGCCGGCATCAGAAGGCGTCATTCGCTGATATCAGCGGGAGTATTTGTCCCCGGCGCTGGTTCGGGGTTTGAGTCAGCGGGGCATCGTGATGGTGTCCCGCTTTCTTTATGTGACTTCAACGGTGTGAGACAATGACGGCTCAGCGTGACTACTACGAAGTTCTCGGCGTGTCCCGCACCGCAACGTCGGAAGAGCTGAAGAAGGCCTACAAGAAACTTGCGCTGAAGTATCATCCCGACCGCAATCAGGATGACCCGGAGGCGGTCAACAAATTCAAGGAGGCTTCGGAAGCTTTCGAGGTTCTGAACGATCCTGACAAGCGATCCCGTTACGACCGATTTGGACACCAGGGCGTCAAAGGCGCGGGTGGTGGCGGGGCTGGCTTTCAGGACATCAACGACATTTTTGGTGCGTTCGGTGACCTGTTTGAAGGGTTCGGCTTCCAGTTCGGCGGAAGCGGTGGCGGCGGTGGTCGCGGGGGACGGCGATCCAGTGCTTCGAGGGGTGAGTCGCTGCAGGCGAAGATTCGAATCGATCTTCCGGAAGCCTTTTCAGGCTGCAAAAGAGAACTTCGAATCACTCGTCATGAAACGTGTGACACCTGCCAGGGGTCCGGCTGCAAGCCAGGTTCGTCCCCTGTGAAATGTTCGACCTGCGGTGGTCATGGGCAGGTTATTCAGTCTCAGGGATTCTTCCGCTTCCAGACGTCCTGCCCTGCGTGCCGCGGGCGTGGAACGGTGGTGAAGGATTCCTGCGGTGACTGCAACGGCCAGGGTCGAACGATGAAGGAAGTCGTTCGAGAAGTCCAGATTCCTCCGGGGATCGACACGGGCATGCAACTGGTGCTTCGGGGCGAAGGCGAAGCCGGCATGAACGGCGGCCAGCGAGGCGATCTTTACGTCGATGTCGAAGTCCGAAAGCACTCCCTGTTTCAGCGCGAAGGCCAGGATTTGATGTATCGCCTGCCGCTGACGTTTGCTCAGGCGGCCCTTGGTGCGGAGATCGAAATTCCGACGCTGAAGGGTCCCGAGATGCTGAAGATCAAGCCGGGAACACAGCCGGGAGAGATCAGCCGACTTCGTGGATTCGGGATGCCTGATCCTCGCGGTGGCAGTTCGAAACCTGGTGATCTGCTGGTGGAAATTCAGGTGGAAGTTCCACGCAAGTTATCGTCCGAGCAGGAAGAACTGCTGCGAAAGCTGGCGGACCTGGATCACAAAACTGTGATGCCTCACCGAAAGTCATTCTTTGAACAGGTGAAGAACTTTTTCTCGGGCGAACCTAAGGACGAAGAATCGTGATGCCCATCGACGACAGTGTGATCCACTCGTCGTGCTGGCATGAAGAACTGAGGAATTGAGGATTCAATGAGTTCGAATAATCCAAACGAATCACAGTCGGGTAGCGATGCTGCCCAGTCTGACCAGTCAGCACAATCAGCGGCGGATGCAGTGATGGATGCCGTGTCCCAGGATTCTGGTGCTCCGATCGCTGGAGCTGCAGAGCTGCAGGCGAAGATTGATGACCTGCAGGGCAAGCTCATGCGAACCTATGCTGACCTCGAAAACTATCGCCGCCGTGTGAATCGGGAACAGGATGAGGCTCGCAAGTTTGAATCCCTGCGGCTTGTTCGCGACCTGCTGCCGGGATTGGACGGACTGAATCGAGCCATCGCGAGTGCAGAACAAACAGGTGACAAACAAGCTCTGCTCGACGGCATCCGCATGGTTGCAAACCAGTTCCGTGACATCCTTCGTACTCACGCCGCAGAACCGATCGATGCTCTTGGAAAGCCGTTTGACCCAAACCTGCATGAAGCTCTGACACAGATTCCATCGGCAGATCATGAGCCGATGACCGTTCTGCAAGTGGTCGAGATGGGCTATCGAATGCATGACCGAGTCGTTCGGCCAGCACGAGTCATTGTTTCGAGTGCTCCAGCCGGCTGACCAAGTGGCAGCAAAGTGCCTGGCGATTTGAACTACACAAGTTTTCATCCGACAAATGAGTGACCTATGCCAACCTACGAATACCGGTGTGAAGCCTGTGATCATAAGTGGGATGAGTTTCAGTCGATCACAGCCAAACCAACTCGCAAGTGCCCGAAGTGCAAAAAACTGAAAGCCGAACGCATCATCAGCGCTGGCGGCGGCATCATCTTCAAAGGGTCTGGCTTTTATCAGACCGACTATCGCAGCGACTCGTACAAGAAGGGCGCTGAAGCCGCGAAGAAGGCAAGCGACGGATCCTCTTCAAGCTCCAGCTCTTCGAAGTCTGAATCGAAGGGATCGTCGAAGGACTAGTCGCGGCTTGTTGTTTCGTCCGATCTCTGAGCCGCAAGGCGCTAGCCGCGGGTGTTTTCTAAGATCTACCCGCGGCTAGCGCCTTGCGGCTCACGCATCTACCACCCAAATGGATCACGCGGTCCAGCGTTTGTCGGACCGTACAAGGTGATCGTGGACGGCGTGCAGAAGCGGGTCGATGGTCCACTCCTGAATCTGATGTGGCGGGCACCAGTCGAACCAGCGATACCCGTCGTGTTCCGTCACAACAATCTTCACGGGCCGGATCAGCCTGCCCAGAAAGATCAGGAGCTTCTTTTCGATCAGACCTTTTCCGCCGTAGCGTTTCTGGTTGACCATGTAGCGATTTTCAAACTGGAAGTCCGGATCGACTTCGATGTCTTTGGAACTGATTCCGGTCTCTTCTTCCAGTTCCCTCAGAGCGCACTGCATCAGTGATTCGCCATCGTCGACATGACCTTTCGGGAGATCCCAGCGTCGAGGATGCTTCATCAGCAGAAACGAATCGACGGGCTGTCCTCGCAGAATCAAAAAGCCGCAGGAAACAGGCTGCTGCACGTTCTCTTACTCCATCAAGTTCCTGGCATTCGATTCGATGCCATCGGAGCCACTCCGGCCCCATGTCGTGACGGGAATGTTAACAACCGGGGAAGAATCTGCCACATTCGCACCAGGATGTTCGGTCCAGATTGCCTCCGCTACATGCGGCGCGTGGATTTCCTCGGCAGTTTTCATTAAGACCCCGCTCTCACTTCGAAATCACTCACCCCACATCATCTCCGAAACTGAGATTTCTGCTTGCAGCTTTGAGAGCAGAACGATCCAAAGGCCTCCACAATGTCCGACAAAACGCCGCTGCATGTACTCGCCATTCATGCTCACCCCGATGATATTGAATTTCAATGCGCTGGAACTTTGATGCGACTGAAGGCTCTGGGATGTCGAGTTTCTGTGGCCACAATGACGCCCGGCGATTGCGGCAGTGCGGAACATTCGGCCGAAGAAATTGCAGCCATCCGTCGCAAGGAAGCTGCAGACGCGGCGGAGATTCTGGGGGCGGAATATACGTGCCTTGAGTTCCGAGACCTGTCGATCGTCTTTGACAACGATGCCCGCAAGCGAGTCACTGAATTCGTTCGGCGCACAACTCCGGACATCATTCTGACCGCGCCGCCGGTGGATTATATGCACGACCATGAGATCACCAGCGCGCTGGTTCGGGATTCGTGCTTCAATGCTTCGGTACCGAACTACCGAACCGGACAATGGGATCCCGCGCCGCCAGCGAAGAAAATTCCGTGGCTCTACTTTGTCGATCCAGTGGAAGGAACCGACCATTTCGGAAATCGCCAGCCGGTGGACATGATTGTTGATGTGTCCGAACAGTTCGAAGAAAAGATCCGAGCTCTGTCGTGCCATGCGAGCCAGCGCGAATGGCTGCGGAGGCAGCATGGCATGGATGAATACACGGAAGCCTGCCGCCGCTGGGGCATTGCTCGAGGCAAAGAAGCGGGCGTTGCTTTTGGTGAGGGTTTTCGACAGTACAAAGGCCATCCTCATCCGCACACCAATATTCTGAAGGAGCTGCTGGGATCCGCGGCTCACGTTCTCTCGGCTCAGCACTGATCTCTCTGCTGATCATCAACGCTCACCGTCCTTCACAACCTTCCATCACCACCTCTTATTCCCACCCCCGAGGAGCTTTCCATGCAGGTTGTCATTACCGACTACTCGTTTCCTGATTATTCGATCGAGTCGTCGATTCTTGAACCGGCTGGTCACACGATCGCGGCGTCGAAAGAAAAGAAGCCGGCCGCAGAACTGATTCCGCTTGTCGCCAGCGCGGACGCAGTGATCACTCAGTTCGCCCCGGTCAACGCCGATGTCATTGCGGCCATGCAGAAGGCACGTGTGATCGTTCGCTACGGCATTGGCGTCGATAACGTTGATCTGGAAGCAGCTCGTCAGCGTCGGATTCCGGTGTGCAATGTCCCTGATTATTGCATCGACGAAGTGGCAGACCACACTCTGGCATTTCTGCTGGGAGTCACACGTCAGGTCGTTGCCAATTCCAATTTCGTCCACAGCGGAAAGTGGGGACTCGCAACACCGCTCGACAATCTGAAAGCTCTGAAGCAGATGACTGTCGGAGTCGTTGGCTTTGGCAGAATCGGACGGGAAGTCGTCCACCGACTGCTCGCGTTCAAAGCGAAAGTGATGGTCTATGATCCCGTGATTCCGGCGGACCAGATCCGGGCGATGGGAGCCGAGCCGGTGACACTGCGAGAGCTGCTGTCACAGTCCGATGCGATCACTCTGCACTGTCCGTCAACCGCGGAAACTCGAGGAATGCTGAACAGTGACTCACTGGCGAAGACCAAGCCCGGCGTCGTGATTGTGAACCTTGCCCGAGGCGATTTGGTCGATCCCACAGCGTTGACGGAATCCCTCAAGTCGGGGCACGTCAGCGCGGCGGCGCTGGACGTGTTCAGCCCGGAACCAATCCCGGCCGACCATCCAATTTTGAAGATGGACAATGTGATCCTGGCGTCCCATATCGCGTCCGCCAGCGTTCCTGCGGTGAAAAAGCTCCGCGAAACAGCAGCTCGACTGGCACTGATGGCATTGCAGGGAGAAAAACTGCCTAACGTTGTGAACGGACTTTGATTACTCTTCCCGTTCCCACTTCGGACCAGTCGGTCGACACGATGATTTCTGAAGCAGAAAAGTCGTTGTCGATACAACTGGTTCGATTAGCCGTTGGCTTGAATGCTGTGCACGAAGATGTCGCCTTGAATGAATCAGAGCGACGCCAGTTTTTCTGGTGGAAAGAGTCGAGGAATTCATGACGCAGTCCGGGAACTCGAATCAGGTTGTCGCCCCGCCGGAGATTGAAAATCAGGGGCCGGATCGACTGCCACAGGTTCTGGGACTGTTCGACGCCACAATGATTGTGGTGGGCTCGATTAT
>JAEUII010000429.1 GCA_016795145.1 Planctomycetaceae bacterium
GGTTGCTGCGAGCCCGAATGCACGGGGTCTCTGGTCGAACCTGGCAGACTTCACCATCGGAGGCCAGCCAGAGATCCTGACACCGACAGGAAGCACATCGAACAACAAACCGACAATCTCCTGGAAAGCCGTCGGCGGCGCGGCGACGTACCAGGTGTGGGTTGATCGAGCCGACACGTGGGTTCCGGCGGTCATCAATGTCAGCGGTGTTTCCGGTACTTCGTATACCCCAACCACATCTCTTGCAGTTGGCACCTACCGTGTCTGGGTCAGAGCCATCAGCGCTTCCGGACAGCTCAGTGCGTGGAGCGACTTCCAGACATTCCAGATCACGACCTGACAAGCGCTGTAGGGGTAGGACGGCCGCCCTCGGCCGTCTTCTTCCCTTCGACGATTCTCTTCCCAGTTCGTTCGGTTGAAATGCACCTGGCATGACACAAACTTAGTGCATTAAGTCGTCAATCAGCAGCAGGAGCGCAATCTCGGACGGCCGAGGGCGGCCATCCTACTGCTGTTTTCGACTCAAATCTCCTATCGCTGAACGCGTGCTGATCCACCTGACGCAACCGCTTCGACTTCCTTGATGGTCGCCATCGTTGTGTCGCCTGGGTATGTCGTCAGCAGTGCGCCGTGGGCCCAGCCAAGGTTCAGTGAGGTCTGAGGATCCTTGCCGGACAGCAGACCGTAGAACAGGCCTGAGGCAAAGCCGTCGCCGCCGCCGATTCGGTCGATGACGTCCAGTTCCATCGTCTTGGCCTGGTAGGTCTTGCCTTCCATCCACAGAACGGCACTCCAGGAGTGTCGGTTTGTGGAATGAACTTCTCGCAGAGTCGTCGCGACGGCTTTCACGTTCGGCAGCTTATTCGCCACTTCTTCCATCATGCCGAAGAATGCGGCAGGATCGAGCTTGCTGTGGTTCTCAACATCCTGGCCCTTCAGTCCCAGTCCCTTCTGCAGGTCTTCTTCGTTACCAACCAGAACGTCCACATGCTCGACAATTCGGTTCAGTGTTTCCTGAGCCTTATCCAGGCCACCGCTGATCTGCCACAGCTTGGCTCGGTAGTTCAGGTCGAAGGAGGTCACAGCACCAGCGGCCTTAGCGGCCTTCATGCCTTCGATGATGACTTCCGGAGTCGTTGGGGACAGGGCCGCAAAAATGCCACCGCTGTGGAACCAGCGAACTCCGCCAGCAAAAATCTCGCCCCAGTTCAGGTCGCCGGCCTTCAGCATTCCGGCCGCTTCATTGCTTCGATTGTAGAACACGATCGGTCCGCGAACGCCGTGTCCCTGGTCGCTGTAGACAGTCGCCATGTTTGGCCCACGAACGCCGTCATGCTTGAACATCTTATAAAACGGCTTCACTCCCATCGCGCGAACGCGTTCGTTGATCAGGTCGCCGATCGGGTAGTCGACCATCGCGGTCGCGATTCCGGTCTTCAGCTGGAAGCAGTCCGACAGGTTGGCTGCGCAGTTAAATTCTCCGCCGCTGACGTGAACATTGAAATTCGTCGCCTTGCGGAAAGGAATAATGCCTGGGTCGAGGCGGTGAATCAGAGCACCCAGTGAAACGAAGTCGAGAGCACCAGACTTTGGAACGTTCAACATTGAGATAGGTCCTTTGAGTTCTTCCTCGGCGGCAGGCCAAGGGCAGATGGAAATTGACGGGAGATTATCGGCATGCGGCCAGTCAGCACTTGAACAGGCCGCAGAACACCGTATTTCAGCCGGGTTTCGGCGTATCCTAGGGGCTACCGGCCGGGAATTCAAAACCAGACTCGCCCTTCACTTTTTCATTCCCGCCAGAGACACGCAGGAGAACCACAGGGGGTTCCAGATGACTGCAGGCAGTGATCTCTGGGGCGGGAAGGGATCTCTGGCGAGATCCACTACGGGAAATTCATTCGACGTGCGTCGGTTCTTTCGTCATGATTGGAGTCTCTCAGGAGAACCGCCTTGAGCACATCCCACCACGTTTTTTCCCGCCGAATTGCCCTGCTCTGCTGCCTTGTGATCACTGCCGAGTGTTCGCTGAGTTCGGCTCTGCGCGCTCAGGAAGCAGGGGACTCGACGACCGCTGGAATCGCATACTTTGAAAAACACGTGCGTCCGCTCCTGGTCGAACGGTGTTACGAATGCCATTCCGGCCGCTCATCCAGAACAGAAGGCGGCTTGGCTCTCGACAACCCTGCGTCATGGCTCAAAGGCGGAGATTCCGGCTCGACGATTGTCCCAGGTGATCCGGAATCCAGCCTGTTGATTCGCGCTGTTCGGCATTCCAGTCCTGATCTCCAGATGCCACCCAAAGAGAAGCTGTCGGAGGACGAAATCCAGCATCTGGTGAACTGGGTTCAGCTTGGCGCTCCAGCACCGGAAGAAGATCCCGCCTCCACCGTTCCACATCCGTCCGATCCGGTCGCAGGAAAATCCCACTGGGCCTTTCAACCACTACTCGAAGTCAAAGTGCCCGATGTCAGAAACGTCGACTGGGCTCGATCAGACATCGACCGATTTGTTCTTGCTCGCCTGGAACAGCAGTCGCTCACTCCTGTTGAAGACGCATCGCCTGCCGATTTGATCCGACGCATTACCATGGTGATCACGGGACTGCCTCCGTCGCCCGAACATCTTGTGCAGTATCAATCACAGCCAACAACGGAAACACTTTCGCGGATCGTTGACGAGCTTCTTGCATCGCCACAGTTCGGTCAGCGATGGGGACGTCACTGGCTGGATCTGGCTCGGTATGCGGACTCAAATGGCCTGGATGAGAACTTCCTGTTCCGTGAAGCCTGGAGATACCGCAACTGGGTCATCGACGCGATCAATGCAGACATGCCTTACGATCGCTTCCTGCTGGAACAACTGGCTGGCGATCTGCTGCCCTATGAGTCCATCGAACAGCGAGACCGACAGCGCATCGCGGCGGGGTTTCTTGTCGTGGGCCCAAAGGTGCTGCTGGGCGTTAACCCCGACCGGCAGAAGATGGATGTCGCCGATGAGCAAATCGAAACCGTAGGTCGAGTCGTGCTGGGGCAGACTTTGGGATGTGCTCGCTGCCACGATCATAAGTTTGATCCCGTCCCTGCACGCGACTACTACGCACTCGCTGGCATCTTCACGTCGACCCGAGTGATGGAGCAGCGTTTCATGCTGAACGAACAGCGTGTGATGGAACGCCTTGAAGGTCTTGGGCCAGATGGCAATGTGGTCGACGACGCCTACGAAACGTTCTACCGTGAACTGCCAAATCTCAGGGCACATGGCGAAAAGTCGAAGGCCGTTCTTGATCTGCTGAAACAAAAAAATGAACAGGCGATTGCAGAGCGTCTGGCACAGGACGGAGATGGCTTCTGCGATCAGGCGCGTGATTCATCCATCCCGATCGATCAGCGCATTGAGGCGCAGGAGAAGTACCACGCCGCGCAAATCGAAAAGCTCACGAAGCCTCCTGGAATCCCGCCTCGAGCGATGATCCCGTGCGAAGCCGACGCGATTCACGATGAGGCCATTCGAAAGTCAGGCAAGTTCGACAGACTCGGTGATGTCGTTCCTCGTGGTTTCCTGACCGTGTTGCTGGACGGTGAGCCGAAGCCTCTGCCAGAGAAGCAAAGCGGTCGCATCGAGCTTGCTCAATGGCTCACGAACACTCAAACACGTTCCGGCGCGCTGGCGGCGCGAGTCCAGGCGAATCGAATCTGGTATCACGTGATGGGGCGAGGTCTTGTCCGGACCGTCGATAACTTTGGACGAACGGGCGAAGCGCCGAGTCATCCGGAGCTGCTTGATCACCTGGCAACGCTCATGATTCGCGAGAACTGGTCACTCAAGGCGATGATCCGACATCTGGTGCTTTCACGAACGTTCGCACTCAGCAGTCAGTCTAATCTCACGAACTCTGCCGTTGATCCGGACAACGCCCTGCTCTGGCGCGCGAACCGCCGAAGACTGGACGCGGAATCGCTTCGAGATGCCATGCTTCAGGCGGCTGGCGTGCTGGAACCTGAACCGGTCGATTCCACGGTTGCCTATCTTGGTGACCAGGCAACGGCGGTTGGAAACAACGCGGTGCGACGCCGAACTGACTACAACTTCCGCAGTGTTTATCTTCCAGTCATCCGCAATGACCTGCCGGAACTGTTTGAAGTCTTCGACTTCGCCAATCCTCATTTTGCAACCGGCGCACGTCCGCAGACCAATGTTCCGACTCAGGGTCTGTTTCTGCTGAACGATGCGATGGTGATGACGGCTGCTCGCACAACAGCACACAGAATTATCGATGAATCTCGCGACACTTCGCTGGATCGTCGCATCAACCGAATGTTTGAACTCATCCTGTCGAAAACGCCGGACGAAGAAGAACGAAGGACGATCGCGGCGTTTCTTGAACAGACAGCCTATCGTCTGAATGAAGCCGGCGACCCCGAACCTGAATTGACCGCGCTCGCTCGAGCCTGTCACGCACTGTTTGTGTCCAGCCGGTTTCTGTTTCTGGAATAGGTGACAGAGAATTTCCCCATGCGATGTTATGACTTCCATAAGGCCACGACGCGACGCTCATTGCTGCGTTCCTCCGCATGTGGATTCGCAGGACTCAGCCTTGCCGCCATCGCGAATACACCTGCAATCGCAAACACTGCCGCAGCAGAATCAAACGCCCGGATCGCTCACGCCGCAGCAAAGGCGAAGCGTGTGATCTTTCTGTTCATGTGGGGCGGTCCAAGTCACGTCGATTTGTTTGATTACAAACCTCGCCTGAATGAGTTTGCAGGTCGGGCGGTTACACCGGAAGCGTACGGAGGAAAGCAGCCTCCAGGCGGAACGATCCTCGGGTCGCCGTTCAAGTTTCGACAGCACGGTGACGGCGGTGTCTGGATCAGTGAATTGTTCCCTCAGGTTTCTCGTCATGCGGACAGGATGTGCGTGATTCGTTCCATGCACACCGACGGCTCAGCTCATGGCGAAGCACTGTTGAATCTTCACACGGGCACGTCCAGCCTGGTTCGTCCCAGCGTCGGTGCGTGGGTGAGTTACGGTCTGGGAAGTGAGAGCGAAAACCTTCCGGCCTTCATTACGATCTCTCCTCCGCGCGGGCATGGCGGAGTTCAGAATTATGGCTGTGCGTTTCTTCCTGCAATGCATCAGGGAATGGCGATCGGTGCAGCTGAGATTCCGGTGGCGAAGGCGAAGATCTCCAATCTGACCAATCCGGAAATGGACCGATCGGCTCAGCGTCAACAGCTGGATCTCATTCAGTCGCTCAATCACAAACACCTTCGTACGGCAGAAGCAGATGCGGGCATCGAAGGACTGATCGCCAGCTATGAACTTGCGTTTCGCATGCAGTCTTCAATCCCGGCGATCATGAACCTGAGTGATGAGACTCTGGAGACGCAGGCTCTGTACGGAATAGCGGATGGCCCAACGGACAACTTTGGACGACAGTGTTTGCTGGCACGAAAGTTCGCCGAACAGGGAGTACGCTACATTCAGGTTTCGACTGATTACACCTGGGACCATCATCAGAAGAATAACGAAGGGCTCGTCAAAGAATGTGCTCAGGTCGATCGCCCGATCGCTGGCCTTCTTACGGACCTTGAACGACGCGGGATGCTCGATGACACACTGGTCATCTGGGGCTCGGAGTTTGGGCGAACGCCAACTGCGGAGAACACCGACGGCCGCAATCATCATCCCTCTGCGTTTACAATGTGGATGGCTGGCGGCGGCGTGAAGGGTGGCTTCACGTATGGATCAACCGACGATTTTGGATTCCATCCCGCGGAGAATCCTGTCCACATGCACGACTTCCATGCCACCGTCCTGCATGCACTTGGACTGGACCACAAGCAACTGACCTACCGCTACGCCGGCCGCGACTTCCGGCTGACAGATATCTACGGCGACGTCCAGACGGAGTTGTTTGGGTAGGAGTTTTCAGGTTTCAGGTTTCAGGTTTCAGTGTTCAGTGAGTCGCAAAGTAGCAACAACGGCCCCCTCGCCTTCAAACTGAAACCTTCAAACTGAAAACCTAACACTGACGTCAGAAAACCAAGAACGAAGAACAACGAACCAGGAACTCTACTCACTCACCGCCCGAAACAGTGCCTGCAGTTCATCCGCGACTTCGCTGTCGTTGTCCACCGTGCT
Organism: Planctomycetaceae bacterium; assembly: GCA_016795145.1. Taxonomy (GTDB): domain Bacteria; phylum Planctomycetota; class Planctomycetia; order Planctomycetales; family Planctomycetaceae; genus SXXK01. Next base: position 6,148 of record JAEUII010000429.1, read on the forward strand.
TCGAACTTCTTCCAGCAGCAGCTCGCGATACCGAGTCTTCAGGCGATGCACAAAGACTTTCACGGCAGACTCTGAGGTCTGTGTTCTGGCAGCAATGTCCGCGACGGGCAGCCGGGACTCATCGACGACCAGGAAGGCTCGACACAGTTCAAACAGATCCTGTCGCCCTTTGACTTTCGTCTCCTGTTCCAGTCGCTGCAGCACCTGATTCAGCAATGTCAGCGCCCATCGACGCTCGAACAACGCTTCCGCATTGTCGCGGTCAGAGAGTCCCGACACATGCGAATCAACTTCGCTGATGTCACGAGGATCCATGGTGACGAAGCCGCCGCGTTTCTGAGCGTGTCGACGATCCAGCTCGTTCAGCAGAAATCTCTGGAAGGCTGTCAGAAGGAACGTACGAAAACGTCCACGTTCCTTATCTGCGGTCTGCAAGAAAGGCTTTTCGAGCAGTCGCACAAAGAAGCTCTGAACACAGTCCGATGCATCTTCACTGCTGAATCCCTTACGGCGAGCATACGCGTAGAGGGGCGACCAGTATCGCTGACACAGAGCCGTCAAGGCTGGCTGAACTCCGGAACCATCGCGCTGACCGGCGGCGACCACAAGACTCCACTGAGTCGTGTGGAAAGACGCGTTTCGTTCAGGCACGGGCGAAGACACTCAGAAACTCCGCTCTACGAGAGGACTGCCTCCCCTGCTCTGGTCTCAGGCGATCTGAATTGCTTTTTTCAGAGCTATGAAGAGGGATTCGTCATTCCCGCGCAGGCGGGAATCCAGAGGGTCGAAAGCTGGGTTCCCGCCTGCGCGGGAATGACGGTTGAATCCAAAATGGTTCTTCCAGCCCCTGCTATGCCGCATCTTCTTTTAGATGGGCGCGAAC
>JAEUII010000452.1 GCA_016795145.1 Planctomycetaceae bacterium
ATTGGCACAGATGGCACCACTTCCTTTGGAAATACCGGACCGGGGATCCTTCTGGCAGATGGAACATCCGGGACGATGATTGGCGGTTCGACTGCGGGTGCTCGCAATATCATCAGCGGCAATTCCGGCAGCGCGATTGAGATGACCGGAAATGGCACGACGAACAACACCGTCCTGGGCAACTACATTGGTACGGACTCCGCAGGCACTACAGCGCTACAGAATGGCGTCGGAGTGCAGATCGAGAATGGAGCCAGTAACAACACCATTGGTGGAATTCACACGTCCGGTGCTGGGCTGGTCAACGAATGGCGAGGCAATGGAGACGGCGTGGAGAGCATCGCTGGCAATGACCTTTCGTTCCCGAATGGCGTAGGCTATACAACCGGGAAACTTGGGCAGGCGTTGAACTTTGACGGTGTTGATCAGTATGCCACAGTAGCAGACTCTTCACAGTTCGCTCTCGGTGCCGGGCCGTTCAGTTTTTCAGTCTGGACGAGGACCGTGGGTGGTCGAAATGTGAATGAGCACGTGCTCTCTCGAGGAGAGACGTGGGCCGGTGGGGATGACTTCGTGCTGCTGATCACAGGCTTGCCTGGAGCTGGAGGGTCGACTTTTCCACGGGGACGAGTTGTCTTCCAGTATTCGACTTATGGTGCAAATGATCTTTCGAGTACCACGAGCATCGACGATGGCCAGTGGCACTTAATCACCATTACACAGACCGGTGCCGGAGCAGGTACGGCTAAGCTGTATGTGGACGGTGTGCTGGAAGACGTGAAGTCGGGGAATACGCTGATCCCCAGTTCTGCACCATTCTATGTCGGTGGCGCCTTCAACGTGGGAGATTCTACGCCCGTTTCATTCAATGGCGGAATCGACGACCTGCGATTCTATCGTCGAGCCCTCTCAGCTTCAGATGTTGCGGAACTTTACACGTCGCCGGAAGGGCCACTCGGATCAGGAAACCTGATCAGCGGGAATGCTGGCGATGGTGTGAATATTAGCGGCTCTGGAACTTCTGGAAATGCCGTGCTTGGAAACTACATTGGAACGAACGGCACCGGTACGGCAGCTCTTGGGAATACACAGGGCGTCAGAATCGCAGACGGAGCTCAAAACAACACAGTCGGTGGCACATCGGCGGGAGCCGGCAACGTTGTCAGCGGAAACGCGAACTATGGGGTTTATCTTCTCGATTCCGGTACGCAGAACAACACGGTTTCGGGGAACTATATTGGCTCCAACGCGGCAGGCACCAATTCCGTTGGCAATCAAGTCGGCGTCGTCCTGACCATTGGCGCATCAAACAACACGATCGGTGGAAGTGCGGCTGGTGCTGGCAACGTGATTAGTGGAAACACTGGGATTTCGGCTGTTTATCTGTCGTCGTCCGGAACGAATAATAACACTATTGCCGGCAATCTGATTGGTACCACTGCGACAGGCAATGCGCCGCTCAGCAACGCCGGCACGGGGATTTCCATCGTCTCCGGTGCAAGCAATAACACGATCGGTGGTACAACCGCCGGAGCACGAAACATTCTTAGTGGCAACGCCGGAGCAGGCGTTGATATTCGTCATTCCGGGACGACCAATAATAGTGTTCTTGGTAACTACGTCGGCACCGACATTACGGGCATGACGGCTATGCCGAACCTGACGGGCGGGATTCACGTCGCTGATCTTGCAGCAGGGAACATCATCGGAGGCTCCGCGTCCGGGGCCGGAAACCTCATCAGCGGGCATGCTGGGAGCGGTGAGCCAGGCTCAGCGGTGATTGTGACTGATGGTGCAACGGGCACACTGGTTGAGGGCAATCGAATCGGTACGGACGCGACCGGGAACGCTGCGATTCCGAACGGCATGGGAATCTTCATTCATCATGGATCTCCCAACAGCATTGTTCGCGGCAATGTGATCAGCGGTAATGAAACCGGAATCTGGATCAGTGATCCAGGAACGACAAATACCTGGGTCACTGGCAATCGAATTGGTGTGAACCAGGCAGCGACCGGTGCGTTAGGAAACACAATCGGTGTCTTCAATATCGACAGTGCCAACAACACGATCGTTGGTACGAATGGTGACGGGACGGGTGATGCCACAGAAGGCAATGTGATCTCCGGAAACGATCTTGGAGTTGTCGCCGGAGGCATCTCTGATCTGATCGTCGCCGGAAATATGGTTGGTTCAGACCTGACTGGCTTTACCGCCATTCCGAACAACACCGGCGTTCAATTGAGCAACGCGTTACATGTAACGATCGGAGGGACGTCGAGCGTTCAGCGCAATGTGATCAGTGGAAACACGGCGAACGGTGTCTTCATTTACAACGGATCGACGGGCACAACGGTTCTGGGCAATTACATCGGCGTGAATGCGGCCGGTACCGCAGCCCTGGGGAATGGTGTCTACGGTGTTCGTGTCCTTGACTCAACCAGCAACACCGTGGGAGGCACATCCGCCGGGGCTCGCAACGTCATCAGTGGTAACGGCGGCGACGGAGTCAACATCACTGGTGCCACCGCACTGAACAATGTCATTCAGGGCAATTACATTGGGACGAATGCAGCGGGTACCGCAGCGATCGGAAACCACGCGGCCGGTGTGGTGTCGCAGTTGGCCGGTCTGACCTTGATCGACCGCAACGTAATCTCTGGGAATCTCGGCAATGGCGTTTCGCTGTTGAACAACAATTCCAGCGGCAATTCGACACTGACCAGAAACTACATCGGGACCAATGCGGCCGGAACGGCGGCGCTCGGAAACTCATTTGGAGTTGTTGTGGTGGCGTCGCCGGCCAACACAATTGGGGCAGCAGGTGCCGGCAATGTGATTTCGGGGAACAATTACTATGGTATTGAAATCGTAGGCACGAATGCTGCTGGTAACACACTTTCTGAGAACAATGTCATCCGAGGAAACACGATCGGTGCAAATGCCACGGGAACAGCGGCGATTCCAAACGGTGGTGCCGGCGTGGCGGCGGGCGTACGCATTGAAAGTTCGGAGTATGTTACGGTCGGAGGAACAGGCGTCGGCGAAGGTAATCTGATCTCCGGCAACAATGGCGACGGCATTAGTCTGGCGTACGGCCGATACACGACCATCCAGGGAAATAGGATTGGAACAAATTCTGCTGGTACTTCGGCGATTGCGAATACCACAGGGATTTCAATCCTGTCTGGTTCGCGCGATAACACGATTGGCGGCACGACCAGCAGTGCAAGAAATGTGATCAGCGGGAATTCCGGCGATGGCGTGTCCATCAGCGGTTCAAATCTCCGTGACGACGCGATTTGGTGGGGAGCCAACGGTAGTGCGAATGATCTGTCGGGCAACGGCCTCAACGGGACACTGCAGAACGGAGCCACATTTGGAACAGGACGCGGCACTAGCCCGGCCTTCCAGTTCAATGGCATCGATCAGTATGTGTCCGTGGCGAACAATGCACTGCTGAATCCTACGACGGCGATGTCCGTCAGTGCCTGGTTCACGGCGTCGGTGACCAGTGGGTATCAATCTCTGATCAATAAAATCAATCATCTCGGAGGCACGGCCGATGACTCCTACGCGGTGATGCTGGAACCTGACGGCAAGGTTCGCTGGCAGGTTGATACCAACAACGGCGACTTCATTCTTCAGTTCACGCCGGCCGTTGATCTTCGCGATGGTCAGTTCCATCATGTTGCGGCCACATATGACGGCGCATTGATGAAGCTGTATGTCGACGGACTTCTGGCAGCGTCTCGAGCAGCGACCGGGACGATCGTCACGACCACGACGCCGCTGTTCCTGGGAGCGTTCCTGTCTGGCGGTTCGCCTGCCGGATTTCTCAACGGCAAACTGGAAGATGCTGCGATCTTCGGCCGATCATTGTCGGCTTCGGAAGTCGCCCGAATCCATCAGGTCGGTGGAGGATCATTGGCTGGCAATGACATGCAGGGGAACTACATCGGGACGAACGCCGCAGGTACAGCAGCGCTGGCGAACGGTACCTATGGGGTCCGCATTACGGCTTCTTACGGCAACCTGATTGGTGGTTCGACTGCAGGGGCTGGCAATTTGATCAGCGGCAATGCTCTCGATGGCATTTCTCTGAATAGCGCCGTCAGCACGAGAATCTCCGGGAACCTTCTTGGTACGAATGCCCTCGGTTCTGCATCGGTACCGAACCTCGGCGGCATCGTGGCATCAAATGGTTCGAGTTATCTGACGATCGGAGGCACGACGGCCGCGGAACGGAACATTATCAGCGGAAACATCGGCGGCGGCGTCGATATTCAGGGCGGTGACTTGATCTCGCTCACAGGAAACTATGCGGGCCTTGATGCGACTGGGATGGTGGCCGTTCCGAACGGAAATCAGGCGTTCTTTGTTCGAGCGAACTCAACGAACGTCACCATCGGTGGCTCGAATATCAATCAGCGAAACTACGTTGCCGGCAACCTGGGAGGCGGAGCGTATGTTGCGGCAGAATCCGCCACGGTGTCCGGTAACTACTTCGGCGTGAATATCACCGGCATGACGGCCGTACCAAACCGCGACTTTGATGTGTTGGTCGATAATTCGGCACTACCAAATCCGTCCATCCTGATTGGTGGTCCAACGCCTGTTGCGGGGGCCGGAGTGGGCAATCTGTTTGCCGGAATGGTCTGGATGTATCGAGGCCATGCGACAATCCAGGGCAACACATTTGGTCTTGGCGCGGATGGAACCACACCGCTAGGGCGTGAGCTGATTGGCGATGAAGGTGGACCAGCGACCTATGCAGGCAGCGGCGTTCACATCTTTTCAACATCAGCCCCGACCACAATCGGGGGCACAACTGCAGGAGCTCGAAACGTCTTTGGCGGAACCGGGATCGCAAATCGGTTCTTCAATGGGCCGTCGCACATTCACGTCTTCCGCGATGCATCCGCTGGCAACATCATTCAGGGCAATTACATCGGAACGGATATCACTGGAACGGTCGACACTTCAACGGCCGAACGCGCCATCGAACTGGATACTCAGAATAACATCGTTGGCGGCAGTGCCCCTGGAGCCGGGAACGTCATTGCAGGAACTTTTCGAGGCATTGAAGTCAACAAAGCGGGCAACGTCATTGAAGGAAATACGATCGGTCTGGGAGCCGATGGTCAGTCTGTGATAGGCCATGACTGGTCCGGAGTGTTTGACAGATTTGGTCAAACGACGATCCGAAACAACGTTTTGGTCGGAAAAGGTTCACTGATCCCGACTGTTGGCATCTATCTGGCTGGCGCCGGTTCCACGGTTGTTGGCAACCTCATTGGTTCCAATGCGACGGGCACGCTTTCCGCCGGACACAATACCGGCATTACTGTTGATGCATCAGCTGCGGGCAACCTCATTGGCGGATTCCTGCCCGGCGAAGGCAATCGAATTCTGAATTCCGCCACAAGCGGTATTCGGTTCGAAGGGATCAGCGGAACAACCAACACGGCCACCAGCAACACGTTTGCCGGAAACGTCCTGCTTGGGATCGATGCAGGCCCGATCGGTGTCACGCTGAACGACCCGTCCGAGTCTGACGGGGTCTTGAATGCGCCCATTGTGACGAACGCGACGTTCTCCGGGGGCGACCTGACACTGGAGGGGTTTGTTGAAGCCGGCAAGACTGTTCAGTTCTTCGTTTCTTCTCCGACCGCGGGTGGTATTGGGCAGGGTGAACTGCTGATCGCAACGCTGACGGAAGGTTCCGTCTCAGACCTGGATGGATCGACGGGAAGCTATGGACCGGTTGTCGCTGGGCGAACTGTCTCAACGGGGGTGGTCACTGCGAGCCGCTTCCGCTTTACCATTCCGGCGCCGTCCCGCGTGACTCACGGAACGCCTTTGACTGCAGTAGCACTGGGTTCCACCTCGGAATTCAGTCCGATTCTGCTGGCAGGGGAAGTTGGAAGTCAAATTGCGCCTGAAATCTCACTGAGTCAGACGACCGTGGCTATTCTGACAGGTGACTCGGTTTCGATCGACGGCAGCTTCTTCGATCCGGATTCGACCACATGGACGGCGACCGTCAATTATGGCGACGGAGGCGGTGTGCAGTCGCTGGCACTGAACAGTGACAACACTTTCCGACTCAGCCACACTTATCAGGTGGCGGGAAGCTACAGCATTGTGGTGGAGATTCGCGATAACAGTCTGGTTTCGACAACACGCACGATCCCCGTGAATGTACAGAACGAGGCACCTTCGGCATCGTTCGATGGATTTACAATCACCAGCCCCGGCCTTGAAGGCCAGGCGGTGATTCTGTCGGGTGAATTCCAGGATACATCGGGCGCCCACATTGCTCGCATTGAATGGGGTGACGGGACAATATCGTCCGTGTCGATTCCTTCGGGGGTTACAACCTTCACGGCGACGCATACATATACCGACGACACCAACGAGGACGGAACAGCCACTCCCGCGGATGTCTATCGGGTGACCGTGACGATCACAGACGAAGGGGGGCTCTCCGACACGACTCCACTGGGGTTGTTCCTTGAAGAAGTTCGCAACGTTCGGCCTGCAGCGCTGGACGTTGGGTTCAGCTCCACTTCAGTTGTGGAAGGTGGTGTTGTTTCTCTGTCAGGAACATTCACGGATCCCGGCGTGAACGATGTTCATACGATGCGAATCAACTGGGGTGACGGTACGACTCAACTGGTGACTTTGCCGATTGGAGCACGTTCGTTTTCCGGCCTGACTCACCAGTATGTCGACGATCCGGAAGCGGGCCCGGACAACTACATCGTCACCATTGAGATTGCTGATGATGATGAGCCGCTGCTGCCAGCGGTGCTGACCCAGTCCGTGAGCGTCACAAATGCAGTGCCCTCTTCGGTTACGCTCGGGGCCTCCAGCACTTCTATTCTTGAAGACGGCAGCATCACTCTGAGCGGAGCTTTTGTCGATGCTGGTGTGAATGACAGCCACTCGGTCACGATCAACTGGGGAGATGGTTCATCACCAACGATCCTGAACCTTGCAGCGGGTATTTCAGCGTTCGCAGGAATCACCCACAGGTATCTTGATAATCGTAACCCCGTGGCGGCCTACGTGGTCACGGTCGAGGTGTCTGATAACGATCAACCAGCGGCTTACGGCTCTGCGGTTCTTTCGGTTCAGGTGAACAACATCGCTCCGGTCCTGAATTCGACAGTGCTTAGTCGAAACGGCGTGGTTCTGCCTGCGGGAGCGATTCTCAATGAGGGCGATACCCTGACAGTTTCAGGGAACTTCACAGATGAGTCGGCGGTGGATTCACATACCGTTCGAATCTTCTGGGGAGACGGTACTGATTCCTATGCAGTGGTTGACTCTCTGACTCGCACATTCACTGCAATTCACACCATCGTCGATAACGGCGAATTCGCGATTGGCGTTTCGCCCGGGGCCGGCCCTAATCCGGTGACTTACTGGATGAGCGAGATTCTTGTTACGGTCATGGACGATGACGGCGCTTCAGCTTCCGCAACGATCCTTCAGCAGGTCAACAACCTCGCTCCGCATGTGGCTGCAGTACCAGACGCGTCCAATGCTGATCCGAACCTCGTTCTTTTGAATGCTCAGGTGAATGATCCGGGCATCGCAGACATTGTCACAGTGATCTGGACTGCCGAGGTGGTTGGTTCATCGCTGCCGATTCAGACAGGCAGCGGTTATGCGTTCACGGTGAACCGAAGCGCTGCTCCATCAGCGGTGTGGACCGTTCGAGTCATCGCGACGGATGATGATGGCGGTTCGGCGATGTTTGAAACAGCTCTGCTGGTCGGAACATCCGGCTCCGACGTTCTGGAGATTAGCGACCAGACGTTTACCCAGGCTGGTTCCGATACCCTGATCGTCATGGGGTTTGATGGCAACGACATCATTGACGGTTCGCGAGTCAGTTCAACGTC
>JAEUII010000469.1 GCA_016795145.1 Planctomycetaceae bacterium
CGATTGGTAATCCTCGTCTGATTGAGGGTAATGGTGACGGAGTCGTGACCATCGACCTTGGGGCGGTAGAGCACTTCGTTAACAAGCCGGTTGCGATCTTCATTGCAAATCCGAACCCAGCGGGACTAAATGAGCTCGTGACCTTCGATGGTCGCGGCAGTACTCATTCCAATCCACAAAGCGGCGTCATCGCTTCATGGGAATGGGACTTCGACTTCAATCCAACTGGTGCGGTCGTCAATCCGAACGATCCATACGATGGATTTACCCAGGACGCGACCGGATCTACCGCCACCCACACATACACTGACAACAGTCGAACGGTCTTTACGGTTCGATTGATTGTGAAGGACGGGCTGGGCAACGTTAGCTATGCTGACAAGGTTGTAGTTGTTGGTGTTCCGACGAAGCCCGTTGTGCAGCGACCATTCTCCACAACAACAGACCTGACACCGGAAATTCGCTGGGCCGCTTCGCCAGCAGATTACCGTCTGCAGGTGTTCAATGTGACAACGGGCACCCGAGTTTCTGTGATTGACCTTTCAGGGTTGACGGCAACGACCTACACCCCGACGACTAATCTTGCAGTTGGAAGATACGAAGTTGTTGTGACCGCATCGAATTCAAGCGGAAGCACAACCAGCGATTCGTATTTCTTCGATGTTACTCGGGTCAATCTCACGTCTCCGGTCGGCGACACCTTCGACATTACGCCGAAGTTCACCTGGGACGCAATTCCAGGGGCGTTCGGATACGACGTTTGGGTCAGCCAGACGAAGCCGGTTTACAAGCAAACGGTTCTGCGAAACCAGTCTGTTTCGGGCACATCGCTTGAAGCAACGACTTCGTTTGGTCTCGGTGAATTCACCTGGTGGGTGCGAGCCTTCGATGCCGACGGTGTTGTCGGAGCATGGAGTCCTTCGAAGACCTTCACCATCAAGCAGGTTGCCTTCACTTCTCCTGCGAGTGTCACAATGAATGTTCGTCCAACATTCTCCTGGACGAACATGAATGCAGCTCGCTACGAATTGTGGGTGAATCTGGTCGGTGGTCAGAGCAAGATCATCTATCAGTCTGCTCTGACGTCGACATCGTTCACGCCTTCGTCTGACCTGCCGAACGGCACCTACGAAGCATGGGTTCGACCTCTGGCCGCTGATGGTGAAGCTGGTCTCTGGAGCGCGAAGTACACGTTCCAGATGGATTATCGAGTTGGCCCGACGACGGTTTCTCCGGTTGGAATTACAACAGATACGACACCAGAATTTACATGGAACGCTGTTGACGGGGCGAGCCAGTACGACCTGTGGGTCAACAACCTGTCAACTGGTGTCAGTCAGTTCATTCGAGTTCTGGTACCGCATGTCGCGAATGCCACAACGATCAAGTACACCTATGCGTCAGCTCTGCCTGCAGGCAACTATCGCTGGTGGGTTCAGGCTGTCGCTGCATCAGGTGCGAAGACTGCATGGAGTGTCGCAACGGACTTCACCGTTCCGGTTCCGTCAATCATCAATCCACGCGGAGCAATCTCGACCAACCTGCCGAAGTTCACCTGGTCAGGTGTCACTCAGTATGTGAAGTATGACCTGTGGGTCGATAACCTCACAACAGGAGCCAAGCAGGTTCTTCGAGTCCAGGACATCGTTGGCACGTCTTATCAGACGACGCTGCCATTCGAAAACGGTTCGTTCCGTGCGTGGATCCGGGGTATCGATGCTCTCGGAAACATTTCTCAGTGGAGCGGCCCGGCGGACTTCTCGATCAGTGTCGGCGTTGGCAATGCTCCGACTCTGTTGTCACCATCCGGAACGACGTCGAACAATCGTCCGACGTTCTTCTGGACAGGCGGAACGGGAGCAGTCACTTACGAGATCCTGGTGAAGAACATCACGGATGCCTCACAGCCAATCGTCATCAATGTGAAGAACATTGCTGCGACCAACTACACCGCAACCACAACACTGACTCCGGGCAAGACCTACCGCTGGTGGGTTCGAGGACTCGATGCCGCCGGCAACGGCCTTCCATGGAGCCAGCCGCTCGATCTGAGAGTTGTTTCCAATGGTGCACTTCCGTCGTTCTCGCCTGAAGATCTTGCCAACCTTGGAATGTCGGTTCCAGTCGTGGCTGCTCTGACGGTAGAAGACTGGGACGCTGAACCAGTCCGAAGCATCACTGCTCACCCGGCCGGGGTTGTTGTTCAGATTGATCCAGTGGTCGAAACTGAACGAACGGAAGTTGTTGAAGCAGTCGCAGTTGTCCCGGCCATCGATCTGGCGGCTGAAATTGATGCAGTCATGCAGGAGTGGGCGTCTGACAGCTTCTTCATGGAACTGGCAGAGGCCGCAGAGAACGTCGCTGTGCCTCCGGTTCAGCCTGTCGTGTCTGTTGAGTCTGCTTCAAATGATCAGACAGCGACAATCGCTCTGATGTCTGCAGCTGCTGTTGCAGGGATCGTTGTGAACCGTCGTCAGTCGTCTGACGAAGAGAAAAAATAGCAGATCCCGGATTCAGCAGGCCTTCGGTTTGCTGAACGAGATCTGAACGTCAGTAACATAAGGGGTTGGCAGTTTCTGCCAACCCCTTTTTGTTGCGCGCCGGAGCAGCTCTCATGTGGCACAGACACTTTGTCATGACACTCGTCGCACTGACGTTTGTGATGGATCAGCCGGTGACAGCTCAGTCCAGCACACTTCCGGACCTGCGTACGGTAGAAGCTGATGTGTCAGTGCCTGAAGCGACAAACGGCACACCAGCGGCCGGCCAGCGCTGCTTTGTGAAACTGGCAGAGTCTCGATGGGAGATCCCTTACGTCATCTGTCTGCCGCAGGACTGGGATCCATCAAAGCTCTGGCCTGTCTTTGTGGAGTTGCCCGGAAATGGCGGGTATCGCGATGCTCTTGGTGATGAATGCTCCGGACTTCCACAGGACTGCCACATGGGCTATGGCTTCACAAAAGGGCAAAACTGGATTTGGGTTTGTCTTCCCTTCCTGAATGGAGATGGTTCAAAAACGGCTGTGCAGTGGTGGGGTGATGCCCCGCGCCATGATCCTGCGGCGACTCTGCTTTACTGGAAGGCGGTGATGGCCGATGTGCACGCCCGATTCTCCGGCGACCAAAACTGTGTTGTACTTGCGGGTTTCTCCAGAGGCGCGATTGCCTGCAATGCACTGGGCCTGCGCGATGATGCGACCTCGTCCCTGTGGACCGCGTTTCTTCCCTGCAGCCATTATGACGGCGTTCGATCGTGGCCGTTTTCCGCCAGCGATCAGGAAACTGCACTTCGTCGACTCCAGCGTCTTAACGGTCGCCCGCAGTTCATCTGCGGCGAAGGAACACAGACCGAAGAGACACGAAAGTACCTGAGTATGACGGGAGTCAAACTCGATTCACTCACGATTGTTCCGACCGGCTTTCGCAATCACAGCGACGCCTGGACCCTGCGCCCCTGCGAGGCTCGCAGCAAGGCTCGCGCGTGGCTGGACACCATCAGAGCTTCGCGATGACGAATTCCGATGGCGAATCGCGATGACAAATCGTAACTGTGACGACGAATCGCGACAGGAAACTCTGGCCGTCCGCGACAGACGGCTTCGGCACGTACTCAGATTGTCGGCCCGGAACTCAATTCGACAACATGGTGATCGGGGTCTGTGAGAAAGACCTGAATCGCGCCATCCGGTCGCCGTTTGGCATCATCCAGCAATGGGACACCCATCTCTTTCAGGCGTCGAGCTGCCTCGTATGCATCGTCGACTTCAAAGGCGAAATGATGATTTCTGCTGGATCGAACCAGGACTTCGACAGGATATCCTGCCGGTCCGCTCAGATCATGCTGCTCGATCAGATGAATCAGCGTTGAGCCCGCCCGGAACCATGCTCCACCAAAACTGAAAGCTGGCCTTGCAACCTCCTCCATGCCCAGGAGGCCGACGTAGAATCGACGACTGGCTTCAACATCGCGAACAACGAGCGTGACGTGATCAATGTGCCGAACTTTGACCGGGCTGTTCATGTCTTCCGACTTCCTGGCTGAAGCATCGTTCCGCCGTCTTAATCTTCCATCGGTGGATCAGGGACATAGTCCTCAGCATCCAATGCATACTCAAGCAGCACTTCCATCGGAATGTGTTCGATCGCTGAGATGTGCGTGGCCTTCAGTGCGAGCTTTGGAGCAACGCCTGCTTCAAGAGCTTCCAGCCAGCGAGGCAGGCACAGACACCAGCGGTCACCAGGCTGAAGCCCCGGAAATCGATAGGCGGGCACCGGAGTCGACAGGTCATTTCCCGCCTGCTTCGAAAACACAAGGAACTCGGCCGTCATCTCCGCACAGACAGTGTGCATACCGGTGTCTTCACCGCATGTCTCGCAGCGCCCAGTTCGAAAAAAGCCCGTCAGAGGATCTGCAGAGCAGACCAGCAGATCACCGCCAAACACATTCTTCGCCATTGCGACGTTCCTGTTATGTACTCGGACATTCTTGCTGTCCGGCCATGAGCAAACTTGCAGGTTGTTGATTCAGTGACACTTCGCAGCCCGACACGTCAGTGAGAGAAGGAAGCCACAAGGTATCCACGAATCCCTCGCTTACGCAACGGGTTGGGATCAATCAACAGGCTGCTGGAGCTGATTGCTGCCACAGATCTTCTGAGCACCGTGGATGGCACGGCTGAGCTGTTGAAGATCAAACGGTTTGGTAAGGATAGTCACTGCCTGCTTTTCGGCCATTCCGCGAACCACATTTTCTGATCCATACCCTGACATGAAAACAAAGCGAATGTCCGGAAGGTGATTGCAGATCTGTCTGGCAAGCTCGATTCCGTTCATTCCCGGCATCACCAGGTCGGAAATGACGATGTCGATCGTCTTTCCAAATTCCTGAAGGATCTGCATTGCGGTCTCAGCGTTCCTGGCAGTCAGAACTCGGTGTCCCAGTTGTTCCAGAGACAGTTTGCCGGTCTTCAGCAATGCTGGTTCGTCTTCCACAAGCAGAATGCAGAGCTTTCGAATGATCCGAAGCGGTTCTTCCTGAATCTCCTCCATCGGGTTGCGCGAATGCGTCGCACGGGGGAAGTACACATGAAAAGTCGTCCCGACATCCGGACGGCTTTCCACATCAATGGCCCCACCGTTCTGCTGCACGATCCCGTAGACGGTCGCGAGTCCAAGCCCCGTGCCCTGACCGACGGGCTTGGTCGTATTGAAAGGCTCAAACAGATGCTGCAGAGCTTTTTCGCTGATTCCCGTGCCGTTGTCTGATACCGTCAGAACCACGTAGTCTCCCACAGGCAGTATCGATGATCTCATTTGCGTCGTTCGGGACAGCGTTTCGTTATGAGTCGAGATGACAATGCGACCATCATCGGTCAGTGCGTCACGGGCATTCAGACACAGATTTGTCAGAACCTGATCCAGTTGCAGCGGGTCGATGCTGACCGTCCAGAGGTCTTTGCCTGGCCGCCAGTCGACGGTGATGGCCTCACTGATCGAACGTCGAAGCAGTTGCAGCATTCGCTGAGCTGTTCGATTCAGATCGACCTTTTGCGGAATCGCATGCTGGCGGCGTGCAAATGCAAGCAGCTGATGAGTGAGATCGGCTGAACGCTGTCCGGCCGTCTGAATTGCTCGAAAATGTGCGGAGATCGGTTCAGAAAGTCCGTTGCTCATGAGCGCCATTTCTGAGTGGCCCAGAATGACAGCGAGCATGTTGTTGAAGTCGTGTGCGATGCCCCCAGCAAGTCTTCCGATGGATTCGAGCTTCTGAGCCTGCAGAAACTGTCGGTGAAGTTTTTCTCGTTCCAGCTCGGCGTTATGTCGATCCGTCACGTCCTGAAACGCGCCGTAGAGAGCAACGACTTCATCGCCCTGTCGTTCGACTCGCCCGAGAGCGCGCACCCATCTGGCTTTGCCCTTTGCTGTGACAAACGGAAGTTCAAGGTCCCATGATTTTCCGGTCGCAATTCCCTCTCTCACGGCATTCTCAATTTGAGGTCGCGCTTCCGGTGCGTAGAAGTGGATCGCTTCCGCAAGTGATGGCTCATAATCCTCCGGAACTTCATGAATTCGTTTCGTGTGTGCAGACCATCGAAGTTGTTTGTTTCGGATATCGAGGCGCCATGCCCCGACTTCCGCGACCTTTCCGGTTTCTTCCAGCCAGTCTTCCGTTTCCCGCAGAGTTTGCTCTGTCGTCTGTCGGCTGACATCTTTCTCATGAGCATCCATCAGAAGTCCGATGGCTGTGAGAACAGGATCCAGAAACTCAATGGTCTCTGTGCCGTAGTCCGACGGAGCATTTGCGAGTCCAACGGCACCGATCAGCTTTCCTGCGTGGATGATGGGAATTCCCAGGAATCTGTTGAGCGGAGGATGTCCCTCAGGAATACCTCCCCGCCGTTCATCGGACTGCGGAGAATTGGCGATGACCGGAGATGCCGTCTTCAGAATATGTCCAAACAGCGTATTGAGATTGAAAAACTCAAAGCCTGCTTTCGACGTCTGTTCGTAGAGCCTGCGAGTCCCTTCGTTCCACGCAACATCACTGATGGCGGAAGCACGCAGGTAAGGTTTCCCGCTGGAGTCATATCGACATTCTCCCAGGAACCCATACTCGCTGTTTGTGAGTCCCAGAAGTTCTGCCAGAAGGAAGCGGTACATTTCATCCGGATTGTCTCCGGCAATAAAGCGTGACTGTGCCAGGGTAATTGTTTTCAGCAGCTGGTGTTCACGACGGAGCTGTACTTCGATGCGCTTGCGATCCGTAATGTCACTCTGAACAGAGAAGTAACCGGTGACAGTCCCGTCGGGATCGATCAGTGGCTGAGCATCGATGGCGATCCAGAAGCGACTGCCGTCTTTACGATAGTTTTCGATCTCTGCCTGGAATGGCTGCCCGGCTGCTGTCAGCCTCGCAACCTGGCGAGCCATGTCCGGGTCGGTTGCAGGACCGTGAAGAAACTGGTCCGGTCGCTTTCCGGCAATCTCGGGAAGTGCCCAGCCGCTGACTCGAGTAAACGCATCATTCACCCAGACAGTGCTGCCGTCACGTGCTGAGATCATCACCGGGTGTGATGTCATCCGCGCCACAAGCGGCATGACGGACTGTGCACTGAACGCGGACATCACTTCCGAAGCATTCTGTCCGGAAGCCAGGTCTGAGGAGGCGGGTACTTGTGGCTGAGTCACGAAGGGCTCCGAAGGCGGGCGGGAATGCGTCGGAGTTTGAAATCTTGCTCGTTTCCTGTCCAGTACCTGGCGACTCTTCCTCTGACTTCGTGGCGTCTCATGGAGTCGACGGGCCGCGGGCGGCGAGGCTTGTCGGCCAGGTTCACAGATTTTTGACAACCGGTTCGTACTAGTAAAAACACTGGAAAATGCGGTGAATCTCCAGTGGTGCAGCATTCTGCGAGCAAAATTCACGGAACACTCCCCGATGTCGGCTCGTCGCAGTTTTCCAGGAACCGTGTCACTTCGAGCGACGAAGTCACTGATCAGGAAATTCTCCGAAGTGTGTGACAGGCCGTCGAAGGAAGTTCGTCTGTTCGATGATGCGGGTTTTGGTTACGTTTCAACTTCCGGATTCGCCGCGCAGGAAGCGTTTCGCAGGGGGGAAAGTGACAGGGGCGACTGGTGTCTGGCTATCGAACTGGCCAGCCCATTCATCGCAGAATTTTCACTGTCCTTTGTCCCTCTCGAAATAAGGCATCGAATCCACGTTTCCGTTTTCAGGGTTTCAATTTATGCGCACTGCACTTTGGTGTCTTGCGGCGGTTGTTCTTGCAGGTTCCACTGGATTGATGGCAACAACGATGAACAGGCCTCCGGCTGATCAGCGAGAAGACGCGGGTCGGTTGTTCGGTGAGAACAACTTCAACGACGCGCTGAAGATCTATCGGGAGCTTCTGCTGAATGCTGATGTCGCAGACAACGCTTTGTCTGATGACCTGGCGAAGGCCATTAACTGCATGCAGCAGCTTGGTACGATCCACGAAGCGGATGCTCTGATCGAGCAGGCTCTGGAGATGCATCCAGGCCACTTCGCTCTGACTCGTCAGGCCGCTCAGCTTTATGCCGGCGGTATGGAAAATGGCGGCTTCGTCATCGGCGGAAAATTTGAACGTGGCGGCCATCGAGGTGGCGGCCAGTGGGCGTCGGTCGAAGACAGAGACCGCGTGCGTTCTCTTCAGTTGCTTCTGAAGGCGCTGGATCTTGCTGCGGAAACTCCGTCGGTCAAGAAGACAGAGAAGGCAGATCTTTGGTCAATGATCGCCAGCCAGATAGGCTCCGCCGCGCAAAGTGGTGAAGCGTGGAGGTTGCAGGAACTGACGGATCTGAAGGTGCTTCCTGACTTCGAAATCCAGGGACGATTTGGGCGAGGTCGGTTTGGCTGGGGGCCCTCGGAAGACAAAGGTGCTCCGGTTGACGCTGACGGCAATCCGGTTTTTCACAAGATGCCGGAGTCATGGGATGCATCGAAGTCCGATGGCGAACGCTGGCGCTGGGCGATGGCTCAGGTCGTGGCAAATAATGAGAAGCGTCAGAGTGAAGTGGATCTCAGCTGGGCTGGGTTCCTGCAGTCGGAGTTCGGAGTTTCCGGTCAGGCCATCGGCGCTCCTCCTGTGATTCGACCAGATGCAAAGAACGCGGAGAACGGCGGCGAAAACGCGCCGAAAGACTCGGGAGTCTGGGCGGCTCATAAGCTGAACGATAATGAGACCATTGCAAAGCTGACGACCGGAGTTAAACGATTTTCCCTGCCGGATGAATTCAACGCGATCGTCATCCTGAAGAATGTGATCGCTCGCAAAGACAGTTCGCGACGCCAGGCTCTTGAGATGCTGGTGAACGAACGCATGAATCGTCATCAGTATCCTCAGGCCGTCGAACTCATCAAAGTGATCGCCTCAATCACGTCGGGTGATGACAAAAAAGCTCAGCAGGAACGCGTTAAGCAGATCACCGGAAACTGGATCCAGTTTGAAAGCGCCAGTGTCTTTCCTGCGGGCAATGGTGCTCAGGTTGAAATTCGATATCGCAATGGCAGCAAGGCGGCGTTCGAAGCGCGACCGATTCGCGTCGAACAGCTTTTGCTTGATGTTCGGAAGTATCTTGAGTCTGACCCTGAGGAAGTGGACTGGCAGAAGACACAGCTTGAGAACATCGGCTGGGTGCTGCTTCGTAATGATCCCGAGACGTATCTTGACGCTCCTGTCGCAAAGTGGAATGTGGACCTCACTCCGCCGGCGGATCATTTTGATGCGGGTCTGACGGTGACAACTCCTGTTCAGAAAGCGGGTGCCTATTGGATTACCGCAAAGATGCAGGATGGCAATGATGCTCGCATGGTGATCTGGATCGCCGATACTGCGATCACACGAAAGCGAGTTGAAGACGGGACTCTGTACTACGTCGCCGATGCTGTTTCCGGTGCTCCGGTCGCAAATGCAGACATGGAGTTCTTTGGATGGCGAATGGAATATGGACAGCAGCGTCGTCCCCGCGGTCACAAGTTGTTGACGACCCGGTTCGCAGATCGCACTGATAAGGATGGTTTGTGTGTTCCGGCGGCCAATGATCTGATTCCGCAGAATCAGTGGCTGGCGATTGCTCGAACAAAAGACGGTAGGTTTGCATTCGACGGGTTCACAGGAATCTGGAATCCCGAAAAGCTTCAGCCTCTTGAATACAGCCCCGTCAAGATCTACTCCGTCACAGATCGACCGGTTTATCGACCAGGGCACGATGTGAAGTATCGCCTGTGGACTCGAAAGCCTCGATTTGACGCCGACGATAACAGCTACGCGAACCTTGATACGTGGGTACAGATTCGCAATCCAAAGGGCGATATCGTCCTGGATGTCGCTGCGAAGAACGACCGCTGGGCTGGTGTTGATGGTCTGTGGTCGATTCCGGCCGATGCAACTCTTGGCACATACCAGATTGGTATCGCTCAGGAGGTCGATGTCGCTCGAACAATCGAGGAGAACGGCCAGGCCAGGGTGGTCACCGAAAAGCAGCGAGTCCTGATCGGCGGGGGTTCGTTCGTTGTCGAGGAGTATCGGAAGCCGGAATTTGAAGTGAAGGTCGATGCTCCTGAAAAGCCCGTGAAGCTCGGTGAGAAAATCCAGGCCAGGATTAATGCTCGATATTACTTCGGTGCTCCGGTGGCTGAAGGCAAGGTGCATTACAAGGTTGAACGCACAAAGAAAGACAGCCGATGGTATCCCGTGGCTCAATGGGACTGGCTGTATTCTCCTGGTTATTGGTGGTTTGCTCCGGAGTATCAGTGGTACCCTCGATTCAGCCACTGGGGTTGTTTAGGACCGATTCGTCCCTGGTGGAACTGGAGTCCGGATCCTCCGGAAGTGGTAGCTGAAGGCGATGCAGAGATCGGTGCCGACGGTACTTACCTGATCGATATCGACACGGCCAATGCCCTGGCCAATCACAGCGACAGCGACCACAACTACTCGATCACTGCAGAAGTGGTAGATAAGTCCCGTCGAACAATCATCGGCACGGGCTCGGTTCTTGTGGCTCGCGATCCATTCAAGGTCTTCACCTGGACGGATCGAGGACACTATCAAACCGGCGATGATGTTCAGCTTGGATATCAGGCTCGAACACCCGATGGAAAGTCCGTTCAGGGCACGGGCAAAGTCACTCTGTACTCCGTCTCTTATCCTGGCGGCGATCAGCCGAAAGAAACGGAAGTCCAGTCATGGGATGCTGCAACAAATGCAGAAGGCACCGGATCGCTGCGATTCAAAGTGCCTGAGGCTGGTCAGTTCCGAGTCAGTGTCACGATCAAGGATGCTGAAGGCCATGAGATGGAAGGCGGTTACGTCTTCTTTGTCCGCGGTCAGGATCAGAACGGTGGAGGATACCGGTTCAATGATCTCGAGCTGATCACTGAAAAGCGGGAATATCAGCCTGGCGAAACGGTTCGCCTGCAGATCAACACGAACAAGGCGAACAGCACCGTCCTGTTGTTCGTTCGAGCCATGAATGGACTTTGTCCGAAACCAGAGATCATTCGTCTGGATGGCAAAAGCACCGTGTATGAGCTGAAGATTGCCCGCGAAGACATGCCAAATATCTTCGTGGAAGCAGTGACCATTGCAAATGGCCGGATCTTCAATGAAGTGCGGGAAATCGTCGTTCCTCCGGAACAGCGAGTTGCGAACGTTGAAGTCCTTCCTTCGGCACAGAAGTTCCGACCAGGGGAAGAAGCAACCGTCAAGGTTCGACTGACCGATCTTCAGGGCAAGCCGTTTGTCGGCAATACAGTCCTGTCGGTTTACGATGCGAGCCTCGAATATGTGGCGGCCAGTAGCATTCCGGAGATTCGAAAGTTCTTCTGGGAAGTCCGACGTTCTCATCACATGTCCGTGATGTCGACGCTGCAGCGAATGGGGCAACCAGTTCACTTCATCAACGAAACAGCGATGCAGCCATTGTTTGGAAATGACCCCGTCTTTCTGGGATCAGGCGGACCTGGCGGTCCGATGCTGCTCGGCGGAATGCGGGGTGGTGGCGGTGGCTTCGGCGGCGGTGGCATGATGTTTAAGGGCCGCGCGATGATGGCTGAAGGGGCTGCCATGGGAATGGCTGCACCAGCCGCAGCGGCGCCTGGGATGGTTGCTGACGCTATGCCAGCACCTGGTGCTCCGGGCGGCGACGGTGGTGGCGAAGTCGCTCAGCCCGCCATGCGTTCTAACTTTGCCGACACAGCATGGTGGGTGGCTTCAGCAGACGCCGACGACAATGGCATCGTGGAAGTGAAGTTTAAGGTTCCGGATAACCTGACGACCTGGAAAATCAAAGTCTGGTCGATGGGCAACGGCACTCGAGTTGGCTCAGGGGATGCAGAGATCATCTCATCAAAGAACCTGATCATTCGTCCGCAGACGCCTCGCTTCTTCACCGAGCGTGATCAGATGATGGTCTCTGCCGTCGTTCACAACTACCTCTCAACCGAAAAGTCGATCCAGGTTGTCATTGAGAACGAAGGTGGTCATCTGAAGCTTCTGGATGAGGCCACTCAGAAGGTCACCATCGCGGCCGGTGGCGAAGTGCGAGTCAACTGGCTGGTGGATGTAGTCGCTTCCGGACTGACAACCATTCGAATGAAAGCTCTGGCGGACGAAGAGTCCGATGCTGTGGAAGTTCGTGTCCCGGTTCAGGTGCACGGAATTCTGAAGACGGAAAGCTACACGGGCGTGATTCGACCGAACGGCGACAAGGCGAAAATCGAAGTTCGCGTGCCGGAAGATCGCATTGCCTCAAAGTCCCGGCTGGAGATTCGCTACAGCCCGTCTCTGGCTGGAGCGATGGTCGATTCACTGCCTTACCTGGTTCAGTATCCATACGGTTGCACCGAACAGACACTGAATCGATTCCTGCCTGCTGTGCTGACTCAGCGGACGCTGCAGAAGATGGGCGTGAATCTTGCCGATGTTGCAAAGCAGCGAACCAACCTGGATGCTCAGCGCACGTACCTTGGCAAGTACCCGGCTCACTGGGGGCAGCCGCCTCAGGTGCAGACGCGTGACCTGCGTGAACTGCCGGCGGGATTCGGCCGAGGCAGCAGCACGCTGGCTAAGTGGATTCAGGAACGCATCGACGAAGATGCAAAAAAGATGCAGGGACTGGGTAAGGACTCCAATCCTGTCTTTGACGATGCTCAGATGAATCGCATCGTCCGTGAGGGCGTGAAGAATCTCTCCGAAATGCAGTTGTCCGATGGTGGCTGGGGCTGGTTCTCCGGTTACGGCGAACGTTCGTCAGCTCACCTCACTGCTCAGGTGGTTCACGGTCTGACCGTAGCTCGGAACAACGATGTCCCGATCCTGCCGGATGTCCTTGAACGCGGCGTTGAATGGCTGAAGGGTTATCAGCAGGGTGAACTCGCGAAGCTCCGCGAAGGCGATAAGCACCGTGAGAATGACAAGTACAAGGGCAAAGCTGAGTACAAGATGCAGGCTGATAACCTTGACGCCTTCGTCGCTCTCGTTTTGACCGAACATGATGGCCATGATCCTGCAATGACCGACTATCTGTACCGAGACCGCGGAGATCTGACAGCCTACGGTCTGGGACTGACCGGCCTGGTTCTGCACTATCAGCAGGATGTCGAACGCCGTGATATGGTTATCAAAAACCTGGATCAGTTCCTTGTTCAGGACGAAGAGAATCAGACTGCGTGGCTGCGACTTCCGGAAAACTACTGGTGGTACTGGTACGGCAGTGACAATGAAGCCATGGCCGTCTATCTGAAGCTGCTGGTGACAGTTCAGCCAGAAGATGAAAAAGCCTCAAGGCTGGTCAAGTACCTGCTGAACAATCGTAAGCACGCGACCTACTGGAACAGCACTCGTGACACGGCGATGATCGTCGAAGCGATGGCGGAGTACATTAAGGCGACGGGAGAAGACCAGCCGGAGATGACCGTTGAAGTTCTGGTCGATGGTCAGGTTCAGAAGACTGTTGAGATCAATGGTCAGAATCTGTTCAGCTTCGATAACTCGCTGATCATCGAAGGTGACGCCGTCACCACTGGTGCTCACAGCATTGAAGTACGTCGCACGGGTAAGGGCCCGGTCTATTTCAGTGCGTACCTGACCAACTTCACAAAAGAAGATGCGATCAAGGCGGCCGGACTGGAAGTGAAGGTGACTCGAAAGTTCTATCGCCTGGAACGCGATGATCAGCAGATCAATGTTCAGGGAGATCGTGGTCAGCTCGTCAATCAGAAGGTCGCGAAGTACAAGCGAATCCCGCTTGAAGACCTTCGTGCCGTGACCAGCGGTGATCTGGTTGAAGTGGAACTGCTGATCGACAGCAAGAACGATTACGAATATCTGCTGCTGGAAGACCACAAGCCAAGCGGCTTCGAACCTGATGATCAGCGAAGCGGCTACGTCTGGGAAGGCCTGCATGCCTATCGCGAATTCCGCGATGAGCGAGTCAGCTTCTTCCTGAACACTCTGGCTCGCGGTCAGCACAGCATCAGCTACCGTCTGCGAGCAGAAACGCCGGGCCGCATGAATGCACTGCCAGCGACCATCGAAGGCATGTACTCACCGGAACTTGTTGGTAACAGCGACGAGTTCTCCCTGCGAGTCAACGATCGAGACGACATCAAGTAGTCGTCACACGTGCGAATCGCAGCCCCCAAAAAAATCCTCCCCCAAAACTCGTTTTGGGGGAGGTCGATCGAGCGCCAGCAAGATCGGGAGGGGGCCGCGTTGGCGCAGCATCCCAGTGTAGAACGGCTGTCCTCAGCCGTTTCCTCGAAGCGCCAATAACAAGCGATTGAGGACAATCGCTCTACAAAGGCCCGGGTAGCACAGGCAAAGCCTGTGTCGCGGAGCGGCCGGAAGCCCAAGGGAAGACATGGTGGTTTCAGTGCACCGTGGCTCGGCAATACCACATCCTGGCATCAGCTTCCGGCGCCTTCGGCACACGCACTTCGTACGTGCACCCCAGTGTAGAACGGCTGTCCTCAGCCGTTCTAAATTCCTCTGCCAAGTTTTCTTCTGTCGCTCTTCATGAGACACAAATCGTCGACGATCCTCATCGAGCATTCGTGTGCTTCAGCATCCATTCATACAGTTCCGGAGTCGCATAGGCGGCTGACCAGCTGTTGTGGCCGATGTGTTCCAGCGTCGTGAACCGGATCTTGTCGCTTCCTGCTGCCTTGATTGCATCCACCATCTCAATGGACTTCGCAATCGGAACAGCGCCGTCCTTGTCACCGTGAAACACCCAGATCGGAAGAGCCTTCAGCTTCTCGGCATCTTCGGGCTTACCACCGCCGCAGACAGGAACGACGGCAGCGAATCGTTCAGGATGATCCGCCGCAAGTCTCCAGGATCCGTAGCCACCCATGCTCAGGCCCGTCAGGTACACGCGAGTCTTATCGACCTTGTACGATGACGTGACATGGTCGAGCAGTTCGACCAGTCGCTTCTCCTGAACAGGGCTGGACCAGAAGTCTTCGCGAGGACACTGAGGTGACACAAGGATGAACGGCAGTTCTTCGCCTTTGGCTGCCATCATCGGCGGACCCCATTTTGCGACGATCGACAGAGGACCATTGGATTCGCCACGTCCGTGAAGAAACAGCATCAGCGGCATCGCATCTTTCGCTGGATCGTAGTTCTTTGGCAGGTACATCAGATAGCCGATGCTGCCTCCATCGGAGGTCGACAGACTCATTTCCACCTGCTTGCCCGGAGCAGCGTCGTCAGCCACAACCATCGGAGCAACACACCCCAGAATCATCATCATCAAAACAGATCTCATCGCCTTCTCCTCAGTGTAGAACGGCTGTCCTCAGCCGTTTTCATTCTTCATCCAGTATCACACGGCTGACCAGCCACTTGTTCCCTCAGGACACATCGACTTCCCAGCCGATATCCATCATCCCACGAAACGCCCACGAATCCACTGACGCCAGAATATCTCCTTCCAAAGCCGCCACCACCCTCCTCCCCCAAACTCGTTTGGGCGGAGGTCGAACGAGCGTCAGCAAGTTCGGGAGGGGGCCTCATGCCGTGAGCAACACCCGCATGACCACAAAAATCCGCCGCCACGACCGTCTCCGAGCCGTCGGAGACAGCCCCAGATCGCAGTTTTTGCCGGAAAAAGACTGGGGAAAAGCAAAATCTCTCCCGTCCTTGAAACAGAGCCACTCAAACGTGCCATCAACTCTGGCAATGAATCCCCAGCCCCGCTAGACTCCCGCCTCGCCGAATCGGACCGAACCGAGCACCTGCCCGACGTGTCCAGTTCAGCAACAAACAAAAACCGGGGCGTAGCTCAGCTTGGCTAGAGCGCCTGCTTTGGGAGCAGGAGGTCGCACGTTCAAATCGTGTCGCCCCGATTCGAGGAAAGACTGGGTTTCAAACCCAGTCTTTTTTTGTTGGTGGCGCGAACATTCAGAGATGGTCGCCAAAGGATGTGGCATGGCCGCC
>JAEUII010000030.1 GCA_016795145.1 Planctomycetaceae bacterium
AGTGAAATGAGCACGATCGAAACAGAAACTCGATCAGAGAAAAAACGCCGTCAGATCCTGGAGGCCGGTCGTGAGCTTTTCATGGCTCAGGGCTTTGCTGAAACCAGTATGGACCTGGTGACTGCCAAATCGGGAGTTTCCAAGGCGACGGTCTACAACCACTTTCCATCCAAGGAAGTATTGTTTGAAGAAGCCGTTCGTACGCGGGCGGAAGAGGTCTTCGCGGCGCTGCCGAAACTGGACGCCGAGCATATTGACCCGGAGTCCATGCTGACCGCGTACTTCTACGCGCTGCTTCAGATCATTCTGTCCGAAGACGGAGCGTGCATGTGCTTTCTGCTGGTCTCCGAAGGCCGTCGCTTCCCGGAGAATGCAAAGTTGATCTATGAAACAGGATTCGGACGCGGGCTTGGTGAAATGGCGGAGTATCTGAAGCAACTGCATCAACGAGGAATACTGCACCTGCCTGACCCACACTGGGCCGCAGGCAGACTGCTGGGCCTGGTGCTGCCACCGTTCCCGATGATGTGTTCTGCGTTTCTGGAACTCGCGCCGCCGACGGAAGCTGAAGTGCGTAAGTCGGTACAGCTGTTCCTGAAGGGAACGGCGACCGCTGGCGGATAGCCGCGGTCACACAGGAATCGTCGTTCATCCCAACCCGCTGCGTAAGCGAGGGATGACTGCGGCAGCGCTGTCCTTGATCCCTCACTGACGTTTCGGGTTGCGATACAGGAGCCACCCAACAGTTGGTTAGTGCCCGCCTGCTCCACCGTGATCTTCCGGTGCTTCCGGATGAGTCCACGCTTTCAGCATCGGAGCAAGAATCAGGCAGATGAAACCAGAAGTCATCGCGGCGATCGCGATCAATCCGAAGACATTTCCGTAAACAGAAACGGTGTCCTTCGGAATTGGAATTCCACCCGCTTCACCACCGGAGTGTTCTGCACCGGTGAACTGTGAAATGATCCCGGCGAGATACTGTGACAGTGCAGTCGCCAGGAACCACGCTCCCATCATCGTGCTGACCAGGATCTTTGGTGACAGTCGAGTGATCATTGAAAGCCCCACAGGCGACAGACAAAGCTCGCCCGTTGAATGGAGCACGTAGCCAAGGATCAGCCAGGAAACGGCGACCATACCGCGAGAATCACACATGGACGCACCCAGCCAAAAGGCTCCGAAGCCAAGCCCGAGCTGAATCAGACCGAGTGAAAACTTGACCGGAGTGGAAGGTTCGATCCCTTTGGCCGCCATCCATGTCCACAGTGAGCTGAATACCAGCCCGAACACAAGGATGCAGATCGAGTTAATCGCCTGGAACGAACTCGGTGCGATCTCCATATTGCGATCTGCGATGCCCATTCCCACATTATCTGCGGCGACCTTCCATTCGATTTCGAATGCCGGGTTCTTAGCATTCTCCTCCGAATCTCGAAGCTTGGTCAGCTGATCAAGCGTGAAAGGCGTGTCACCGTTCGAGTACCCGAGCTGTTCCTGAGTCGGCTGAATCCGGATGACCGAACCCACGTCTTCCTGAGTCACCACTTTCGGCGCTGAAACTCGGTCGACGTTTCTGTCGGCAAACAGGTTCAGACTGCTTCCCGCCTGTTCGAAAAACGCCCAGAACAGGAACGAGAAGAAGATCATGATCAGCGCGACCACCATGCGATGGCGAGCAATCGTATCCAATTTCGTCGTTTTGAAGATTAGGTAGCCGAACGAAACGAGTCCCGTCAGACCCAACATCAAGCCAGCTGGAGTACTGATCTCACGTGCAACGACGGACAGGATCTTTCCGCCTGGCCCCGCTGCGATCTTGTCAATGAGCTCCGATGAAATCAGAACCAATGGCGACCCGTCAGCTCGGACCAGTGAGAACCCGGAAACAAACATCGTGATGACTGGAATGGCAACAAGAATACCACCCAGCACTGCGCCAATCTGACCGAACGAAGCAGGGCCTTCCGCACGTCGCCCAACTTTCGCAGGGAGACCACCGCGAGCCAGGGCAAAGATCGAAATGAGTCCCGCGACCGCGACGCAGAGCGCACAGAATCCGTGCATGATCAGTGCGACGTTATTGTCCGGTCGATAGATCATAAGACTCACTGCAACAGCCGCCGCGCCCACTCCAATCAGCGCCTGAGTGATGATGTTGGGAACGACGAACACGGCAAGTCCAACCATCATTCCCAGCGTGGCGAGGCCAAAACCGTAGTGCCAGCCGAACTTCTCACCGATGTAGCCGCACAAGAGCGGACTCATGGCGCCGCCAAGGTTGACGCCCATGTAGAAGATTGTGAAACCCCCGTCCTTCAGCTTGCTGCCGGCAGGGTACAGTTCCCCCACCATCGTCGAGATATTCGGTTTGAAGAAACCGTTACCAACGATCAGCAGCGACAGAGCGACATAAAATGCGGCAGGACTATTGATGCCCATCAGCAGATGTCCGATGGCCATCAGAATGCCACCGATGATCACAGACAATCGCTGACCCAGAAGTCTGTCCGCCAGCATGCCCCCGATAAACGGAGTCATATACACGAGAGCTGTGTAAGCGCCGTAGACCGAATTGGCTCGACTGTCGCCATACCCCAGGAATCCCTTCGTCATGTAGAACACGAGCAGCGCTCGCATGCCATAGTACGAGAAGCGTTCCCACATTTCGGCGAAGAACAGATTGAACAACCCGGTTGGATGCCCAAACAGCGTTGGTGATTCTGAATTGTTCGCGGAGAGAGTACCCTGGCTCATTGTCTGCCCTCAGTTCCCATGACCTTCTTGGCGTTTGCAGATTTGCTGAGTTGACGACCTGCGTAATGCATCGACGGGCCGAATTCTCGTGGTGACAACTTGCTGTGCCGGGAAAATCCAGCCTGAACGTGCTGCCACCGATTTGAGTCTCGGCATCGCGACGGGAGATTAGCGAGCCTGCCAGATTTTTCACATCAACTGACCCGCGAAACGTCGTTTTCACGGCACTTTCCAACAGGTCCAACAGACTTTTCGCGCATGTAGGGCGAAAAATGATGTCCCAGAATGCAGCTCTGCGATGTTTTCGAGCACTCAGGGACAATTCAGTCCCGGATCAGTACCGATTCAGTCCCGGAAACGACGTGAGCGTGACGGCGCCGGGCGCTTCTTCGCGGACGTGCGGGCTGAGACAGTAGCGGAACGGCGCAAGCCGTCCGGTGAATTCATGACGCAGACTCACCGGAGGGCTCGCGCCCTGCCGCTACAAACACGAAACCATCTGAAACTTGCTTTGCGGTATTCGCGCTGATTCGCGTCCATTCGCGGTTTCGAATCGAATCGCTGGGTTCCCGCCGTTCCCGCGTGCGCGGGAATGACGGCGAAACCCAACAGGTTGATGTGACAAACCTCGACTTGCCCGGGGGCCCCGTCGAATAACCACACGGTGACGGAATGTCTGTGCACATTGAGTTGCCCAAAGACATCATTTCCGCCCGTTGTTGTGTTTCCCACCTGCAACATCAACCGGCGGAATTTCGGGTGAAAAGTCAACACGCCGGTACCTGACGAACTTCGCCGATCGACCCAACCGGAACTGGCGGTATTTGTCGCGTGAGGGGTTGGAATTCCAGCCGGAATCACCACGATAGCCTGCGTTGAACATCTCGAAACAGCCCCACTGAGCCGCAGCCTGATGACCTTCGGGATCCATAATAACAACAACCTTGCTTCAGTAGTCGGCGAGACATCGCCGTCCAAGGACTCGGCTTCGTGAATCCGTCGCTGTCAATTTCCGTTGTCATCCCTGTTTACAACGCTGGACAACCGCTTAAGGAAGCCATCGATAGTGCGTTCAGCCAGATCGGTGTCAACGTGGAAGTGATCGTCGTTGACGACGGTTCCACATGTGGTGTCACGCAGAGCATTCTGGAATCCTACGGCGACAGGATCCGTTACTTCCGACAGAAGAACGCAGGCCCGGCGGCCGCTCGAAATCTCGGCGTTCAGCATGCATCACACGAATGGATCGCGTTTCTCGACCAGGACGACATCTGGCTGCCGGAAAAGTCGCAAATCCAATTGGCGGCGGCACAGGAATCCGGTGCGGATGTGACCTACACGAACGCCCGAAACTTTGGGGAACTCGAACGAGTCGGCGAAGTTCGCTGCAATCCGGCTCAGATGCCAAGCGGCGACGTGTTCGAAGCGTTGCTGCTGGACAACTTTCTGACGATGGCCGGCGTAATGATTCGCCGTTCGGTCTTTCTCGCTGCCGGTTCTTTCCGACCGGAGTTTGCCGGCGTCGACGATTGGGACATGTGGCTGAAAGTCAGTGCTGCGGGGGCTCAGTTTCAGGCCATTCCCGATCCGCTGATTCTGTACCGATGGCATTCCGGGTCCCTGTCGAAGCGTCATCGTCAGATGAAAGATCTTCGAGAACAAGTGCTGCTTGAAGCGCTCAATTCTCCGCGTGGTCGTCAGGTTCCGTGGAACTTCCGACGCAAAGCCCTGGCCCGGGTTCGGAGCACCTCAGCCTGGTTCATTGCGGAAAAAGAACCGATGCAGGCGGCTGTTTGGTACGCTCAGTCGATTGCTTACTGGCCGCTGGAAATGAATGCCTGGAAGGGCTTTGTGAAATCCTGTCTGCGTCGGCCCTAATCTTCGCCGTGTCGGCATCGGAACGGGATGCCTCGTCGTTCAGGCTGGGAATTTTCCCTGTTTCAGGGGGTTCATTGAACCCTTTGCCAGGAAGGGGGCTTTGCCGTTATCCTGCCGCCTCGTCCCAAATGAGAATCTCGCAGGCTTTTTACATCACAGTTTTTGAATCATGTCCGTATTGCTGCAGGTGACCGACGCGGTCAAAAGTTATGGCGACCAGATGCTTCTGGATGAAGCCAACGTAACGCTGTACGAAAACGTGAAGGTGGGCTTTGTCGGCCGCAACGGTGCCGGCAAGTCGACTTTCCTGCGAGTCCTTCTGGGGGATGAGGAGCTGGACAGCGGCTCCGTGTCGCGTTCGCCTCATCTGCGAGTCGGCTATCTGCGTCAGCATGATCCATTTCAGGAAGGCGAATCCGCGCTCGAGTTTCTGATTCGTGACAGCGGACAACCGGACTGGAAGTGCGGAGAAGTCGCCGCCGAATTCGAACTCAAGGGCGACTACCTGAACGGTCCCGTGAAGAAGCTGTCTGGGGGATGGCAGACTCGTGTGAAGCTGGCGGCCCTGCTGCTTCATGACCCGAACCTGCTGATGCTCGACGAACCGACAAACTTCCTCGACCTGCGTACTCAGATTCTGCTCGAGCATTTCCTGAAGCACTTCCCGGCGGCCTGCCTGGTTGTCTCACACGACCGCGAGTTTCTGACGTCGACGTGTAGTCACACGCTTGAACTTAACCGTGGCCGACTGACGATGTACACCGGCAAGATCGGTGCGTATCTCGAACATCTGGAACAGGAGAAAGTCCGCGCGGAACGAACCAATGCCGCGGTGCTGGCAAAACAAAAGCAGCTCCAGCGGTTCATCGACAAGAACAAAGCCAAGCCAACCGGTGCCAGCCAGGCACGGTCCAAGCAGAAACAGCTGGACCGCCTGACGCTGGAAGAAATCGAAGTCGATCTTCCAACCGCTCACATCCGCGCTCCCATCGTGGAGCCTCGACAGGGACCGTGCGTTCGCTGTCTGGACCTGGCCATTGGTTATGACACCAAACCAGTGGTCTCCGGCATTGAACTGGAAATTGAACATCAACAGCGAGCAGCAATCGTCGGCGATAACGGCCAGGGTAAGACAACGCTGCTTCGAACTCTGGTCGAATCACTGAAGCCGGTGGCTGGAAAAGTCAAATGGGGCTACGGCTGCGAAATCGGCGTTTATGCACAGCACGTGTATACCACGCTGCCTCAGGATCAGACGGTTCTTGAATATCTTGAGTACAAAGCGAAGCCGGGCTCCACGACACAGGATTGCCTCGCGGTAGCAGGTTCGCTTCTGTTCCGAGGCGGCCATACCAAGAAGCCGATTCGAGTTCTCTCCGGAGGCGAGCGAGCTCGTCTGTGTATGGCAGGCCTGCTGCTTGGAACCTACAACATTCTGGTGCTCGACGAACCTGGTAACCACCTGGATGTTGAAACAGTCGAATCGCTTGCCGAGGCTCTGTTGGCTTACAAAGGAACAGTGCTGTTCACCAGCCACGATCGTCACTTCGTTCGTCGGATCGCCACGAACATCATTGAAGTGAGAGACGGCAAAGTCCGGAACTATGCAGGTTCCTACGACGACTACATCTACTACGTGAATAAGGAAATCGAAGAGGGCGAACGAGAACGCGCTACCAACCGGATGTCTCAGCCGCCGGCCGGAAAGGGCGCTGTGAAAGCCGAGAAGGCAACCGGGCCAAAGGACGTTCATCAGCAGCGTAAGACGCTGAGAAACCTTGAGAAGACGATTTCCCGGCTGGACGAACAGAAGAAGGCCCTGAACGCAGAAATGCTGAAAACTTCGGATGCGAAGAAGGCCATGGAGCTGCACGTCCAGATTGAGGCGGTTGGGAAGGAACTTGCCGAAGTGGAAGAACGCTGGTGCGAGTTGCAGCAGGAACTTGGGGAATGGTGATTTTTCAGGACACCGCAGGGTGACCTGACATCTGTGCAGGTGATTGCCAGCGCTTGTGTCAGATCTTTGTGACGCTCATTGCTTTTCATCTTAATGTAGTGAGAATGGGAAACAAATCCGGGGTACTTAAGGATTCTGACTCAGATTGAGCCGGGACTTCTCCCCAGATTTTCTGGTTCAACAGAGGCAACACTGAGCCTCTGCTGCGAACCAGCACTCCGCATTTTTCACCCGACTGGCGGGCTGGGCGGTGTGTCCATCACATGCCGGAGTTTTCCACCGTGCCTGGCAACCGCGTGTCTGTCTGGATCCTGCTGATCATTGCATCACCCATGGCACACGCATGGGGGCAGGAAGTCAGTGTGAAAAAAGAATCGGTGGCGATGCCCGCTCCGTCGGTGGTCATCCAGGATGGCACTGTCGTTACGCCACCCCTGGCAATTTCTCCAAGTGATCCGACCCAGGCAGGGGCCGAAGCAAAACCCGACGCCGCTGCTTCAACAACGACTCCAAACACGACGCCTGCGACAACTGAAAAGAAGCCCGAAGAGTCTTCCGGGGCATCGGCCGTTAAGCGACCTCCTGCTGAGAAGTATGTGCCTCAGCCGATCGATCGCGAAATACGAAAGAACCCTGACGGCAAGGTGACGTTCAATATCGTTGGCCAGCCCTGGGAACCAGTTCTGCAGTGGCTGTCGGATGCTTCCCGACTGTCGCTCGACTGGCAGGAGCTTCCAGGAGATTCACTCAACCTGATCACGACTCGTGATTACACGATGGAGGAAGCTCGGGACCTGATCAACCGTCATTTGCTGACGCGAGGATTCACCATGATCGTCAATGGTGAGATCATGTCGATCGTCCGCACCAAGGACATCAATCCAGCGATCGTTCAGCGAGTAAGCCCGGACGCGCTTGATTCGATTCCTGACCACACAATCTGCAAGGTCTCTTTCGATCTCGACTGGCTGATCGCAGACGAAGCCGTGGAAGAACTGAAGCCGATGCTCAGTTCTGCCGGACAGATTCACAAGCTCAGCCGCACAAATCGACTTGAGGTCATCGACACCGCCGTCAGTCTCCGACAGCTTTGGGATCTATTGAAAGCAGAACAGTCTGATCAGGGTGAAGAGCAACTGGTTCAGGCATTTCGACTGAAGTACCGCCGCGCGGAAGACGTTATCCGGATGCTTCGGGACCTGTTGAAGATTCAGGATTCTTCGGGAGTTCCTGCAGAAGGCATGCAGGGAATGGACCCGAACATGGTCATGCAGATGATGCAGCAGATGCAACAGGCGATGCAGCAGGCAGCAGCTCAAGGGAGCGCAGGCGGAGGTCAGGCACGTCAAAAGGTTGAGACTCGTCTGGTCCTCAACCAGAAGGAAAACATGATCCTTGCCCAGGCCGCGCCGGATCAGATGGCGGTGATTCGAAAAGCAATAGAGCAGATTGATGTGGAAGCAGAACCAGGATCCACACTGCTGCAAAACATCAACCGGATGAAGGTGTATCGGCTTGAGTCCATCGATCCTCAGACACTGGCAGATCTTCTTCAGCAACTTGGCGACCTTGATCCGGGTACCGTACTGAAGGTCGACAAGAAGAAGCGATCCATCATCGCGTGGGCGACTCTGGCGGATCATCTGACCATCACAACACTGGTGGAGAAACTCGACCAGTCGTCGCGTGATATTGAAGTCATCACTCTGCGACGTTTGGATGCAGAATACGTTGCCGGAACAATTCGCCTTCTGATGGGGAATCAGGAGTCCGACGACAACAGCAACTCCATGCAGTCACGCTACGGCTTTTTCGACTTTGGAATGATGAATCAGCAGGCACCGGAAGAACCGAAGTTTCGAGTTGAACCGGACATTGAAAACAACCGGCTGCTCGTCTTTGCGAACAACATCGAGATGGATGAGATCCGCAAGCTGCTGGTGAAGCTTGGAGAACTGCCGGATCCGAACGCCGCCGATGAAGGAATCCGCGTCTTCGAGATTGCTCCGGATGAGGACCTGGAACAAATGAAGGAGCGAATCCGACAGTTCTGGAAACGCGGCAACAAGATCGACTTTGATTTTCCCGCCCCAAAGCCAGCGGAAACGACGGAGGAGCCGGATTCACAGACACGCGATCGATCGCAGAAGACAAACGCCTTCGCCTCGAAATCTAACGACCGCACCAACAGGCTGCGTGGGGAAACTCGAAGTCGAGTCCGCATTTGGAATGGTCATCGGACTCCGAGTGCCGCGGAACGCCGTTTTGACGAGTTTGTGCAGGCTCAGCAGAAACGCGCTGTGGAACAACCTTCAGGTGACGACACACCAGCGATGGATGCTTCGGATCGTCGCGTACTAACAAGCTTTCGCGGAGTGCAGACTTCGCAAAAGTCCGACGAGCCATCCGGGAATGATGAACTGACTTCGGACTCTGTGACGAGGGCCGCGAATGGCTCGGTAACCTCAGAACAGGACAGCGACGCTATTCGTATCTCGCTGACTCCGGATGGAAAGCTTCTGGTGACCAGCAGCGATCCGGATGCTCTTGCCGAGATGGAGACGATACTGATGCAGCTGGCTCAGCCTCGCCGAAACTACAAGCTGTTTCGTCTGAAGTATGCGACACCATCATGGGTCGCTTTGAATCTAAAGGACTTCTTCAAGGCCGACGAACAAACAAAATCCTCGCTCGACTACGATCCTTTCTGGGGTCTCGTGCCATCTCAAAAGAAGACTCGCGGCAAAGCAACGCTGGGACAACGCCGCCAGCCGCAGTTTATTTCGGACAATTTCACCAGCACGATTCTGGTCCGCGATGCTGATGCGCGACAGCTGAGAACGATTGAAGAACTGATCGCGATTTATGACGTTCCCGAACCTGCCGACAGCCGTTCGATGCGAGAGACGACGATCTTCCGACTGAAGAACGCTCGAGCATCCGTTGTTGCGGCAGCAATCAAGGACGTGTTCCGAGACCTGCTCAGTTCCAACGATAAAGCCCTCGAATCAAACGACAAGAATCAACGCCCATCGAGCAGCGGGCTGGTTACATTTCTGCCGGGTGGTTCGAAGAAAGAGGGTGAAGACGAAGAAGAACCGATCCGCTTCAAAGGCCTTCTATCCATCGGAATTGATGACACGTCGAACACCCTGATTATCTCTTCCGCCGGCTCACTGATGGAGACGGTGACGGAACTGATTGAAGCTCTTGATGAAGCCGCTGACACATCATCGGTGGTGCAGGTGCTTAAGGTCGATAAGTCAGTCGACGTGCAGTTGATCGAGGAACGGCTTCGAAAGCTGATGGAATCTCAGATGCCGAAGAATCCTCAACCTGGCCAGCCAGGTGCCCCACAACCAGGGCAACCCGGCGCAGAAGGCGTCCCCGGTGCGACTCAGGAAGCAGCCCCCGCGGTCGTCGTGCCGAACTGAGATCGTGCCCCTGGATCAACAAATTCGGTTTAGCCGTCATTCCCGCGCAGGCTGGAACCCAGCAATTCGGTTCGAAACCGCGAATGGACGCGAATACGCAAAGCTACAAGTTTCAGATGGTCTCGTGTTTCTAGCGGCAGGGCGCGAGCCCTCCGGTGAGTCTGCGGCATGAAGTTGCCGGACGGCTTGCGCCGTTCCGCTAAAAAATCCTTCGCAGCATTGCCCAGGCGGGGCGGCCCCGTTTAGGCTCGTGAGAATTCGGTCAACGAAATCGAAATCACTCCCGAACCCATCTAAAAGCTCGCTCATAAACAACAGGTTCCCGCCTGCTCGGCAACGACGAACCCTTCTTCGCTGTTGTGACGGAGCACCAGGACCTGATAGCCGTGTTACTCCGGTGTTTCCACTTCCACAAGCGGACGCATCGGACCATTCTTCCTGGTGATCCGAGTGTAAACAGTCTCGTCCCACGTATGCAGCCCAAGTACCGCGCGGCTGTTCGTTCCGGCCTTCAGGCTGCGGTAACCGAGCACCTGAAACTCACCGACTCGAATCCGGAAGCCTGACGCTTCGTGAGCACCAACGATGCGTCGATTTTCGGTCACCGTCAAACGGCACCAGTCGGCAGGAAGTGTCGACCGCTCCGGATGCCAGTCGATCGCAACAGGAAGCGTCACACCACCCTGACCGGGAGCAGTCATTTCCAGCTGACCGTCATGTTCACGGAACTGTCCGAGCGCGTGCTGAATTCGATCGTCTTCCATCCACACCGGGAAGACTCGCACCTGCGCTGGTGGGTGACAGAGCGTCAATTCGCGTGTCACTGAGTCGGCGACCGTGGAATACCCTTCTGCCAGCGGAAGTGACGTCGTGAGCTGAACGCGAGTCTCGCTGGCCCCCGTCGTTACGCTGTCCGTGAACAATGCGAAGCGTTCATACGGGACCAGGACGATCTGGCGAATGCAGCGCTGCCCTTCCGTGTTCTCTGCTTCCAGTTCCAAAAAGACACATTCCGGATCATTGAACCAGCAGCTGCACTTCCAGGACAGCGGAGCCGCAACCGCTTCATCACCAAGCCGAACCGACCAGGTCCATGCCCCGTTGATCAGCGGTACTCCGCCTGCAGTCACTCGAACCTGAACATTCGAAGTGTGCCAGTCGACGGAGATGACATCGGCATCCCCTTTTGCCGAAGATCGAAGGACAGCATGAAACGATGTGTCTGACTGCCAGGAAGTTGCCAGCTCCGGCGTTTCTTCTTTCGCCTTTGTTTTCTCTTTGGCCTTTGGCTTTCTGTCGGACTCCACACCATCGGCGGCGGTTGCTGATTCGGATTCCTCTGCCTCCTTCGGTGCTCGATAACGTCCCGGTGAAGTGATCCTTTTGACCGGTCGTCGAGACTTCTTAATCAGCTTTCGAATTGGTGCATCGAATTCGTTATCGGTCACGTCCAGGAGCAGTTCAATCACTGCGGACAGTTCCAGTTTCTCCGACGACGATTCATCAGCGTCGACACCAGTCGCGGCCGGAGGCACAACCATCATCGATGCTCGCTGCACCAGCTTGTCAATTCGCCCCGCCTGTTCGTCATCCCACAAAGTCGTCCGGAAGACTTTCGCCCAGATCGTGATGCGAGTCAGCGGCGCAAGATGTTCTGCCAGCTGCGGGATCATCGACGCATGAAAAATCCCCTCGGCATCCGTGCTTGCGTTCAGCAACGACTGAAGCACTTCTGTCCCTGACTTGCGAATTGCATCGATGCCGCCGATCGGCTCAAGCAGAAGGGAGCACACAAATGGTGCTTCACCACGAGCGATCACCTGTCGAAGCGGATTGTCGGAATCGTTTTCCGGTTCACTCTCGGAGAACAATCCTCCCAGTGGCTCGTTCAACATGCCTCGCGCGACAATGCTGAGACATGAGGCGAACGTCTCGGGTGTCAGCAGATGACCTCCGCGGATCAGCATCTCGGAAACACAAACAGCTTCCCATGAACCCAGCGGACCAGTTCCGTCCGAGCACCATTGCGACAGCAGGGTTTCGAGGGCCGTAGCCGATCGCGCGGACTTTGAACCGCTCGCTTTTCCGAACAACCCCCTGGTTCGATCGAGGTTCACCGACAGCTCACGCTCGCGGCTCGTCAGTTCGAGACTGTTCTCCGACCAGAGAGCCAGCACCTGCCGGTCACTGACGATTTTGCGTATGCGCTTTCGGACCTTCGACAGAAAGTCGAGGTACCATTCTTGAAAGGCTGCTGCATTGTCGCTGTTAACAGATTCGCGCAGGGCGGCATCGGCCTTGCGACTCACAGGAAGATTCCTGAGCGAACGGCGTGCGGAAGTTGTGGACATAGAGGATCACCAGCAACGTCAGATGGTTGTGGATGAAAATCCGCCGTCCACCACGATGTTCTGTCCGGTGACGAATGAAGAAGCTCGGTGAGATGCCAGCCAAATGACTGCTCCCGCCAGTTCTTCCGCCGAGCCGAATCGGGCCATCGGGGTGTGGCCGATAATCTGCGCTCCTCGCTCGGTGTAACTGCCGTCTTCCTTAAACAACAGAGCCTTGTTTTGTTCTGCCGGGAAGAATCCCGGACTGATCGCGTTGACGCGAACACCTCGTGTTGCCCATTCGCGTGCCAGGAATTTCGTGAGGTTAATCACGGCGGCCTTGGCGGCGGAATACGCAACGACGCGTGACAGAGGGATCATTCCCGCCATCGACGCAATATTGATGATGCTGCCCTTTTTCTGAGCCAGCATTGTTTCGCCAAACACCTGCGATGGCAACAGTGAGCCACCAACGAGGTTCAGATCAAAGACGCCGTTCCAGGCTTCTCTGGAGAGTTTGCAGAAGTCACTGCCCGGCGGAAGAGTTGCATCGGGACGGTTGCCGCCGGCTGCCGCCACCAAAATCGAAACGGATCCAGTCTTCGCCAAAATCGCATCACGAGCCGCTGTCAACGATGCCATGTCCAGAGCATCAGCTGATTGAAACAGGGCCTGCCCGCCGGCCTGCTCGATCTCCCGCACGCGTGCGAGTCCTCGATCTTCACTTCGGCCGACGACAACAACTTTGGCACCAGCCGATGCCAGCGCAGACGCCATTCCGCCGCCAAGCACTCCGGTGCCGCCGAGAACAACTGCTGTTTCGCCAGTGAGATCGAATAATGAGTTTGCCATGACTGTTACCGATATGTGTTTTGTTCTTTGAGTTCGTTGATCTGAATGCTGGGCATTGACGGTTTTTTGATTCGTCACCTGAGCCGCAAGGCGCTAGCCGCGGGTGTTTTCCACGTGTTCTTCTAACAATCACCCGCAGCTAGCGCTTTGCGGCTCACTCAATCAGCAGCCTTTGGAGTTACCAGGTGCGGCTCACTTGCCCGTTCGGAGCTTCTCCAGTGCCAGCAGTTCCGCTTTCAGCTGTTCGTCCGTCGGGATTGTGCCTTCTTTCTGGCGATTTCGGAACTGAAGCTCGAGGTCTGACACCAGAGGCTGCAGCTTCACCATCGCCGCCGGAGCGACTCGATCGATGAACATGATTCCTTCAATGTGATCGTACTCGTGCTGAACGACGCGGGCCGGAAAATCTTCCAGCTCCATTTCGAACTGTTCGCCATTCAGGTCAAACGCGTCGACCACAATACGAGTTGCTCGAGGAACCGGGCCGTAGATTTCCGGAAGACTCAGGCAGCCTTCTTCATCTTCTTCACTGCCATTGCGGCGAGTAATCTGAGGATTGATGAAGACGAACTCCTGGTCTTTTTCCTCCCGCTTGCCGGTCGGATTGATCACGAACAAACGGTACGGAAGCGCGACCTGATTCGCGGCCAGCCCGACACCTTTGGCCGAATACATCAGATCAAACATCTGCTCAATCAGGTCACAAAGCTCGGGATCGATCTTCGTGATCTCCCGCGACTTCCATCGAAGAGCGGGGTGAGGATGTGGGACAATTTCCAGTTTCTTCATTGGACGATGGTTCGTATTGGTGCCCGCAAAAGTTCGATTTTTCGAAGGTTTGGCGGCCGGCACACGCCACCAAACACAGAAGGGCGAAGTTTAGCCGCCAGGACCGCTTTTGCACCGCGACCCACGCACGTTTCATCAGAAATCCCACCGACTGTGACAGCAGGATTGCGTCGGAGTCGCCTCGAGCTGATCAGTTCGTCCTTACGGGTGGCCTCAAATCAATGGCCGATCAACCTCGCGACCGAGATGCCGAAAAAGGCGAAATCGTCATCACGGCCAGCCGTCGTCAGGTGATACTGAGCACTGGCGGTCAGCCGAGTCTCACCATTGATCCAAAAGTGTGCCCCCACCTCGGGATAGATCGAAGCAAACAGGTGAGCAACGTCCTTCTCTTCGCCAAATTCGTCGATCGAGCCATCATCGTCATTGTCGAGATGGTCGTGTTCAGCCGCTTCCGATTTCCCATTGCCGCCGACATACGTGCCAACCCCGACAAACGGAGCGAACCGAGTTGGCGACTGCAGCCTGAGGCCGGCATCAATTCCAACGAAGTAGTCCTTGTCGCCCGTCCCCAAAAGCCCCTTCAGGCCCACGCGACCTTCGACGGAGTGATTCAGATATTCAAAGCATCCAACTTCGGCCCCCAGCGTGAATGGATCATCCGAAGCAGCGAAGCCGGTGTAGATTCCAGACTGCCCATCGACGTGTCGAGCGTCCACGGACTGCTTCACCATCCGCTCAACCTTGTCGACATCGTCGCCTGTATACGGGACGTCGTATTTCTTTGAGTAAGCTTTGTTATCCATCGCCCACCGGGACGTACCAATTCCCGAACACCCCGGGCCCAGGAAAAGGACCACAGTGAGCAGGAAGAAAGTTTGAGGAACTCCAGTTTTCACCCGCCTCAATCCCAATAGTCGCGGTTCGCTCCGTCGAACCAGGTGTCATAGTCGCGGTTCGCTCCGTCGAACCAGGCGTTCACCACTCAGCACCCCAGAACAAAAGCACCTGGAACCCAGCAACCCGCATCCCTCACGCACGCTAATTCAGGACGACAAAGCAGGTCAACACCGATTTAGCAGGTGTACAGCAAGACGTACCATCCGAGTAGGGGCAAATGCAACTCTGTCCAATCTGCTTCACTTCTGGTAGAACCCCGTCCGGCGAGTGAGCAAGAGACGGTCTGTCAGGTACCTCAAGGTTGGCTATGGACGACGTACGTGATTCGCGGGTGGCGGCTCTGTTTTCTTTGATCGGCAATACGCCGATGATCAAGCTCCGGTTTGAACCGGAGGGCGTGACTCTGTACTGCAAGTGTGAGTTTCGAAACGCCAGCGGAAGCGTGAAAGATCGACTGGCGCGACACGTTCTAAGTGACGCAAAGAAACGCGGTCTGCTGAAGCCGGATTCAAATATTCTGGAATGCAGCAGCGGCAATACCGGCATCGCCCTGTCGATGGTCGGATCGGTGATGGGTTACAAGGTGACCATCCTGATGTCAGCCAGTGCCAGCGAAGAACGACGACGCCTGATCCGACAGCTCGGTGCGGAACTCATCCTGTTCGACAGTGCCGGGAAGTATCAGACGGGCATCGAGATGTCGCGGCAGATGGCGGCCGAGGATCCTCGTTATTTCCTGCCACGACAGTTTGAGAATCCGCTCAACGTCCAGGATCACGAATTCGGAACCGGTGAAGAGATCATTTCGCAGGTCGATGGTCCGATTGACGCGTTCATCCATGGATTCGGAACCGGCGGAACTCTGGCAGGTTGCGGGCTGGCCATTCGAAAACGCTGGCCAAAGGCGAAGATCTATGCCATGGAACCGGCGGAACAGGCGCTGCTGGCTGGCGAGTGTCCATGCTGCCACATGATCGAAGGTGTCGCCGACGGTTTCATTCCGGAATTGCTGCGAAGCGCTCCTCTGGACGACCACATCAAGGTGACCAGCGCGGACGCGATGACAATGACACGTCGTTTGCATCGTGATTACGGACTGCTGGTAGGAACATCTTCCGGTGCCAATATCGTCGCGAGCATTCAGATCGCACAGCAGATGGGGCCACGGGCCAATGTCGTCACGCTGCTCTGTGACCGAGCCGAACGTTACTTCAGCACACCGCTGTTTGATCGGACCTGAGACGGCAGATGCGAACGGCTCACGTCATTACTCGACTGATCATCGGCGGCGCACAGGAAAATACACTGTTCAACGTCGATGATCAGCATCATCTGCACGGCGATGAAGTCTGTCTGATTACAGGACCTGGACTGGGGCCCGAGGGGACTCTGGAGAAACGAGCCAGAGAACGCGGACTGGATCTGCGAGTTCTTCCGGAGCTGAAACGCAGCCTTCACCCATTGCAGGACTGGAAAGCACTGAGAGCGATTCGGAAGGCACTGCAGCAGTATTCGCCCGACATCGTGCATACTCACAGCTCCAAGGCCGGCATCCTTGGAAGGCTCGCGGCAAAACAGCTTGGCCTGCCTGCTGTTCACACCATTCACGGCGCGTCGTTCCATTTCGGACAGAATCCGATTTTGCACCACGCCTATCGCTTCGCGGAGAAGCGAGCGGCACGATGGTGCGATCATTTCATTTCCGTTTGCGATGCAATGACTGATCAATACGTCGCCGCCGGAATCGCGCCGCGGGAGAAGTTCACGACCATCTACAGCGGCATGGAAGTCGATCACTTCCTGACCCCTCGCAGGCCTCCCGAGGAAGTGAGGTCGAGCCTTGGATTCGAACCCCAGGATGTTGTCTTTTGCAAAGTGGCACGGCTGTTTCACTTGAAGGGACACAACTACCTCGTCGACGCCGCATCGGAAGTGGCAGCGCGAGTGCCGCAGGCGACGTTCCTGCTTGTTGGTGACGGAATTCTTACGGAGCACTACCAGAACCGAATCCGCGAACTCGGGCTGGAAGATCGTTTTCGATTCACTGGCCTCGTTGCCCCGGACGCGGTCCCGGACTACCTGCATGCATCCGATGTCGTTGTGCACACCAGTGACTGGGAAGGCTTGCCGCGGGTTCTGCCGCAGGCATTGATTGCAGGAAAGCCGGTGATTTCTTTCCGGATCGACGGAGCCCCCGAAGTCTGCCTTCCAGAAGTCACAGGACTACTGGTGGAACATCGAGACATTGCCGGGCTCGCTGCAGCGATGATTCGCCTTGGACAGGATCCCGCGGCAAGAAAAAGAATGGGACACACAGGACGTG
Organism: Planctomycetaceae bacterium; assembly: GCA_016795145.1. Classification (GTDB taxonomy): domain Bacteria; phylum Planctomycetota; class Planctomycetia; order Planctomycetales; family Planctomycetaceae; genus SXXK01. Next base: position 17,218 of record JAEUII010000030.1, read on the forward strand.
AACGCTTCGCCCCTCAGTTTCGGCATGAATACATGACCGAACGAATTCGTGAGGTGTACGCACGAGTGCTCGAAGACAGAGCCCAGTGAAACCGCCTGACGCACTTGGGCTCCGTCATACGGTTCCGGACCTGGGCTAAGTGGCGCTAAGTGGCCCGTGCTAGGTAAATGGGTGGGCCTTTGGCCCGGAATCGCACCAAGTCCTCTGACCCTTTTTGTCTTGTGTTATCTGCGTGAATCCGCGTTCATCTGCGGTTTCAAAATCGCGGTGCTGTGTTCCCGCCTGCGCGGGAATGACGGTTTGACCCCGGAAATGGCGGTTCGGCTTCCTTGTGATTCCACAATTCGAGGCCAGCGTCTGCGACTCTTGTTGATCGCGGAAAGTGGTCTGGATGTAAAATTCACAACTCTTGTAACATCTGCAGAAATTGCCGGTCCCCGAGACAATCCTCATTGACGTCGAATTTTTGCCAACAAGGTTTTCACAAACTCCTTATCCACAGGGACTTGTGTCACGACCTCAAGACAAAAATGAGTCACCGGACCAACTTTGGACCGCAGTTTGCGAATCGAAAAAGAGACCGCTTCGGCAGAATTCGCCGAAGCAACGCGGTGGTAAGAGCTGGATGGATCGAGCGATTACCACGGGACAAAAAGAACACTATTGAATAGACGCGAAGGATGAGCATGGACGCTCAAGGCCTGAACCGTTGCTTGAAGACTGTTTGTTGCGTTGCCCTGCTCGCCAGTGGCGAAGTCTTTGGCGCGACCTACCAGACTGTGAATTTTACAGTCACCGCGGAATCGCCTGCGGTTGCTCAGGAAATCGGTGAAGCGGCAGAGATGTATCGTCGCCAGCTTGCCATCTTCTGGCTCGGCAAGCCTC
>JAEUII010000042.1 GCA_016795145.1 Planctomycetaceae bacterium
TGGCGAGCGGCGTTTATGGTTCTTGGTTCTTGGTTCTTGGTTTTTAGGAGCGCAGGGTGGAACACGACTACGACGCAGTCGTCTGCCAAAAACACGAGAACCGAACCAAGAACGACGAACCCAAGAACGACGAACCAAGAACCAACCCAAGAACCAACCCACGTGACCCGTTCCCCATCACCACATATCATCCCCCCGCCGAAGCATCCAAACCAACAACTGCGCAAACTCCGGAGATCCGTCTTCATGTTCATCAGGACTTCCGCACTGCATGTCACATTGCTGATCCTCTGCCAGTTCATCATGGCACAGACACGCGTCTCCGCGAATGACAAGGTGCGAGTCCCCTGGGACAACACAAAGCTCGTCGGTTACCCGGAACCTCCCCTGCCCTATCGTGTCGTGCGAGCCTACGAGAACCTTCCGCTGTTCAATCCGGTTTACCTGCGAGCGGAGCCGGGTACAGATCGAATCTTCTTCGTTGATCACAAGGGCGACTGGCCGGAACCAGGCGGCCTGCGAGTCTTCACGGATTCGCAGGATGCCTCTTCCAGCGAACCACTTCTACCCTCAGATCGCATCATCTACGGCTTCTGTTTCCATCCGAACTACAGGGAGAACGGATACCTCTTTGTAATCAGCAACGGTCCGTCCAAAGACGCTAACAAGTTCGATCGAATCACTCGAATCACCATCGCGAGAAACGGTGATCGCAAAGTTGTTGATGGAAGCGAGCTGCTGATTCTCGAATGGCAGTCCAACGGACATAACGGCGGAGATCTGGCGTTTGGTCCGGACGGCTATCTCTATTGTCCAACAGGCGACGGCACGACAGACAGCGATACTCTGGAAACCGGACAGGGGCTTAACGACTTGCTGGCCGTGATGCTTCGTCTGGACGTTGATCACCCCACGGAATCCGCCCCGTATTCGATTCCTGCAGACAATCCCTTTATCAACACGCCAGGTGCTCGCCCCGAGATCTGGGCTTATGGATTTCGAAACCCCTGGCGTATGGATTACGACCATGAGTCCAATCAGCTTTGGCTGGGCCAGAACGGTCAGGACCTTTGGGAACAGGTGTATTTGATTCGTCGAGGTGAAAACTATGGATGGAGCGTGCAGGAAGGCAGTCACCCGTTCTATCAGCTTCGCCCCAAAGGTGCTGAACCGATCGTGGCTCCGGTGGCGGAACATCATCATTCTGAATCACGCAGTCTGACAGGCGGAGTCGTCTACCGAGGCTCCAAACTGCCGGATCTCGTCGGCTGCTTCATCTACGGTGATTATTCCACGGGCAAGATCTGGGCGATTCGACACGACGGGACCAAAGTCACTTTTCATCGCGAGATCGCCGATTCCACACTGCAGATTACGGGCTTCGGTGTCAATCACTCGGGCGAACTGATCGTGGTCGACCATGGCGGCGGATTCTATCGAGTCGAGCCGACTCCCGAACAACCACCGACTTTGTTCCCAAAGAAACTCAGCGAGACCGGACTGTTTGCTTCGGTCGCCAATCATTCGATGGTGCCCGGAGTGCTTTCGTATTCCGTGAATGCTCAACTCTGGTCCGATGGTGCTCACAAAGAACGCTGGCTGGCAGTGCCGGGCGAGGAGAAGATCGACTACACATCGAACCGAGGCTGGAATTTTCCCAATGGCTCAGCCCTTGTGAAGAGCTTCGCCCTCGAACGTGAAGCCGGCAAACCGGAAACTCGCCACTGGATCGAAACTCGCATCATGCTGCGTCAGGACAACGAATGGGTCGGATACTCCTACCGCTGGAACGACGCTCAGACTGATGCGGAACTGCTCAGCACCGCCGGCATGGATGAGGAGTTCACAATCCGAGACCCATCGGCGGACGGCGGCATCCGCAAACAAACCTGGCACTACCCCAGTCGCGCTGAATGCATGGTTTGTCACTCCCGTGCCGCCAATTACGTTCTCGGTTTGAGCGAACTGCAGATGAATCGTTTGCACAATTACGGCGATCATGAAGCCAACCAGCTCCAGCACCTGTCAGACCTCGGCTACTTCAAGAGTCCTCTGCCAAAGCCTGTCGACGAACTCACGAAACTTGTCAACCCGTTCGATGAAACGCATGACATCGCGGTTCGAGCACGATCCTATCTGCACGCGAACTGCTACAACTGCCACATCGAAGCTGGCGGCGGCAACAGTCAGTTCAGCGCGGAATTCACGGCAACGCCTGATCAACAGAAGCTGCTCGGCGCTCGCCCGGTGCACAACGCATTTAGCCTGCCAGACGCAGCACTGATTCAGCCAGCGCACCCGGAATCCTCGGTGCTGTTCCACCGGATCTCTCAACGAGGCCCCGGCCAAATGCCGCCGATTGGAACTAACGTAACCGACGTCCGGGCCATTGAACTGATGAAGGCCTGGATCAAAGGTTCAAACTAAAGTCGCGGATCGCTCCGCGATCCCTCGCGCCCCGCGCCCAGCACTTTGAAGGATTTTGGTAGCCTTTTCACCAGCTTCGTGGATATCCCCGCGCACCGTCCCAGCATCCCCAACTAAGGCGCCTTCGCAGGTTCTGCAGCTGACTTGAGCATCTTGAGGGCCTCTTCGACCAGCAACTCTCCTGCACCATGCTCCACGGTGCTGTTGGTCGTTTCATATCCACCACCTGCGAACGCTGCACGAGTCGGAACGTAGAAGGTTTCAACACAGTTGCTCAGTTCAATCACCATCGTGTTTCGGAACGGAGAACCTCGCTTAATCGCGAGCCCCAGATCGACGAAGACTTCGCCGGGCAGGCTGACGATCGCCATATCTCGTCCGATGCAGATCGCATTGATCTCGACCGGAATCGTCGGGCCGACGCCGGAGAGCGAATGGGTGACACGGCGAGCCAGCATGGCGTCTTCGTCTTTGGCAAAGCGAGGACGATTGCGCATCTGGTCGATCATCAGAGTCTTGTGCGCGGTGACGTGATCGTAGAAGTCCACTGTTTCGCCAGCATTCACGGCCTTCATCGTCGCGATCGATTTGGCAACGGCTTCCTGAGAAGCTTCCTGCAAAGGCACCTGCACAATCACCGAACGCACTTCAAGTCGAGGTGCTTCGATGGGACTGAGGCTGGCAACGCCACTGACAATCGTGTCACCAAGGGACTTTCCAATGAAGTCCGTCTTGTTGCGTTCCTTCCCGCGAGGATTCACGTGATTGATGTCTCCACAGCATCCGGTACCGAAAATGGAGATCATGTCAGGCCCCAGTTTCTCCTTCACAACATCGCTGATAAACGACGGATAGTCAGCACTCCATTTCATGCCGCCGACAGTATCCAGATGCAGTGCGAAGTTGCTGACGAGCCCCTTCATTTGCCCCTGCTCATCGCGGACCAGCAGAAGCGGAATCTCCGGATCGATGGGGCCGGCAGAGCGAACCGTGCCTTCATGTTCCAGCCCGACCCAGGTTTTGACGCTGCCATCTTTTTGTACGAATCGACGATTGAAAGCCACAGGCGTTTGCTGCTCCGTCCATCCGGAATCCAGCTTCGCCGGAGCCGCTGCCTGATTCGCCTTCACAATCGCATCAACCGTGTTGGTGATCAGCTTGTCGATGTAGGCCAGACGTTCCGGGTCCTTCTCGAGCGACGGAGCATTCGCGGCGTCCTGAGAGGTCTTGCGAACCATCCAGGCATACAGCGACTTCGAATAGTCGGGCGCCGTGTGAGAATGCGTCGCGGAGACAATGATGTGGTTCGCCGGAATCCCAGTCTGCTCCGACGCACGAGTCTTCACTTCCTTTGCGAAGTCTGTTGCAACTCCAATCAGATCACACACCACCAGCGCGGCCTGCTGGGAATCGCTGCGAAAGACAATCGCTTTGGCTTTGAGAGGATCTGTCGTCCCTTCATTGAGCCGCTCATGAAAATATCCGGCCATCGGAAACTTGAGCGGTGGCGTGATGTCGGCCTCGGCCAGCCCGACTTTGATCGCGCTCTGTGCGCAGACAGACGCCTGACCAGTACAGACGGCGACCAAAAGAATGAAGACCATTTGTGAGAGGCGGCGGGGGGCCATGGATGTCTCCAGAAAGGTAAGGCGACCAGAGGCGGGATAACGTGCGGGCAAGGGGCTTTCGCTGCCCGACAGAGTAGCTCAACATCAGCGAAAGTGCGACCAACGGCGTTGTTCATGGCCCACGCACCCGGGCCGAAAAGAAATCTGCAAATTTGTTTGAACGATCTGCAGGCGATGCGCACTTCACCTGTTGTCTGTCAGGCACAGGACGCAGGTCAGCGGAACGCTGGCCCGTCGCAGCGTTCTTTTTTCGATGTGTTCAGCATCCACTCTGCTTGCTGGATTCCCCAGTGCATCACCAACTGCGCTACCGTTGCGCAGGGTCCTGCGGGAAATCAGGCATCAACTTTCATCAGGAGTTCTTCCATGTTGAGACGTTCGTACTCTGCGCCGATTGCATCGTTGTTCTCTTCATCACTCATGTTTGGGCTTGTTTGCGGCTGCGGCGCTGGCAATGACATGCCGACCAGCGGAGCCGGGTACTCCGACCGAGCTGTCGCTCGAAGCACTCCCTCCTATGACGAATCCGCTGCAGCCCCTGCCCCGAGCCGTCCTTCCACAAGCAGCACAAGTACTCCTTCTGCATCCGGACCGACTTACAGCAGTTCAACACCGGAGCATAATTCCCGAGACACTGCGAGCAGCGACATCACGTTGACAGAACCTGCCCCCGGCTCCAGGAACGAACATCGAAAAGATGAGTTTGTGCCTCGATCCGGAATGCAATCGGGACTGCTGACGGCCGGCAGTTTTGACGACGTCGCCAACTACAACGAATACCTGAATCTGCTGCGATCTAATCCACACGTTGTCTCAAACTGCCGACTCCCGATTACAGCCGACATGCGACAAACCGTTCTCCAGGTCACAGATGGACAGGGACGTCCAGTCAGTCATGCACGCTGCATCGTCACCAGTCCTCACAATGAGCAGAATGTCATGCTGGACCTGTGTACGGGTTCCGACGGACGCACAACGCTGCTGACTTACAACGGTAATCACAATCTTCAGCAACAGCCGCAGCGGCTGCGTCTTCAGGTCTTTCTGCCGGGTTGTGACACGGCTGTCATCGATGAACTCCGCACACCGCAGGATCAATGGGACATTGTGCTTCAGCAAGCCCAGTCGACGCTGCCGACTCAGCTGGATCTGGCACTCGTGATCGACACGACCGGCAGCATGGGAGATGAACTGGACTATCTGAAAGCGGAGATCGACAGCATCGCCGCAACTGTTCATCGCATGTTCCCAAACGTCGATCAGCGATTCTCGCTCATCACCTATCGCGATCAGGGCGACGAATACGTCTGTCGTTCATTCGACTTCACGGAATCTCTTTCAGACTTTCGACGCAATCTTGACGCTCAAACAGCGAGTGGTGGCGGTGATTTTCCGGAAGCCATGGATAGCGCTCTGCACAGCGCATTGCAGCTGAACTGGCGAAACTCCAACACGGCCCGTGTGATGTTCCTGGTCGGCGATGCACCACCGCATGCTGAAGGAGCAGCCAGTGCGGTGACAGCCATTAACGACCTGCGTCAGAAAGGCGTCCGTATCTTCCCGGTTGGTGCCAGCGGCGTTGAAAAATCGGCTGAGATCCTGATGCGAACTGCGTCTGTGCTGACCATGGGACAGTATCTCTTTCTGACCGACCATTCCGGAGTCGGCAATGCTCACGCAACCCCGAGCGTATCATCCTTCGCCGTTGAGAAGCTGGACCGACTGATGATTCGCATGATCGCTTCCGAACTGGCAGGCAAGCGTCTGGTCCCCCAGGAAGTCATCGCCATCGAACGCGGCGAACCGTATTCATGGGCTGCACCAATTCCATGCCCACAGACTAGCTGCGAACCGTACAGCAAGCCGATCGGCTACTCGACTCAATTCTTCGTTCCGGAACCATCACTTCTTGAGCAGCTGGCTCAATGGATCCGACGTCACACAATGACCATGGCCATTGCCGTGCTGACCTTTGCCATGGTGGTCGTTGAAAACCGACAACACGGGCGGTGCAGATAATAAAGGTAGTGGATCTTGCCAAAGATCCCTCAATCCCGGCACCTCTTGAAAGGCTAATCGCGACCTGGGTGCTTCACTTCTTCCCAGTACTTTTCAAAGTTGTAATCAGGACTGTTGTCGACGTCGTGGCACTTCACACAGGTCACGTCCTTCGCCTGCTCCAGAGTGACCCGGACTTCCTTCGCGGCCGCCTCGGTCTGCCCGGCGTCGATCAGTTCCACATGGCGACTGCCCGGACCGTGGCAATTCTCGCATTGGTTGCCGGCAAGCATTGCTTCCAGCTTTCGCTCGTCGTCATTCTCTGCAAACTCAGCGTTCAGGAAACCGCTGCGGAAGCGAGAATACTCCTTGGGATCCCAGCCTGTCACATGGCATGCCAGACATTCTGGATCAAACTTTCGCACAATCCCATGAAGCCGCTCGTGGCCGTCTCGCTTGTTCGCAGGATCAAGGCTCTCCAGTGCATGAGCATGCGGCGTCTTCTCCCACACCGCCATGGCCTTTGTATGGCATTCGCCACACTTGGCCGCTCCAACAAACGTAGCTCCGGATGCATAGCCGACGGGGTTATCTGCCGTCACGATCCGTTCGTTCTGGAGACGTTCCTGATACACCTTCATCTTTTCAACCATCACCGGATCATCGCCAAACTGTTCGCCGTTCAGAGTAATCAGTTCGAAGCGAACCGGGTTGTCTTTGTCGTCAGGATAGACCGCCATCACGCCGGCAACCTTACCCTTCTCACCGACCTGAAGCATCCGAACAGACCCGATCATTTCGGGAGTCGGTTCACCTTCACCAAAGCCATTTGCAGCAACAACGACGTTGAATGTCGGGAAGTCTTTGGCGAGCTGACGGGATTCTTCGAGCGTTGACTGTGACAGCAGGATTCGGAACGTGACCCCTTCGTCATCAAACTGCTTCATGACGTCCGTCAGTGCTTCTTTCGGATCGGACCAGGTGATGTCTGTCTCTGACGAATCATCTGCAATGACTTCCTTGCGAATCGTGTCGCTCATCACACTGGTGATGCCGATCTTCAGACCATTCAATTCAACAATGCGTTTGGCAACCGGAGTCCCCAGGTCCTTGACCCCGAAGAACACCAGGTTCGCATTCAGAAACGCCATGGGCTCATCGCCATCTGTAATATGCAGCGGCACGAGTGCACCGGCTCCCAGGCGAAGTTCTTCAACACCCATTCCCAGCGCGACGTATTTCAGTTCACGCAATGCGTCGAGAGTTGTCTCGAATTTGATCTGAGCCTGAGGCCCCGTTCGTTTGGAAATTCCTCCGAGATCAATGCCGCGGACATCCCATCCGAGTCCTCGAAGTTTGGCAAACAACCCTGCACGACGCGTCATACCACCAAGCTGATTGGCCGTGCATCCACACGGTTCAAAGTAACCGTGCTGTTCGCCGGTGAGCACAAAGGCGGCCGCAGGCTTCGGCCATTTCAGGAACTGAAGTTCGCGTGGAACAGATTTGACTGCCGTCTTTGTTTCTTCAGCGGACTTCTTCTCATCAGCGGCCGCGACGCCGGCGGACTTCGCTGCATCCGCATCCTCCGTCTTTGCCATCGAAGCTTCAGTCGAACTGTCAGCAGCCGGGGACGCAGACGTCGAACCGCCTGGCGGGCCCTGGACAACCTCTGGCGTTGAATCCGTCTCCCCAGGAGCCTGAACCGGCGCGGGCTTGGGAAACCAAATCAGGGAGGCCGCAAGGAAGATCAGGCCGAGGAAACTGCAGACCACAAATGTTGAATTGCGCATGAGGCCAGCCGCCAGACAGAATTGAAAGGAAGCTGTGGCACCATCCGGCTGGCTGACATGCAAACCATCCCTGCGCGCCGCGCTCCATCACAGACACATCGAAACTTGTGGAATGATCCACGTCATTTCAGGCACGGAAACATACCTGTATTCATTCGTTTCGGGAACCCCGCTCTCAGTTGGAATACATCTTTAGACCAACGGAAATCCCATCCCCTGAAGGGTGGTTCGTCGAGATCTTCAGGTGGCCGAGATTCGCATCAG
>JAEUII010000043.1 GCA_016795145.1 Planctomycetaceae bacterium
ACATCGCTGACGCTCGTTCGACCCCTCCCGCACTTCGTGTGGGAGGGGAGGTTGAGAAAAGGCAGAGGCAATGTGGAACGACGGTAAATACTTGGTTCTTTGGCCGCTGTGAGCTGGGTTTGGCTTGGGATTGACCGGAACGGCGGTTTCCAGCAGAATTCGCCGCTTCACTCTCACCAGCCGCGAAAATGGCTGGAAAATCTCCGTATCTCTCAACTCATTCTGGCAGCAGGCGTCCCACTGGGATTGCGCTCACGCTGTCTACGCGTGCATCAATGAACTCAGGAATCAAACCAGACCGCCTCGAACTGGCTCGACTTGAGAAGCTGGAGAAAATCCAGTCTTTGGGTCATGACCCATGGGGGCAGCGGTTTGACAATCATCAGCCGGTTGCCGCCGTGCGAGAGCGATGTCCGGCGGAATCTGGTTCAGATGGAGAAACGGTCCGAGTCGCCGGGCGAATCATGGGCCGACGCAAAGCGGGCAAGCTTCGATTTATCGATCTTCAGGACCAGACGGGATCGATCCAGCTGCTGTGCTCCAAAGGCGACATGACGGAGCCTCAGTGGGAACTGGTCAGCGCACTGGATGACGGGGACCTGATCGGCATCGATGGTCCTCTGCGACGCACCAACACGGGTGAAGTGTCAGTCTTCGTGAAGGAACTCACGATTCTCTGCAAGTCGCTGGCTCAGCCGCCGGAGAAGTTCCACGGGCTGAAAGACGAAGAGATTCTGGTTCGCCAGCGCTATCTGGATCTGATCTACAGCGAAGGCGTTCTGGCTCGCATGCTGAAGCGATCCAGCATCATTGATTCCGTGCGTCAGACACTTCGAAGTCACAAGTTTCATGAAGTGGAAACGCCCGTCCTTCATTCTGTTGCTGGTGGCGCTGCGGCTCGTCCGTTTGTGACTCATCACAACGCACTCGACATGGAGCTGTACCTTCGCATCGCTCTGGAACTGCATCTGAAGCGACTGCTGGTGGGCGGCATCGAACGCGTGTACGAGATTGGTCGTGTCTTCCGCAACGAAGGCGTCGATGCGACTCATAATCCTGAATTCACGATGATTGAGGTCTATCAGGCGTACGGCAACTACGAATCGATGATGGATCTGACGGAACAGATTGTCTGTAACGCCGTCAAGGCAATTGGATCAACGCTGCAGATTCCCTGGGGCACCGACGGCGATGTGATTGACCTCACGCCACCATGGCCTCGACGCAAGTACGCCGATCTGTTCCGCGAACATGCTGGCTGTGAGATGAGCGATGCGGCTGGTGTTGCGGCAGTCGCAGCAAAGCATGGCATCGAAACGGCCGGTGTTCATCCCGATGTGATCGTGAACGAAGTCTTTGAAAAGACCGTTGAAGATCATCTTCAGGGTCCTGTGTTTGTGATGGATTATCCGGCGTCGATTTGCCCGCTCACCAAGCGCAAGCAGTCGGATCCATCCATCGCGGAACGATTTGAGCTGTACATTCGCGGCATGGAACTGGCGAATGCCTACACCGAGCTGAATGACCCACGGCTCCAGGAGGAGCTGTTCAGGACTCAGCTGGCCGGGCAGTCAGAAGAAGATTCCATGGCCAAGATGGACCATGACTTTCTACGAGCACTCAAGGTTGGAATGCCGCCAGCCGGAGGACTCGGAATTGGTATCGATCGACTGGTGATGTTGCTGACCAACAGCCATGCGATCAAGGATGTGATTTTCTTCCCGCTGACTCGCCACGAACAACAGGAATCGAGCGAACCAGCGAAGAAGAAGGAAAAGAAAGAGACCCCCGCGGCAACTCCGCAGGGTTAATAGAACAGGATGACAGGCAAGGCAGCCGCAGCAGATGCTCGGCTGTCAACAGTCCTGAGGATGGAACTGACTTTCTGCGCAACGGAGTGCATGAATGTACAAGCTGCTGCTGTGTGTTCGTTATCTGCGAACAAAGTACATTGCTCTTGCCTGTATCATCAGCGTGATGCTTGGTGTGGCCACAATGATCGTGGTCAACAGCGTCATGGCCGGTTTCACCACGGAGATGCGGGACCGCCTGCATAACTTCCTGGCAGACATCGTGATCGAATCGCGAGGAACATCCGGCATTCCGGATTCGGATGCTCAGATGCAGGTCGTTCGCGAAGCCGCAGGGGATTACATCGAAGCCATGACGGCAACGATCGAAATCCCCGGAATGCTGACCTTCACGGATCCTTACAGTGGCGAGACCTTTACTCAGCCCATTCAGATTCAGGGGATTGATCCTGAAGGCAAGGCCGAAGTCGGCCCGCTGCCGGATTATCTGGACAGCTACAATCCAGTCGTTGAAGACGGCAAGGAAGTCCGCCCTGCCCTTCGCAGTCGTGACGAACCACTGGGCTGGGAACTGACGGCTTCCGGCAAAGAGCATCATCGGCTCGTGCAGGAACGCAAGCAGCTTTACCTCAACGAGAACCTTCAGCCCGACTTTCTGCCTGTCTCACCGGATGAGTCCCTGCCCTCAGTAGATCCACCTGCAGAGAATGCTCCGGCAAAATCCGGTGAGGCCGCACCGCAGCCTGAAGCTCCTGCAGAAGCTCCTCAGTTCGACGTGAAGCAGTCAGACGAACAGGCCGCCATCGTAGCTGATGCTGATGCACCGTCCTCATCAACGGACGTCATGGGACAGGATGAGTTTCTGACATCTGGGCAGACGTCAGCACCAGCGGTTCGTGATGAACCTCTGCCGGCACGAGTCTACATCGGCGAAGGATTGATCAGCTTCCTTGTCCGCAATCAGGAGACTGGCAAGAGCCAGAAGATCATGATGGTGGAACCAGGCGACGATGTGATCCTGAGCACCGTCACAGCCGGTCGTCCTCCGGAAGTCACAAAGTTCCAGGCCACGGTTGTCGACACATTCCGAAGCGGAATGAGCGAATACGATTCCAGCATCGTCCTGATGAACATCGAAGCTCTTCAGAAGTATCGCGGTATGCACCTGAACAAGGCCATCACTGCGATTCACATTCGTCTGAAGAGCTATGCTGACGCCCCAAAGGTTCTTGCAGCACTTGAGCGAGCATTTCCTCCAGGCATGGTTTCGATCAAGACCTGGGAAGAGAAGCAGGGTCTGCTGTTGTCCGCCGTGGAAGTGGAAACCGCCATTCTGAACGTGCTGCTGTTCCTGATTATTGCCGTCGCAGGATTCGGCATTCTTGCCATCTTCTACATGATCGTTGTGGAGAAGACTCGCGACATCGGCATCCTGAAATCTCTGGGTGCCAGCTCGACCGGCGTGATGTCCATCTTCCTGTCGTACGGACTGGGACTGGGCATCGTGGGCAGCAGTGCCGGTGTCTTCATAGGCCTGCTGTTTGTTCGTTACATCAATGAGATTGAAGACGCACTGAGCTGGATCACGGGACGAAAAGTCTTCGATGAGAAGATCTATTACTTCTTTGAGATTCCGACCTACGTCAATCCGTGGATGGTCTTCTGGGTTGCGGCCGGAGCGATCTCGATCGCCGTGCTTGCAAGCATCATGCCGGCTCGACGCGCAGCGAGGCTGCATCCTGTCCGTGCGCTGAGATACGAGTAACGACCAGACAATGATCACGGTTCAGTGATGATTCTCCGGTCTCCGGACAGACATCGATGAGCCAGACAACCCGGACCGTTCTGCATCGACCTTTGATCACCGAGTACTCTGATATGGCTGAGACCCTGAAAATGACACAGCCTCTGATTGTTGCCGAAGCGATTTCCAAATCGTACTTCAAGGGTGAGCACAAGGTGCCGGTGCTGCGAGGTGCAGGTCTGCGAGCGCATCGCGGGGAGTTCATTTCCGTGATCGGCCAGAGCGGATCCGGAAAGAGTACTCTGCTGCACGTGATGGGCCTGCTGGATTCTCCGGACATCGGCGAAGTGATGCTGGACGGAAATCGGATCGACAACCTGAATCCCGCCGCCCGCGATCAGCTGCGCAATCATGTGTTCGGATTCATCTTTCAGTTCTATCACCTGCTGCCGGAACTGTCGCTGCTCGAAAACGTCATGACACCGCTGATGATTCGCCATTCGATTCTGGGTTACTGGCGACACCGACGCGAAATTCGGGAGTCCGCGCTCAGCATTCTGAATCAGGTCGGACTCAGCCACCGCATCAAGCATCGTCCATCGGAACTGTCCGGCGGTGAAATGCAGCGAGGAGCCATCGCGCGTGCTCTGGTTGGTAAGCCGGAGATTCTGCTGGCCGATGAACCGACCGGCAACCTGGATTCATCCACCGGCGGCGGCATCATGGAACTGCTGAACTCACTGAACCAGAACCAGCAGCTGACCATCGTCATGGTGACTCACGACGAATCCATCGCCGCACAGGCTCACCGCACGGTGCGACTTGTGGAAGGACGCATCCAGGGTGTTGCCCGCGAAGACGCCGCCTAGAGTCGCGGTTCGCTCCGCCGAACCGATGCGCCGTCCATGGCTGTCAAGACTTCACCGTTGACCTGGCAGAAACATAAGGATCAGGGGATTGACATCCCCCGCTCGCCGTACGTTCAGACCGTAGAAGCGATTGAAGACGATCGCTCGACATTCACCACCAGACTCAGGGATGAGCACCATGACGACCACAGGCAGGATGCTGCGCGCGATTGTGAACTGGGCGACGGATGGCGGGAGTCGCAAAGGAAAGCGACGCCAGCGAAAGCTCGGGCACGCATTCTCGCCGGCGGCGATGATGGAACTTCTGGAACAGCGACTGGTGCTGGCGTCTGACTTTGGCGATGCACCGGACAC
>JAEUII010000068.1 GCA_016795145.1 Planctomycetaceae bacterium
TCTTGGTTCTTGGTTCTTGGTTCTTGGTTCTTGGTTCTTGGTTCTTGGTTCTTGGTTCTTGGTTCTTGGTGCGCTCGCAAGCGAGCTTTTGTGGAGGCAAAGCGGAAAGTTGACAGCGGAAAGCCGAGGGAGTCGCTGTAACCGGGAACGATTGGGGACAATCGTTTTACACTTGGCTCAGTCTGAAAACTGAACACCAGAGCCAGGCCCACCCCCGAGCTTGCTGACGCTTGCTCGACCCCTCCCTAACCTGCGGTTTGGGTGGGGAGGGAGGAAAGCGGGATGAGACGTGGCGTGAGGGGAACGATTGGGGACAAGCGTTCTACACTCAGGAAGCGGTGTCGAAACAAACTACCTGAGCTTGCGACTCAATTCGAATCGAAGGTACCGGCCGGTTCACACCGGCCGCTCGCCTGAGTGGTTATTTGCCAGCCGCTGCATTAGCGCGGCCCGCCCCCTCCCGCACGATGTGCGGGTGGGGAGGAGGAAGCGAAAACAGTGAGCCCGACTTACGCTGCTTTGCGTTGTGGCACTGGGGTGGTGACTGGGAAGGCCAGCGTTGTGGAGCGGTCGAGGGCGCGGCAGAGGCCTTCGACGACTCGCTCGAGATGCACTGCTGGAAGCTCGGTGTAGATTGGCAGTGACAAAACTTCCGATGCGGCCTGTTCGGCTTCTGGAAGATCGCCCTGCTTGTATCCGAGATAAGCGAAGCACTTCTGCAGGTGCAGCGGTATTGGATAGTAAACGGCACATCCAATCTGCTGTTCTTTCATCGATGCAATCACGGAGGCTCGTCGGCCGCCAGTGATACGCGTCGTGAACTGGTTGAAGACGTGGCGACGATCTGGCAGCACGGTCGGCAGCTGGATGACATCGTCCAGTCCGGCGGCTCGAATCAGTTCCTCATAACGAGCCGCATTCTTTGCTCGGCCTTCGGTCCACTTGTCCAGGTGTCGCAGCTTGACTCGCAGAACGGCTGCCTGCAACGCGTCCAGTCGGCTGTTGAATCCGACTTCGACGTGGTTGTATCCGCCGAGGTCTCCGTGGACTCGCAGTCGCTTCAGTCGAGCCGCGAGGTCCGCGTCGTCGGTGGTCATGATTCCGCCGTCGCCGGCACCACCAAGGTTCTTGGTCGGGAAGAAGCTGAAGCAGCCGATTGTGCCCAGCACGCCAGCTCGTCGGCCTCGGTATTCGGCACCGATCGCCTGAGCTGCGTCTTCAATGATTGGAAGGTCATAGGCCGCCGCCAGTCGCCACAGCGGTTCCATCTCGGCACACTGTCCGAAAATGTGAACGGGCATGATGGCCGCGGTGCGATTCGTGATGGCTCGCTCAACGCACGCAGGATTCAGGTTGAAGCTGTCTGGTTCGATGTCGACCAGAACCGGGATCGCGCCAATGCGATGAATGGCTCCGGCTGATGCGAAGAATGTGAATGGGCTGGTGATGACTTCATCACCAGGCTGAACACCGGCGGCCAGCAAAGCCAGAATCAGAGCGTCTGTTCCGGAGGCACAACCAATGGCGTGTTCAGAATCGCAGTAGGCAGCGATTTCTTTTTCGAGCTGCACGACTTCATCACCAAGGATGAACGTCTGAGTCTCG
Organism: Planctomycetaceae bacterium; assembly: GCA_016795145.1. Classification (GTDB taxonomy): domain Bacteria; phylum Planctomycetota; class Planctomycetia; order Planctomycetales; family Planctomycetaceae; genus SXXK01. The sequence goes on from JAEUII010000068.1 coordinate 1,606, forward strand.
AAGCAACGGTCGACCGCTTCTCGAACCTCTGCGCGGATCGTTCCGTATTGAGCCACGAGGTCAATAAAAGGAACGGGAGAATTGGAATCCGCCGAGGAACCTCGCGGGTGACTGTTGGACATGAGCGACTCCATTCGCTTCAAGATACCAGCGGTTCGGGTTCAGCCCGAAACAGGCCGAACACTACGACCTGAGAGGGGCTCTGTCAAGATGAAGCCTCCGGCAGAGTTTGCCGGTAAATGCTTGTCGACGCGAGACTTACAGCATTCTGTCGGCCGCGCGCAGTGACTGTTGTGTTATCGGTTCTGAGAGTGGGTAAGTTGTATCGATCATAGGGATTTTCAGATGCGGGAAATGGAGTAGTCGGAGGATGAAAGCGGAGAGCGGAAAGCCGGATGAGGGGCGGCGTTGCACACTGGACACCAAAGCCCAGCCCGCCCCCGAGCTTGCTGGCGCTTGCTCGACCCCTCCCTAACCTTCGGTTTGGGTGGGGAGGAGGGAAAGCGGAAAGCGGAGGGCGGAAAGCCGGATGAGGCGCGGCGAAGGGGAACGCTTGGGGACAAGCGTTTTACACTTGGCTCAGACTGAAGCCTGAAAACTGAACACTGAATACTGGACACCAATTCCCGGCCCGCCCCCGAGCTTGCTGGCGCTCGCTCGACCCCTCCCTAACCTTCGGTTTGGGTGGGGAGGAGGAACGGGGTTCGCCTGACGGCGAAAGTGCCGCTCGGCAAGCGGCACCTACTGTAGGGGAGCGATTGAGGACAATCGCTCTACACAAGTGCCAAATTGTCGCGGTGGATGACTTCGCCGAAGGGGACGTGGCCGAGGGCGGTGGCGATTTGGTCGGAGCGGCGACCCTGGATGCGGCGAATCTCGTCGGCGGAATAGTTCGCAAGGCCGCGGGCAATTTCGTTTCCGTCTTCCGTTTTCAGCGTCACGAGGGCTCCGGGTTCAAAGTCGCCCTGCACTTCTCGAATGCCGACGGCCAGCAGGGATCGTCCGGATGTTCTGACGGCCTTCGTGGCGCCTTCGTCAAGAATCAATGTGCCTGCCGGAGGCGCTCCGAAACCTATCCAGCGCTTCCAGGCCGGGACTGTTTCGCCCTTGGCGAGGAACAGTGTTCCGGTGGAATGCCCCTGACGAATGTCGTCGAGAACCGTGTCGCTTCGTCCGCTGGCGAGAATGACGGTTTCGCCCATTCCTGTAGCGGCAAGGATGGCTCGCAGCTTCGACCCCATGCCGCCTCGCCCGCGAGAACTCTGTTCGGCGGCAACGAGTGCCAGCAACGATTCGTCCGGTTTTTCGACGAGCGGAATGACCTTGCTGGCGGGGTTCGAAGGGGGACCGTCGTAGAGTCCCGCGATACCGGACAGGATCACCAGCAGCGGATCGGGAAGCAGTGTCGTCAGCATCGAAGCGAGCTGGTCGTTGTCTCCAACCGCGATCTCTTTCACGCTGACGGTATCGTTCTCATTGACAATCGGCACGACGTTGAAGTCAAACAGCGTTCGAATCGTATTGCGCACGTTCAGGTATCGCTGGCGATTGCGGAAGTCGTTGCCGGTGAGCAGTAGCTGGGCCGTGCGATGTCCGGTACGCATCAGAGCGTCGTCCCAGGTTCGCATCAACGAGGGCTGGCCTATCGCAGCGGCGGCCTGAAGTTCGGGAAGCGATTCCGGACGGCGGTTCAGTCCCAAAATCCCAATGCCAGAACCCACCGCACCGCTGGAAACCAGGACGACTCGACGGCCCGTTTCCTGAATGCGATGAATCTGATCGGCGATGCACTGAATGCGCTGAAGGTCGAGTCGATCGTTATCGGTGGTCAGTACGTTGGTACCGATCTTGACGATCACGGTCTTGCACGCCTGAAAGACTTCCTGTCGAACGAGATCCTGCATGTCCTGAACTTTGTCGTCGTGAACTGGTGGTTGAATGTTGGTTTGCGGGAAAGATAGTCGGGGCGAGGGGTTTGGGGAATGCGGAAAGCGGAGAGCGGAAAGCCGAGAGCCGAGAGCCGAGAGCCGAGAGCCGAGAGGTAGTGCTTGGCCGCGATGCGCGGGAACGCAAGGGTTAGTGCAAAATGGTTATTGAAAAATGCAAAGGGCGTGACGGGCTCCAGGCGAACCTGTTCTCGTATGAACTTGATGGCGACTCGATCCGCACAAACACGCTCGACGGGGGCTTCGAGCCACGTTCACCTCCGATCCGATGGAGACTCTTCACTGCGCTGGTTGCGGCGAGGCCGCAAAGTGCCGCTCGGCAAGCGGCACCTACTTGAGGCCCACCCCCGAGCTTGCTGGCGCTCGCTCGACCCCCTCCCTAAACTTCGTTTTGGGTGGGCAGGAGGAAAGCGGAAAGCCGGATGAGAGGCGGCGAATGGAAACGATTGAGGACAATCGTTTTACAGTCCTTCGAAGATTCGGCTGCCGATGCGGATGAGTGTGGCGCCTTCTTCGATGGCGGGGATGAAGTCGCCACTCATGCCCATCGAGAGTTCAGGCAGCGTAAGGCACTTTGCTTGTGAGACAGCCGTGTTTCGCAGTTCATCGCGGAGTTCCCTGAGTTCACGAAACACGGGGCGAGCTGCTTCCGGATCGTCGGCTTCCGCTGCCATCGTCATGAAGCCTTGAATGTGGACTCGATCGGAAAACGATAGGACGTCATTCCATTCGGCTCGAATCGTCGAGGCATCAAATCCCGACTTCGATTCTTCTCGCGACAGGTTGACCTGAATCAAGATTCGCGGAATCTGATGCAGTTCCTGCCCAACAACTGCAATGCGTTCCAACAACTTCACGGAGTCCACGGAATGAATCATGCTGGCATGCTGAAGTGCCAGCTTGACTTTGTTCCGTTGCAACTGCCCAATCAAATGCCATTCCACATCCGGCAACTTCTGCTGTCGCTCCGCTAACTGCTGCGGCCGATTCTCCCCAAACAAGGGCCGAAAGGCCCTTGACCCGATGGAGCCTACCGGCTCGTGGCCAGGACGTCGCTCACGTTGTTCGCTTGCCGGGAGAGAACTTCCAAGTGGCGCCGATAAGTCGGATGGTTGTGGGGGCTGAATAGCCCTTGACCCGATGGAGCCTGCCGGCTCGTGGCCAGGATGTCGCTCACGTTGTTCGCTTGCCGGGAGGGAAGACACACTGTGTTCATTACTGCAGAGAATCTGATGCAGCGCTTCGATCCACGACCATTCCGCATACTTGGTAACGGCCACGAGTTTCACATCGGCCGCATTGCGACCACTGCGGATCGCGGCGTCGCTGATCTGCTGGTAAATCGCGGTCAGGTTGGGGCGGATGATGTCGATCGACATGGATGATTCGCGTGTTTCAGATTTGTGGTCTGCGGATGTGCTTCGATTTTAGTGTTTGAGTTAGTACGAGCTGCGCGGTGATTGGAACCTGCGCCGGATTTTATCGGGGACTGGAAGGGGCGGGGGGAAAGCCGAGAGCGGAAAGCGGAAAGCCGGGGTAGGTGCCGCTTGCCGAGCGGCACTTCGCGGCCTCGCCGCGACCAGCGCCCCTGTCGGTTGCCACGTTCTTCAAAGCCCAACGTGGAAACGGCATCGAAATGAGATTGCTTAATGGCAAGAGGGCTTGAATGATGAATGTGCCAGAACGAAGGTTCTCACACGGACTTGATGCCAAAGCCACTCGGCCAAAACGAACCAGCTCGGCGGCGCATTCGAGCCACGTTTACCTTCAATCTGATGGAAACTCTCCAGGGCGCTGGTTGCGGCGGAGCCGCAAAGTGCCGCTCGGCAAGCGGCACCTACTCGAGGCCCGCCCCCGAGCTTGCTGGCGCTCGCTCGACCCCTCCCTAACCTTCGGTTTGGGTGGGGAGGAAGAAAGGCGGAAAGCGGAAAGCGGAAAGCCGGATGAGAGGCGGCGAATGGAAACGATTGGGGACAATCGTTCTACACTCCGCTTTACCTGAACACTGAAAACTGAACACTGAAAACTAGTGCGTAGCCCACCCCCGAGCTTGCTGGCGCTCGCTCGACCCCTCCCTAACCTTCGGTTTGGGTGGGGAGGAGGAAAGCAGAAAGCGGAGGGGAATCGCGGCGTTCTGTTCGGCGGAGCGAACAACGACTTTGGCTCGCCTGAGCTTTGTGGCTAGAATGGCGGTCCGCGTTTTATTCCTCGGCTTTGTTCGGGTCCCGCCAATGTCTGCTTCACCTGCCTGCTGGCTGACAGTTCGACTGCTGGTTGCTGCTGGCTGCCTGAGTTGTTTGGGAGAACTCTACGCGGGTGATCAAGCGGAAGCTCCTGCGGCGGTGAATCGAGAGACGGCAACGTATCGTGCTCCGATTGATCTGGTTGCAATCAACGGAAGTGTGTTTGTCGCGAACTCGAAAACCGGTTCTGTTTCGAAGCTGGACCAGAAGAACCTAAGCATCATCGGTGAATGGAAAGTCGCCGATTCTCTGGCGGCGATTGAACGGATGGGAGATTCCCTGCTGGTCCTGGATGATGCTCAGGGTGCCCTGAAGTTGCTGTCGATGAGCCCTGACGGCGCGGGCATGACGATCGGTTCAACAACAGCGACATCGCCCTACCCTGTGGATCTCGCGGTGAGTCCCGACCAGGCCTGTGTGGCTGTCAGTTGTCTCTGGTCACACCGGATCGACTTGCTCCGATGCGCCAACGAGCAGTTGTCGAAGCACAAAGAAGTCGCCCTGCCCTTTGCTCCTCGACGCTTGTTATTCCTCACGGCAAACCTGCTGGTCGTTGCCGACAGCTTTGGGGGAAAGCTGGCTGTGGTTGACGTCACTGATGGCAAAATCGTCGGTGAGCATTCGGTGTATGGGCATAACATTCGAGGACTCGCGATCAACCCAAAGACGGAGTCGCTGATGATCACCTGCCAGACTCTGGATGCAGGCACCTTCACCAGCTACGAACGGATCTTCTGGGGAGTCGTGATGCAGAATGGCGTGCATTCGCTTCCTTTGGCGCAGCTGACTTCTGCTCCAACGGAGTCTGCCTCGGACACTCCAATTGAAGAACCGGAGTATGATGGATCATCGTATGCTTCACGGCAGCGATACCCTCTGGGAACTCCTTCCGTCGGCTCCGGCGATCCGGGCAGCATGGTTGTTACGAAGAAGGATGCAACACTGCTGCTGATTTCCGGAACGAACCAGTTGGCCTTTCGAACAGCCAGCCATCTTCCGTTCGAACGTCTGAAAGTTGGCAAGCGACCGGAGGCAATTTGTTTGAACGACGACGAGACTCAGGCCTTTGTCGTCAATCACTTTGATGATTCCATCACGATGGTTTCTCTCACGGGTGAATCACCAGCCGTGCAACAGACGTGTTCACTGGGACCACAGCGAGAGCTCACGCTGGCCGAACAGGGTGAGCAGACGTTTTACGATGCAACGGTTTCACTGGACGGCTGGTTCAGCTGTCACTCGTGTCATACAGATGGCCACACGAACGGCCTGAGCGCGGATACGTTTGGCGATGAAGATCGAGGTGCTCCGAAGAAAGTCATTTCGCTGCTCGGCACAGGCGACACTGGTCCATGGGCCTGGGTTGGGAATAAGACGGAGCTTGAAGAGCAGATCAAGACCTCGCTCATTATCTCCATGCAGACTCAACGCAAGACGGATGAACTTCCGATCGCTTCCCTGGCGGCTTACCTGAGGACTCTGAAGCCTGCGCCAGGAACCCTGCAGCATCCCGACGAACATGAACAGACGGAACTCGACAAAGCTCGGCAGACTTTTGAAACGGTTGGATGCAAAGAGTGCCATTCCGGGTCTGCTCTGACCAGCGACCAGTCGTACGATGTCGGGATGACGGATGAGATGGGCGAAAGCCGGTTCAATCCGCCGTCGCTTCGAGGTGTCAGCCAGCGAGCCCCGTACTTTCATGACGGCCACGCCGAGACTCTGACGGATGTACTGAAATCCGGCCATCACGGCCAGGAACAGGCTTTGACAGACGAACAAATCCGCCAGCTTGAGCTTTTGCTGCGTTCGCTGTGATCCGAAGATGGTCTGGATTCGTTTGCGAAACCAAATGTTCCCGGCAAGTCGCGCGAAATGAGTGCACTATGAAACTGGAAATCAAAAAGAACCTGATCGGAGTCCTGGCGATGGTCGGACTGATCTGGTTGATTTATCTCATCAATATTCCTCTGGGTGTAACTTCCTGGGACTTTCGAAACTGGGGCCTGCAGCCTCGCACGACGTCCGGACTTGTGGGCGTCTTCACGATGCCGTTTCTGCATCGTGACATGAATCACATTCTCAGCAACACGGTTCCTCTGACGGTGCTGCTGTTCATGCTGCGAGCCAGTCGACGGACGCCCTGGCGCATTCTTGTGTCGCTGATTGTAGGTTCGGGCGTTCTGTTGTGGTGCTTCGGCCGATCACAGATTCATGTGGGCGCGAGCGTTCTGATTTACTCACTGGCCGCCTACCTGATTGCGGCCGGGATCTATGAACGCAAGCCGATTGCCATCATCATTTCGGTGCTCGTTGCTGTGATGTATGGAGCGTTGTTCTGGGGTCTCTTGCCGACTGCGGGTGAATCGGTGTCGTGGGAAGGTCACTTGTTTGGCGCGGTCTTCGGCGGCGTGTTTGCTCACTTCACACTGCGACGCCGTGAAGAGGGAACCAAGACGGTTGTGGCACCTCAGCCGGTTGAAGCGAAGATGACGGAAGTGAAGGTGCCGGAAGTGACGGTGAATGGGGATGGGATTTGAGGTGGCGTCGCGATGTTGCGCGTACCCTCCCCCGGCCTAATCGGCCGACCCCTCCCGCTTCGCTACGCTGCACGGGAGGGGAACAGTGGTGTTCGGTTGAGGTGGATACACTCAGTTGATGTCCACTACTTTCAAAACCCTCCTCCCCCAAACTCGTTTGGGGGAGGTCGATCGCGCGCCAGCAAGATCGGGAGGGGGCCGCGTGCTTCGTTAGTGGATGGCGTTCAAGTTAAGACGCACGCCGAATGGCCTGGTGGCGAACCCTCCTCCGGCCTAATCGGCCGACCCCTCCCGCTTCGCTACGCTGCGCGGGAGGGGAACGGAAAGTGGAACACTGAATTCGCCAACTGAAAACTGAATACTGAAAACTCTCCCCTTTCCGTGCAAGGTTTGAAAAGTTGTCCCGTACGTGATTCAGAAATGAGCTGCCGATGTCGGTGGCTTGAGCGTCTGATTTCTGAAACACCGGGAGAACACCCATGCGTTCTTTGCCTTTGCTTTCCAGTCTTTTCTCTGGTTCCCTGACACGTCGGTCACGTCGGCAACAGTCGGCATCGAAGCTGCAGCCGATTGCGGCGGAGTCTCTGGAAGTGCGGTCGTTGATGACGGCGACAGCGTTGCTGGCTGCCACAGATGCAACAGCGGTGGATACCAACGCAGTGTCCCGCATCGTCAACGGAACCGTGACATCTCAGTACACGTCCGTTGGGATGGTTGGCGACACGAGCGGTTTCTATGGCAGCGGAACATTGATTGGCAGCCAGTATGTGCTGACCGCCGGACACTGTGCCGAAGGAGTTGCGAATACTGCGGGACGATTTCAAATTGGCAACACGGTGTATTCCACTTCGCAGGTCTTTCTCCATCCAAACTACAACGCAAATGCTCTGGGAACAGACAGCGCCAATGACATCGCGATCTTTAAGCTGGATCGACCGGTCACCGGAGTTACGCCGTCACCCATTTATCGCGCCATCCCGGCTGTCGGACAACTGCTGACTCTGGTGGGCTTTGGTGGTAGCGGAACAGGAACATCCGGCCATGACGGATCGTTCGGAACCAAGCGAGTCGGCACGACTCCAATCGACCAGGTCAGTTCCAAATTGATCAGCTGGAACTTCGACAACAACTCGGAAAGCAACACGGCTCCTGGCGATTCCGGTGGCCCTGCGTTTCTGAACGTCGGAGGTGTTTATTATGTCGCAGGAGTCACTTCCGGTGGAGACCTCGATACCGCCGGCATCGGCGATCATTCGTTCGATACTCGAGTGGACTCATTTGCGTCATGGATCGATTCCATCGTTGGCAGCGTGACGCCCTCTGTGGTTGTCAGCGTGAAAGCATCGGATGTCAGTGCAGCGGAAACAGCGGCCGGGCAAACAACGAACCCGGGTTCATGGACGATTACTCGAACTGGTTCCACGACATCAGCGCTGACCGTCAATATTGGCATGAGCGGCGCAGCAACAAACGGAACAGACTACACGTCGATTCCGACGACCGTCACCATTCCAGCTGGAGCTGCATCCGCCACGATCACTCTGACAGTGAAAGACGATACTCTGGCTGAAGGCAGCGAGTCCGCCATCCTGACTGTCTCTGCAGGCAATGGTTATTCCGTGGATACTGCAAATAGTGCTGCGACAGTAACGATTTCCGACAACGACGCGGTCACGTCGAACGACAAGTTTGCGAACCGTCGTCCGATCACAGGGGCTTACACTACCGTCACAGGTTCGAATGTCGGGGCGACGAAAGAAACGGGTGAGCCCAACGTCCTGGGAGTCAGTGGCGGAAAGAGTGTGTGGTGGACATGGACTGCACCGGCCAGCGGAACAGTCACATTGTCGACAGCAGGCAGCTCATTCGACACGACCCTGGGTGTTTACCGGGGAACTGCGGTCAACGGACTGACACTTGTGAAGGCCAACGATGATGAGAACGTCAACGGCGGGGTCTACACGAGTAAGCTGTCGTTCAGCGCCGTGAAGGGACAGGTGTATCAGATCCTGGTGGATGGATATAACGGAGAGAGCGGATCGATCCAGTTGCTCGTCGATCAGCCTGCGGGACGCAAGTTGACGACATCAAAAGCGGCGACCACGGTGGCGACATCACAGCCGACGAATCTGACCGTCGCTGGATCTCGGTTGGTGGACCGGATGACTTACCGGGCGATGGTGCGACAGCAGCGCGTGACTCGCTGGCAGTCGGCGACAAGTATCGCATCTGGTTCGACACCGGTTGCTGCGAACAATGTTGTGTCGGGGGATTTGGATGCAGTGTTTGCAAGTTGCCTGAGATCGATGCTGGATAATTGAGGCGGATGCGGCGCCCTCCCCCGAACTTGCTGGCGCTCGTTCGACCCCTCCCTAACCTTCGGTTTGGGAGGGGGTGAGGAAAGTGGAAAGCGGAGGGCGGAAAGCCGATTCGATAACCTTGTGTCGCTGATCGTTATGGGTGCACATTCCCGGGACAATGGATACTCTTCGCGGAGCTGCGTTGAGTACTCTTGCATCCATGGGATAACGACGAGTGTCTTTGGACGATCCTGCTGCCACACGATTATCGCTCCTGCTGCGGGTCCGGGACTTGTCGGATGCAGTGGCGTGGCAGGATTTCGTTGAGTGTTATACGCCGGGAATTTTCCAGTGGTGCTGCCGATTCGGGCTGCAGGAACCAGATGCAGCCGATGCGACTCAACTGGTGCTGATGAAGCTGGTCAAAGAACTTCGCGAGTTCGAATACAGTCCTCAGCGAGGTCGGTTCCGAGCCTGGTTAAAAACGGTGACTCGCAACGTCACTTTGGACTTAATGCGAAGCTGGAAGGAACGAGCGAAGGGCGGAAGCTCCGAGTTTCAGTTTGATCCTCTCAGTCAACAGGATCCCGCAGAACAGTTGCTGAAGGAAGTTGAGCAGGCGTGGCAGATGGAACTGTTAAGGAGAGCCTCCGCGAACGTGGAGCTGCGAGTCAAAGCAACGACCTGGCAAGCCTGGCATCTGACGAGCAACGAGAACATCGCCGCACCGATTGTTGCCGACCGTCTTCAAATGCCGGTCGCAGAAGTTTACGTCGCAAGGTCGCGAGTTCTAAAAATGCTGAAGGAAGAAGTGCGTCGGCTGGAACAGGAGGATGAGCATGAAGTGTCCACCACAAAGTGAACTCCGCCGGTTCCTCGATGACCAGCTGACGCCAGCAGAATCAAAACTGATTGCTGAGCACCTGGAAACATGCGCCGTTTGTCAGACCAGTTGTGATCAGCTGACAACGTCCAGTCTTGTCACACCAGCCATTCCGGACGTCACGAAAAGCGCGGTCATGCGCGAGTTGATGCGGAAGCTGGCTCAAACGCCGCCAGAGCAGCGAAGTGACGGGACGACTTCAGAGAACAGCACTTTTCTGACAGGGACAAATCTGCCTTTGATGCGGAGTCCCGACAGCACCGCGCCGCTTGGGTGGCTGGGCTCTTACGCGGTTCAGGAAAAGGTCGCTTCCGGTGCGCAGGGAACACTGTTTCGCGCGACGGACATGGTGCTTCGGCGGACGGTGGCGATCAAAGTGCTGCATCCACAGCTGATGATCTCCGAATCGGCTCGGAGTCGTTTTCTTCGTGAAGCCAGGCTCGGCGCGGCCTTGAAGAGTCCTCATGTTGTTCAGGTCCTGCACGTTGAAGAGAACTCTCAGAAGACTCCGTATCTTGTGCTTGAGTACGTTGACGGTCGTTCGCTGAAGGACCATCTGGATTCGGAAAGGCAGCTGTCAGCGAAGAAGGCTGTGCAGATATTGAAGCAGGCTGCCAACGGTCTGGAGGCTGCTCATCAGGCCGGCATGATTCATCGCGACATCAAGCCATCGAACATCCTGCTGGACCAGAGTAGTCACGTGAAGCTGACGGACTTCGGGCTCGCGATTGAAGACGAGTCAACAACGCGAATGACACAGGAGGGAACTCTGGTGGGCACGCCCGCCTACATGAGTCCCGAACAGATTACTTCGCCTGGCTCCGTCGATGCTCGTACGGATTTGTATGCCCTGGGCGTTGTGATGTACGAAATGCTGGCCGGCGAAGTTCCGTTTCGAGGCACCGTGCGCAAGACGCTGCTGCAGATCAGTCACCACGAAGCGCGGCCTCTGCGAGATTACAGTGAATCGATTCCGAAAGACGTTGAAACGATCTGTCTCAGGCTGTTGCAGAAGAATCCGGGCAGCCGGTTTCAGACGGCACGGGAGCTGATCGATGAGCTGGAACGCTGGGAGAGCGGCCGACCGATTCTTTCGCGTCCGGTCTCGCGTCTTGAACGAGCCTGGCGCTGGTGTCGTCGAAATTCCACTGTGTCTTTTTTGTCAGCAGCGATCCTGATTTTGTTGCTGATTATTCCGTGCGTTCTGTTGTGGTCGAACATCCAGCTGAAGCGATCGAGTGAAGAAGTCGCGAGGTATGCTCAGTCTGCGGCTCAGCAGCGCAACGAGGCACTTGAGACACTGCAGCGACTTGTGTTTCAGCTGCAGCAGGGTTTCGACCGAGACGATGTTGATCTGGATGAACTGCAGAAGCAGTCGCTTCAAATCGCGCTGGATGGACTGCGTCGGGTTCAGCAGAGCGGCACCGGGGAAGACCCGGAGAATCTTGCCTCCGCCGAAGCCCTGCGTCGCATGGGCGAGATCCTAAGTCGCGTTGGCGAAGACCAGGAAGCCATGCAATGCCTGACACAGGCAGACGGTATTCTTCGAGCATGGCTTCGTAAGCATCCAAAGGACGTGACAGCACTTCGTGGCCTGATTGAGAACCTCTGGATTCTTGATGAAACCGCGGATGTGGATGTTCCGGAGTCTGCAGAAGGAACATGGCTGCGTGAAGCCACGGAGACGGCACGGACTCTTGTGACACTGGCACCCGGCGAACCGTCAACTCGACTGCTGGCAGAATCTCTGCTGAACGAAGGCCAGGCCTTGCTGGATCTGGAGCGTCCTCGCAAAGCCACGCCACTGATTGAAGAGTGCCTGAAAACATGTGAGCCACTGCTGGATGGAACTTCGCAGGAATGTTCAGAAGTTCGTTCCCTTTGGGCAGGCGCGATCGATCTTCAGTATCTTCGGCTGTCGCAGCGAGGGCGAGATGCAGACGCGCTGCGAGTGTTGAAGGCGTCACTGAAACGTCTTGAAGAGTTGCTCCCGAAGGATCCCGACAATCTGGATCTTTCAATGACTCATCTGGTCCTGAAAGAGCGACTTGTGTCGGAACTGGATTTCCAGGCGTCACCGGAAGCCGAAGAAGCGGACATCCAGTTTCAGCAGGCGGTGACAGTTCTGGCCGAGAAGGCAAAGGCCGACAGCACCGATTTTTCGGTCATACATGAAACACTTGGTACCTGGATTCAAGGTCGCGAGATTGAAGAAGATTACGAATCTCTGCTGCGACTGCTTCAGGCGGATCTGACGATCGTGGAGAAGCGCCTGTCGGTCGCAAGAGATGATGTCTACGCGCGAGTAGAACAGGCAAGGCTCTACTCTGAACTCGGTCTCCTTCACGCTGTCCTTGAAAGTCCAGAGCGTGAAATTCGTGGCTGTCTGGCTCGAGCAATCTCGTTGTATGCCATGCTTGATGGCTCGTCGCATCTTGAATCGCAAGACCGGGAACCTTATGTCGACGCATTGCTGACAGCTGCGGAACTGGACCAGGACGGAGGACATGAATCCTGGCCGGACCTCGCCACGAATGTTGAAAAACAGATGGCGATTCTGGTAGCCGCCGTGCCGGAAGAACTGGACGAGGAGTGGGTTTCAGATGTTCGAACGCGACTGAATGAACTTCGAAAGGCACCACAACCCTGAGCATTCTGCCGATCGGTAATGACATTTCTTCCGGAAAGGCTCAGAGACGCCTGTGGAGCTTCGTTCCTGCACCACAAAAGCACGTTAGACTGCCGCACTCTGGTCATGATAATGCCCTTTGGCTTCGATAGCGTCGCCTATCGAAAAGTGGAATAGCTTGATGCCGGAAACTCACCTGAAGTCCAATCAGGCCGCGTGGAACACAATGGCCGAGACTGGCAGTGTCTTTGCAAAGACCGCGACTGATGAAGAATGCCGTCAGCCACTGAAGACACTGGATGGCCGTGGCTGGTTGCCCGACAGCGTTGCGGGGCTGAACGTACTTTGTCTGGCAGGAGGAGGTGGCTGGCAGTCAATCCTTTATGCCTGCGCTGGGGCGAATGTCACGGTCGTGGATCTCAGCGATTCGATGCTGAAACTGGACGAACAGGAAAGTCGCCGGCGAGGACTGAAAGTGCAGATCGTCCGAACGTCGATGGAAGATCTGAGCATGCTGGCCGACCAGATGTTTGACATCGTCCATCAGCCGGTCAGCAGCTGCTACATTCCCGACATCAGAAAGCTGTACTCAGAAGTTGCACGCGTTCTGCGTGATGACGGGGTATACATTTCGCAGCACAAGCAACCAACCAGCCTGCAGATTAGCCACAAAAACGAACGACACCAGTTCGTGATTGGGATGGAGTATTATCATCAGGGGCCATTGCCCAACATGCAGGACACAGCGTACCGTGAAGTGGGCACGACCGAGTATCTTCATCGCCTGGAATCGCTGATCGGCGATCTTTGCATGGCAGGCTTTGTGATCGAAGATTTCCGGGAACCGAAACGAGCGGACTATTCCGTGGACGTCAGTCACTTCGGATATCGCGGCCGTTTCATACCTCCCTATCTGCGCATGAAGGCTCGGCGGAAGCCACGTCCATCCTCGGAGTCGACAGAGCGAAGAACAACCGCGGGACTCTGGCTGCCTGGAGGTACCTGACGAAGGCGGAACACCCTTGACTCTGAATTGCGTGCAGCAGACTCGCCGCAAGCAGAATAAGGCTCTGATTCACAGGAAAGGCGAACTCTGATCAGCCGCAGCAATCCTGCTTCTCGGGAGCACGGTCGGGCGGAACGATTCCCTGCTGAATCATGGCCAGTCGTTCCTGATGTTCGTAGTACTGCCGGCAGAGCTCCTGAACGCCACTGATCAGGAAGTACGCCACAGGGATCGTGATCCAGACAACAGACGGATTCAGAAAGAACGCGCCCCAGTTCATTGTTCCGTTCTCCCATTCGGACTGCGACACCAACGTAGATCTCGAAGTCCTTAAGCTCTTTCAGGAATTGCGTTTTTCGCAGAACGACTGAGACTCCTGGACGGATTTCAGAATTTCTCCTGCAAAACTGAATTGGGTCGAATTGATTCCGAAACCAATAAAAAAGGGCCGCGCGGGGCGGCCCTTTAACTAACCAGATCGAACCAGCTGGGGGGCGGGAGACGGCTAGAAGCCGCCACCACCGATTCCGCCACCACTAAAGTTGTTGAATCCTCGGACGTTTCGGAACCGACCGTAATCCTGTTCGGCTTCCATGGAATTGATGCCGTTGCTGTATGGCTGTGACACAACGGTTCGACGATCAGCGTCCGGATTGCCAAGGTCCGTCAGAACTCTCACAACGATGTCGCGACGGATCTGATCAAGCTCCGGATCAGAATTGTTCATCGTTCGCTGAACGATGACCGGGAACGGAGCCGACGGCATGCGGGCAGCAATTTCCATGATGTGATCGCGGCCATATGGCGTCAGCTCGGACGAATTCTCCACGAACTCGTTGCGATAGATCACAAAGTCCGCAGCTTCGCCGTTCGTCTCCTGCATGTGCCAGTGAGCACGGCTGACAGCGCCCAATGGAATGACATCCGGAATCGCGTAGCGAGATGCCGGATAGTACTTCTTGCTCCATGGCCAGCAGCTGGTACCACATCCTGTGTCGCAGGTGTCACAGGAGTCGCATCCAGAGGTCGTGCAGCATTCTGAGCTGCTGCAGCAGTCGTTGGTTGAAACACATCCTGAGGAGAGGAGTCCGCCGAGAGCCAGCAAGGCCCAGGGAGAACGTCGGAATCTTCGGAGCTTCATATCAGGCTCTTCCTGTCCGTTAAGACGATCAGTCCGGAGACCGAACGTGTGATGAAGTGAATTCGGATCAGACGATCAGGGTCAATGATCGGTGTTGAACGTTACTTTTTTCCGGAACGTGACCAGCTTGTATTCTTCACAGTGCCGTTCGGAGCATTGTCTCGTCGGAATGCTGACCCCATGCGTGTCAGCATGGATGGCTTCTGCTGAGACTGAGGACTTACCTGCCCCTGAGCCGGCCAGTTTGGTGCTGGCGGAACAGGAGGGAGCTGTGAGGCTGGCTGCGGTACAGGAACCGGTGCCATCCCTGCTGGCGCTCCCTGTGGATACGCTGGCATTGGCTGGCCCTGAACTCCCATCGGTGCTCCCGGGTACTGCATCTGTGGCTGCATTTGCATCTGCATCTGAGGCTGCATCTGCGGCTGATACTGCATCTGAGGAGCACTGTAGTCCTGCTGAGGCATCATCGTGTCGCCGAATGGCTGAACGGGACCAGAGGAGTACCCTCCGGACATATCACCAGCCGGCGGAACAAAGCCACCACTGTTCACAGCGGGATTGTAAAGATTGTATCCCTGTGGTACTCCGGTCATCTGACCTGTACCGAATGGAGCAACCTGGTAGACATTGTTATCCGGAGGACCTTCGGTCTGACCACGGTGCCAGAGCTGTTCGTCGCTTGGATGAGTGACGTTGTAACCAGGTACCGGAGGAACTTCATCCGGTTCCATTGGGCGGACGATCTCCGGTGAAACGAGAACCAGAAGTTCCGTTTCGACTTCGGACGCCTTCTTCGACTGGAAGACGCGAGGACCAACCCAGGGAATATCACCCAGCAGCGGAACTCGGGTCACTTCCGCAAGAGTCTGACGAGAAATCAAACCACCGATTGCAAAGGTCTGGCCTTCTCGCAGTTCAACAGTCGTCTGAACTCTCTTAACGTTGGTCCCGGGAATTCCGTTCACCGAGTTATTCTGATTGAGTTCACTGAACTCCGGAACAACCTGCATGCGAATCAGGTCGCGATCGATGACCGTTGGAGTTACGACGAGGCTTGTACCGAATCCTCGGAAGGAAGTCGCCTGGCCACCACCTAAACCAATGATTGTGGGAACGGCAAATTCACCACCCGCCAGAATGCTGGCACCAGTGCCGCTCAGAACCGTCAGTCGAGGTTCAGCCAGCAGCTTGATCGAGCCATTCGACTGGAGCCATCGCACAAAGACCTGAATCTCACCGTTTTCGAAGATGCCGCTCAGCGTACTGGGCGTTCCACCCATATTGGAACCAATGGCGTGTCGTCCATCATTGAACAGGACTCGCCAGTCGATCCCCGCATTTCGCAGCTCTGAACGATTGAGTTCAGCCACCATGACTCGCAGAGTAATGTTGTACTCACCCGGAACAACAAGTTCGTTGATCAGGATGTCGCGAAAGCCATTGTTAGCACCGTTGTTGCCGCCACCTGCGCCCGCACCACCGGCCAGGTTACCGGAAGCAGCGAAGACATTCAGACCTGCACCGTTATCCAGGTCATTGAACCGGCCCATGGATCGGTACACTTCGGTTCGCACAACCTGAAGAATGTTCTGTGCTTCTTCAGCGTCGTACGCCATGCCTCGAACCAGAACCTGAGCACCGACGGGAATCAGGGCACAGGTTGAGTTCGGATAGAGTACCTTCAGGCGACGTTCGAGCTTTCCAAAGTCGATCGTGCGTTGCTCTTCCAGGCTGGCATCTCGAACAACTGACACTTCGTAGATCGAAGGTGTCTCTTCGCCTTCGAACCAGAGTGTCAGGTCGGTCTTGCCCAGTTCAAGGCCGACCACACTGATCTCGCTCTCTGAGTATTGGACGTAGTTCGCGACTGTGGAATCTGTCACAGCGATTCGACGAACGCGTTTGTTCGTAATCACCAGCTGGCTGTGCCGACGTTCAATCTCAAGGTGATACTGAGGCTTCAGCATCTGATCCACATTGGGACTGTGGATCGCATCGACCTTGCCGGAGATGGCAGGTGTTTCAAGCTGAAGATTCTGCACCTGCGACGTCGGAGCCGGGGCTGGCGCTGGAACCGGTGGCGCGAACTGCTGGGCCAGAAGGCTACCCTGCGCCAGTGAGAGTGTTGCGGCGGCTCCCGCGAGAAATCTACCAATCGACCGGCATCGCAGTGAGTTTCGCAAGGATCGCAGCAAAGGAAGCGGACCCGCGTGATCAACTGACATTCGAAGTGCTCCTTCCGTGTCGCAGCTTCGCGATTGAATTCGTGGCTCATTCGCGATTCCGTACCTTCAATGTTCCAGACGATTCAATCCCTGAATCAAACTCTGGAACAAGGCTGCATTCTTGATGCAGTACAGGCACGGGATTCCCTCGTTGTATCGTCCCGGGCCCGGTGTGGGTTGAACGTGAGCGGGGACAAGCGGCATCTGGTCTGCCATGGAGCGACAGTTGATCGGATTGCGTAAGATGATCCGAAGAAGTCGGTCATTCGGATGTTGCCGAATTCATGCAAAAAGGGCACCAGGCGGCTTGCCCTGGCACCCTTCGATGACGTCAGAATTTTCCCAAACTGCCAGACCGGATAGTCCTGCAGGTCAGACGGGCAAATTACCAGACAATTGTAATGTTGTTCGACGGTGGACCTGGGTGAGCCCATGGTCGACGGTAGCTGTGGTAAGGGTAACGGTGATGAACTCCGCCACCGTCCATATTTGGAATCCCTTCGAAGCCGCTAAGGAACGATCCCGGTGCCGGACCACCAAACTGCCCACCATGTATACTGTGAGCATAGCCAGCTCCGCTCAGTCCATGGATCAGCGCTGCATTCGCAACGCCGCCGGCACAGCAGGTCGGCAATGCCGCTCCACACAAGCAATTGGCTTCCACCGCTGGCATTGCATGAACGACGGGAGAATGGACAACCGGTGCAGCCATGACTGGCGCTGGGCCATGGCAGTCGCAGCCTTTGCCAAATCCATGCAATCGGAAACCATCACCAGCATTCACACTTAGGGGACACAGCGCAAGTGCCAGTCCCAGCATCACTCCACTCAAAGATCTCATCGTTGACTCCCGATCAGAAACGCGCTGTCTGAGAGTTCCATGCGGACCGTGGCAAACGACAGCGCGAACCACGGCACTCCGATTTACCCGTTAGCTGAAAAAGTGCCAGGCGTATTTCTCACGATCATTGCAAAGTCAAAATATGACGGTCGGTCCGTTCGAAATGTGCACACAGCGTGGACTTCTCCGTGTTCAGCGTTTCTTTGGCTTTGCAAAAAGGAAGCGGCCAGTCAAACCCGATGACTAGAGAGACTATCCAAGCTCGCGCGGACCACGGACATGGTCAGCGGCGCTTTTTGTGACATCGACCGGAGGGATTCAATGCGTCGATCACTCGTTCTGGCATTTTCCATCACCCTGCTGACCGCCGTGCAGGCACAGGCACAGGTTGGTTCTCCTGGCATCGACTATTCCTATTCCGTGGGAGCAGGCGCCGGAGTTCAGCAGTACCCCTATGACCAGCAGGATCCATGGATCCACGGGTACTTCCAGCGCTATCCGGCTTATGGCGGGT
>JAEUII010000073.1 GCA_016795145.1 Planctomycetaceae bacterium
GAGCGGCTGGGCGTCAGCCCACCGAGTACACACGCCACGTCCGCATAACGATCATGTTTGTAAAACTATCATGTTGTAAACAGAGTCCGGCGATCCGGTCGGAATTGCAAACGAGAAACTTCGCTCGGTGCGCTGACGCCCAGCCGCTCGCCGAATGGGATCACGAGAACCACGTGCCGACGATGGGGTTGATCCAGATGAGCAATGGAAACTCCTGATCTCGCAGATAATTGATCGCGAAATCAATGGCAGTGCTGTCTGGCAGTTTTCGCCTGGACCCCGACTCTGTCCACCAGGTCCCGGCTTTCTGCTTTCCATAGGTGCGATTCAGCGTCCGGCTTCCATAGGCTTTGAGATCTCGCAAGAGATCTTCTGGATCAGGATCCCCGGGAACGCCGAGCACAACGTGCAGATGATTTGCCATGATCGCAGTACCAGCAAGGAACCACTTCCGGTAATCGCATGTTTCCTTGAATTGTGTCAACAACAAATCAGCCTGAGGCTGTGTCAGAAAAATCGGGTCAGATCTGAGTCGGCTCTTGGCGGAGTCGTAAAGTTCAGGGATGGACTCTGTGCGCGGTGAGCGAGGTTCGTCTTGCTCCTTTCGATGAGACTGGCCCGCCGTTTCAAGGCGTGTTACAGATCCGCGAGGGTCTCCCGGTAACCACTGACCGTACATCGTCCATGTCAGCAGCCAGTATCGGTCGATGCCTTTCATCTTCATCTCCCAGCAGGGTGAGCGTTGGGTGCCAGCTTCGTGTAAGTCCTACGCTGAACGGGAGTGGAGGTATTCTCACCTTGGCAATCAGGCTGGGACGAATTTGACATGACAAGAAAATCAAACACAAGCTGATAAATCACTCGGTGGGCTGACGCCCAGCCGCTCGCCTGTCAGCCCAGAATCGGGGATTCCGTGGCGAGGATCACTTCGAGCAACTCTGCCGCAGGGCTAAACTCCTTTGCCGCGATGCTGCAGTTGATTCACGGTTCTTCGTTTGCTGGCAGACTGATTGTTATGTCTATGTCCCCCGATCCCAATGCTCCGACATTTCGACCGACGGAAACTCTGCCGGAACCGGTGCGAGTCCTGCTGAAGGGTTTTCATACCGTCACGACATTACCAGTGCAGTGGGGCGACCAGGATGCGTTTGGCCACGTCAACAATGTGATCTACTTTCGCTGGTTCGAGTCGGCTCGGATTGATCTTCTGAATGCGTGTCCGTCGAACGTCACGATGGCAGGTGAAGGGCTTGGGCCGATTCTTGCCTCCATTCAGTGTGACTACAAAAAGCAACTTCGCTTTCCGGACGTGATCTCCATCGGTTCACGAGTAACTCGTATCGGCCGCTCAAGCGTCGACCTCGGTCATTCCATCATCAGCCATCAGCAGGGCCAGGTCATCGCTGAAGGTCGCTGCGTTATTGTTGTGTTCGACTATACTCATCAGCGAGTCACCCGCATCCCGGATGACCTGCGAGCAGCGTTCGAACATTCCATGCAGATTTCCGGTGGTGAAGAGCGAGCATCGTCATGACGCGGCTTCGAACGATGAGCTTCACTCCCGCTGCCGAACGCTCGGTCGAACTTTGCCGCGCGCTGGCGGACTCATCACCTGCTGCCGATGTCTGGGCGGCGTTGTTGATTCTGACGCTGCTGCTGGATGAATCGCTGGCGTCCGCCTGCCTGACTCGCCTTGGGATCACTCTGTCGTGGCTTCGCGACGGGGCTTTGGGAGACGCTGCGGCGACTGTCGCACGTCGCCATCAGGATGTCACACTCTCCGGCGGCGGCGATTCTTCGCTGCGTCAACAAAACAGCCAAATCGATGCCGATTCACGCTGCCGGGCCGAAGGAAGCGGGTGCAATCCGGGAGCGAGCCTCGCATCGATTGATGATCCTTCCGCGTTTCTCGCCGTCCTGGATCGTGCGCGCGAAATCGCGCGGCGTGAGTCGACGGACGGAGTCACCAGTTCTGTTCTGCTGCTTGCTGTCCTGGAACAAAGTGCATTCGTCCGCGAACGACTGGAAATGGCCGGAGCAACTCTGCAGAAGGTTCAGGAATCCCTGTTCCCGGAGAAACACAAGATCCAGGCAGGCATCGCCGTTGATGAAGTGCTCTCGTTTGGAAGCTCCCATGAAGGCATGACGAACGACCCTGCCATCGCTGATATTGTTTCTTCACCGGAATCGGCTGCCAGCAACCCGCCGCACAGCGACAGCATCTGGCGAGTTCTCGATGCGTGCCTCAATCGCGCTCGGGAAGGTTTGCGAGTCCTCGAAGACTGTGCTCGCTTCGTGCTGAACGACGCCTCCGGAACGGAGCAGCTTAAAGGTCTGCGACATGATCTCGTTGCGGCGGAACGATGCTTGCCAGTTCGCGCACGTTCAAACACAACGCCGAACGAACAGGATGATATCGCCGCATCCACCGGTCCGCTGCTTGCTCGGGATACTCTCAATGACGTAGGCACCGTGCTGACTCATTCCAACGAACGTTCTCGAACATCGCTGATGGATCTGATCACGGCGAACTGTCGGCGAGTTCAAGAGTCGCTCCGAAGCCTGGAGGAGTTCGGCAAATTTGTTTCCGGCACATTTACCGAGCAGGCCAAGCAGTTGAGGTATCGCGTTTACGTCGCGGAGCAATCCCTTGTCTCTCGAGCTGGCCAGTCCGTGTCTTCCCATGCGGATCTTCGCCGCCAGCGTCTGCAGCGTCTGAATCAATCCACACTCTACGCACTAATCACGGAATCGCTGTGTACTCTGCCATGGCAAAAGGTGGCCGAAGCGGCCATCTCGGGTGGCGTGGATATCCTGCAGCTTCGGGAGAAATCGCTGAACGATCGCGAGCTGCTTCGGCGAGCCCGCTGGCTGGTGGCGGCATGCCGGGAAGCCAGCGTGCTCTGCATCATCAACGATCGCGCGGATATTGCGGCGGCGGCTCAGGCGGATGGTGTGCATGTCGGTCAGGAAGAGCTTCCCGTTGCGGCCGCACGAGCCTCTGTGGGAACGGACCTGCTCGTTGGTGTCTCCACACACTCTGAAAATCAGATTCGACAGGCGATCGCCGATGGAGCGGATTACATTGGCGTCGGTCCCGTCTTTCCGTCATCGACAAAATCCTTCGACGACTTTCCCGGGCTGCGTTTTGTTCAGGCGGCAGCAACGATCAGCACTGTTCCGTTCTTTGCGATTGGCGGGATCGGGCCGAACAATCTTTTCGAAGTGCTCAACGCCGGAGCATCTCGCGTCGCCGTGACTTCGGTCATTGCGAAGTCCGAAGATCCGCAGCGGGCAACCGCCGAACTTCAGATGACTCTCAGATCACATTCCCGCCAACAAACTGCGATGGAGCAACGGCATGAGTAACGTTGTGGAATGGACGCCACTCTCAGCATCGCAGGAAAAGGCCATCCATCGCGCCGCCTGTCAGATTGTTCTGGCAGCAGTCCGGCGCGAGACACTGGAACTTGCGGATCCTGATCTCAGCGGCTCAGCGGAGCGACCCGTGATGGGTGTCTTCGTGACGTTGAAGCGAAACGGACAACTGCGAGGCTGCATCGGCTCTCTCGCGGAATATGACGTCGCGATGTCCGGAACTCGCGCGGAGATCACTGGCGAACCACTCCCTCTTGTGAAGGCGTTGGTTCAGTCCGGACGCAGAACAGCAACGGAAGATCCGCGGTTCTCGCCCGTGCAGCTTTCGGAGCTCAGCGGTCTAACGGTGGACGTTTCTCTGCTGTTCAACTTCCAGCAAGTGCCAGGTCCGCCCGACTCCCGGCACGAACAAATCATGATCGGTCAGCACGGCATCAAGATTCATTGCCGGGGCCGGTCCGCCATTTTTCTTCCCGTCGTTCCCGTCGAACAGAAATGGGATGTGCTCACGTACCTCGAACAACTCTGCCGGAAAGCCGGACTCCCCATTGGTGCCTGGCGCGATCCTGAGGCCGTGCTGATTCGCTTCGAAGGCCGCATGATCGAAGGTCCGTTTGAAGCGGATCTTCTGCAGGGACAGTCGGTTCCTTCGTCGTCCGCCGCACCACCCACAGTCCCCGTTCAACAGCTTGCTTCGTTCGTGACTCAGAACATTCGAACGCTGATTCAGGGTGGAATCCCAGGAGCGTTTCCTCCCGCCCTGACCGATGGCGAATGTCAGGGACTCGCGCTGGCCGTGTCGATTGGTCCTCAGAATCGTGCGGTCTTTTCATCGTTCCCTGCAAGTGGCCGATTGCCGCTTCAGATGACGCTCCTGAACCTTTCTCAGACGGCGGCCAACGCTGTTCGTCAGTCCGGGATTGATGTTCCTGATCTGCGTGACCTGCGAGCCGACGTGCTGGTTCTGAATACGATACGACGTTGTGGGACCGTCGACAGTTTGGACCGGAACCAAATTGATCCGCGTCAGCACACGGTGATTGTTTCTGAACCCGGCCGCATGTCGTGGGTCTTTCACAACGGCACCAGCGCGGACGAGTTGCTAAAGGCGGCACTGCAGCTTGGAGAGTTCGCTCCTGAAAGCCGCGCCGAAGTGTTGATCGGGGACACCGTCTGTTCTGCCAGCTCGATGTGGGGAAACAGTTTGCCTCGCAACCTTTCGGGGCAGAGTGTTCGACAGCCCGCCGTTGCTGGCACGTTTTATCCGTCCGATCCGGTTCAGCTCAAACAAATGGTCATCGACTGTCTTGCCGGGTCGGAACCACTGGCTCAAAGAAGCGTGCCCGCGGCCATGGTTCCTCATGCGGGGCTTGTCTATTCCGGACGCATTGCGGCTCAGACTCTCAGACAGATTCGCTTCCCATCCACCATCATCGTTCTCAGTCCGCGTCATACGCGTCACGGAGCCATGTGGGCACTCGCGCCTCACACGCACTGGCAGATTCCGGGAGCGACGCTGGCATCGGACCTCGACTGGATGCAGCGTCTCTCGCAGGGCATCGAAGGTCTTCAGATGGACGCTGCGGCTCATGCGAAGGAGCACGGCATTGAAGTTGAGCTGCCCTTCCTCGCTCGCCTTGCTCCACAGTCGCGCATCGTCGGAATCACGATCGGCGGTGGGCAACTGGAAGACTGTCTGAGGTTCGGACGCCAGCTGGGCAACCTGCTTCGAAACCACTCCGAGCCACCGTTGCTTCTGATCTCCAGCGACATGAATCACTTCGCCACCGATGAAGAGAACCGCCGCCTGGACGAGCTGGCTCTTTCGGCGATGGAAACGTGTGATCCGTCCGTGCTGTATCAAACCGTGATGGACAATCGCATCAGCATGTGCGGTGTTCTGCCGGCCGTAATCGCCATGGAAGCACTGCGTTCGCAGGGAAAACTGCAGACGATGCAGCGAACCGGTTACGCCACGAGTGCAGACGTCAGCGGCGATCGAAGTCGCGTCGTCGGTTACGCCGGAATGCTGCTCGAGTCACGCATGACCTAAACAATGGGAATGTTTGACATCGTACAAGCCCATGACACAGTTGCTGCAGTTCTGAGTACCCCGATTGCCGTTGAAGACGGCATGTCATTACTCATTCACTACTTTTTCGTCTTTCCCTTGCGAAACCAGATCACAAGAACAATCGGAACCAGCAGGATGTCGAGTGAGATCAGGATGAACTCCACTGTCGACACATTTCCAATCACGGGCAGTGACCATACCGCAGGTTTTTGTGTCGCACGTGCAGGTACAGGAAAGCGACTGGCCTGTGACCAGGAGTGCCAGACCAGTGCAGCAACGATTACGAGGGGAATCACAACAGACAGCAGTTGCCGCAAAGGAACTCTCTGGTTCCAGATGTTTGAGGTCCCCTGGTCTTGATCAGAGTTGCTTTCCGTCCTGGTACTGCTTTCCCTCACGCCACTCTTCTGCCGGTCTGCGATATTGTCTTCGGCAGAGTTCTCGCTCGGAATATTCTCCGAGGGCGTCATTGGACGTTCCGTTCGCCGCTCCCTGCGAATGCGACCAGCGGCCCACACCAGACCCACGATACTGTCGGCAGCCATCCATTCGGATGCCCCCTCTTCCAGAACCAGATCTTCTTCGGTGATCTGCCCTGCTGCGAGTCGTTCCGCCAAATCCTGGAACGACAGCCACTCGACCGCAGGAGATTGTCTCGCGTCGTCGGCTGTGTCACCCTGCTTTAATCGCCAGCGATTCAAAGGAGGCTCCTACCGTAGGTGCCGCTTGCCGAGCGGCACTTTGCGGCCCCGCCGCAACCAGCGACCGGACGAGTTTCTATCAGATTGAAGGTGACCGTGGATTGATGGTTCCGCCGAGACTGTTCGTTTGGTTCATGTGACTTTGGCATCCAGCTCATGCGAGAACAAGGTTCGCCTGTCGGCGAAAGCCTCGCCCGGCAGTCGAGGCCTACAGTAGGTGCCGCTTGCCGAGCGGCACTTCGCGGCCCCGCCGCGACCAGCGCAGGAAACAAGTGCCACGTTCTTTCAGTCTCCCGTGGAAACACAGCCTCGTCCCTGCGTGTGACTTGGTTTGAGTGGCATAGGCATCAAGTTCGCTTGAGAAACAAGGTTCGCCTGACGGCGAAAGCCTCGCCCGGCAGGCGAGGCCTACAGTAGGTGCCGCTTGCCGAGCGGCACTTCGCGGCCCCGCCGCGACCAGCGCAGGAAACAAGTGCCACATTCTTTCAGTCTCCCGTGGAAACACAGCCTCGTCCCTGCTTGTGACTTGGGTTGAGTGGCATAGGTATCAAGTTCGCTTGAGAAACAAGGTTCGCCTGTCGGCGAAAGCCTCGCCCGGCAGTCGAGGCCTACAGTTACTACAATCCCGCATCCAGCGATGTTCCCTGCAGATGAACACCGTCCGGAGTCATCTGATTGTAAAAAACCCTGCCTTCAATAGTCTCACTGATGAACTGAGCACGTCCGTCGCCGAAGCTGACACAGACGCCGCCTGGATGAAAGCTGTTCGGCCATGGGGATTCTCCTTCAGGCACCGTCTTTCCCGAGTTAATCGCATGATCTCCGGAATTCGCAAGCTGAAAATTGACCGTCCCGGGTGAGCAGACATTGTTGGGGCAGATGCGATGGCTGAAATAGAACTTTGTTCGGCGAGTATCGCAGGAAGCCCAGTTCGAGTTTGCGGCATACGGATCGCAACCAGTGCGGATGTTCTCGGCGATCAGCAGAGTATTCGACAGGCCATCGTAGACGCTGGCGGTTGTGTGGAAGCGTTTCGTGCCCTGATAACCCGGAGTCTTGTCGAATCCCCAGTTCTCATTGAAGAACAAACCGACTCGCCTGAACAGTTCTCGATCCGACGGACTGCCATCATCCACCGTGCTGCTGACACACACCTGACCGTTCCCATTCAGATCCAGAACATGGTTGAACGGATCGACGATACAATCCTGAACAGTATTCAACACCGTTGACTCCCCGATCCCTCCGTTCACAGCATAACTTAGATCTCCATGACCGTTGGTTGTAACATCGGACGGGCACGCCAGAACTTCCAGATGAATCTCAGCCAGCTTCTGATTCGCCGGCCATGTGCTGAGTTGCTGGTGGTCCCATCGGTCCGCCAGATCCTGACGATCGACATGCCCGAGGATTTCGACCACCCAGTTGTGATGAGGACCAGGATTGTTCTTATTCGGTCCGCCCCAATACGCCGCTGCCGGAAAGCGTTTCTGTGTTTCCGTGGCACTGACCAGAGCCAGTGAGAGATTCTTCACATTATTCAGACACTGCGTCCGCCTCGCTGCTTCCCTCGCACTCTCAATCGCCGGCAAAATCAGCGACATCAAAACGGCGATGATACTGATCGAGACAAGGAGTTCGATCAGCGTAAAGGCTGCACGTGGTGCAACGTCCCGTGGCGGTATTGCTAACTTTGTCGTCTTCACCATTGGCCGTTCCGAATTGAGCTTTGGTCGTGGTTCGTTTGCACCAATGGAGCCGCTCCACTCAGAACATTGCATACTTGTGGTGATATCAAGTTGAATTGTGGCAGCTCATGATCATCGGGATGCTTTTTCTGCCACCCCTTCACATCTTCGGTGGAAAGGTAATAGATATGAATCGAGTAGCCGATTCGGTACCGGGGAACAAAGTCGTTGAGGTATTCCAGTTCCTGAGTTCTGCTATGGAGATTGGTCTGGCTGACGGCATACCAGCCTGAGACTGGACCACTTGTCCCAGAATTCGTGAGTCTACCGACATTCGCAAATCGTCGATCGACAGGAGCGTGTTTCCATTCTAGTCCAGTTAGGCTGTTTTCAGAGACACCGAACAAGGAGAGATTTAGATCCTCAATCTCAGGGTGATTCTCTAAGAACCGAAGAAGAAAGTGCACGTCCTGTCCCGTGTCCAGACCGGAATCGAGAAGGTATTCAAAACCGTGAGAGGGACCACCAGCGAATTCGTTGAAATATGACATAACGTAGGGAAACAACATCACTGTCCCGGCTACGTACCAGCACACAAGCAGGGAAGCGGCCTTTCGCAGGACCCCCGAATTCAGCGTTGCCAGTTCTACGGCGACCCAAATGAAGACAAATGGATAGCAGGGCAAGACATAGCGATGGTGTCGTGTCAGTCCAATATGGCAACTGACAAACGCAAGAATGGCCAGTGCGGGAAACAGCAAAATCGCCGATTCGCAGAGGATACGCTGTCCATGTTTGGTGAGGGCAGGAAGTTCCGGACCATTTGCAAGTCCCCGCCGACTCAACCGTGCAACTGTTCGCACCAGGGCAATGAGAGCAGCGACAAGAAGTGCGGCCGGAGTCTTGACAGCAAGAGCTGCCACATACCAGTACCAAACGCCATGATCACGGTGCTTACCCCAAAGATAACAGCGGTGTTGCTGTTCGAAATCCAGTTGTTGTTCATCCATGCCCAGAAGAAAATCCCTGGGCAGCGGTAATCGAACGAACGGCGGACAGAACCCGCCTCGACCACGATCCTGTTGCACTTCGCTGGCTGGCTGTTCGATGAGTGTTGATGGTTGCGGCTTGCCGAATACACGGCAAAAAACTCTGCTTCGAAACTCGAGAGAATCCAATCGACTACACGAACCGCTAAAGCCATAGCCGCAATTAACTATCAGTAATCCTGTCACCATCGCCACAATTCCATGTCCTGCGGACGCCATTCTCCGGCAAGGTGAATGAAGAATGACCAGAACCACGAACACGGGGAAGAGTATTAGGAGCGTTGTCTTGGTGATCGCACAAAACCCGGCCGCCAGTCCCAAGAGAACGGCTGATTGCAACGTTGGTTGCTTGAGCCAGTTGCGAAACTGCCAGCAACAAAGAATTCCCATGGATGCCGCCGGAGCATCGGCACAAAGAGTCGCCGACCATGCGAGCGCGTCGGGTGAAAAAGCCCATAGAACTGTTGCGTAGGACCCCGCAAGTGGTCCTCCCAGCTCAGCAGACCATCTTCGAATGATCAGCAGCCCGATCAGCCAGATCGGGATCAGGCTCCAACGAGCAGTCGTCAGGTACCAGAAGAACATCCTGCCATTGGCTGCAAAGAGGTCGTCGCCTGCCAACCACTCAGGTCGAGGAACAGTGTGATAATTGTATTCCGTCCAGTCGTACTTCGGACTCTGCATCGAAACGATGCAACCTGCGACAGACTTCACAAATGGAGGATTGACTCGATATAGGTCGTACTTACCAAATTCTGCGATTAGGCAACCGGCGGCCAGGTGTGCAGGCTCATCCGGCATTGGCCCGTGCCAGAGCCCCAGCCACAGCAATAAAGCCACAGACGTCGCAAGTACCAGGGCGTCGACTCTTTGGGCAATCGGAAAAGACCGTCGCCGAGAGGCATTGCCTGGCGAATTCAGGCTAATGTTTGGGTTCCGGGTGATGATCTCCTCCTCAGTGAAAACCAGACGAGGATCAACAGCAACAGTAAAGATCCGGCGATGAAGCCTGTTCGCAGCCTGGACGTGGCATCGGTGCCATTGACTCCCAGAGGAATTGTTGCACGCTCACGCCTCGAATCCGTAAATGCAGCGTTGCGCTGCAGAAGTTCGCTGCTTTCCTGCTCCGTGAACTCTCTGGGACTGGCCCCATTCCACTTCATGCGTTTCTCAATAGAATGGTCCAGTCCGAAATAATAGACAGAGTGACCCTTAGGAATTGAGAAAGCTCCAAGGGAGAAATCCAGTGAACTCGCATCTGGTGTTTCATAGGAGAGGACCGTCAATTCCTCGCGAAGCTGTTCTGTCCCCTCTGGCACATCTGTAGAGACAACTCGCCTCGGGAATGTGACTCCACACGGCCATTTCTTATAGAAAACGTCAACAGTTCGCAGATGATGGATCTGCCTTGTAAGGACACTCACTTCCGATCTCATCAGTCGAACCGGTTCATCGGTTGCCCACCAGAGCTTCACTGTTCTCTTGAGGGAATCTTTGTAGGTCCCAACCATGCACCTTATGCCGCGCACGTCTTCAATGGCAGCCGACTCCGGGACAAGCCCACTCTCTCCCAAAAGCCCGCGAGGACATGCTTTTGACATCGAGAGCATCGAAGTGACAAGACCGGTTCCGATGTACCGAGGAAAGAAGATGTTCTCTGCTTCCCAGGGAGAACCTGGGTACGAATCAAGTCGTTTGATCTGAATGGCACCGTCAGTAAAGTGCCATGTTGCCAACGTTCCGTCATGCAGGAGCGACGTTCGAGGACGCGGCCACGCGTCTGATCGCTTTTGCTCGACTCCGAAGAGCCGATCAATCTCGATGAACAGACTGGCTCCGTCGAAGTAGCTTCGAAGTGTCGTATGCAATTCGTCATGACCGCGCTGGACAACCACTGATTTGGCTGCAACTCGGCCAACCGGAGTGGCCGTCAAATAGTCGGCCGCCGCCCTTTCCATTGCTGCCAGCTCTTCAAGCGTCGCGGACGGTGACTCCTGAGCTGACAGGTTCGGTGAAAGTACCGAAAACCAGAACAAGGTCATGACAATCGAAACCGCAGCCAAGCCTCTTCTTTGGAGGAGCCCCAACGTGAAGTGCATATCATAACTCCATTAGCAAGGTGGTAGAGTCTTGCTCTGCTTCTGCAAACGAACAACCTAATTGAACACTTCAGAGGGAGTTAGCAGGCTCCTTTGGTCAAGGACGTCTCTTATTGTCGTGGCAAATCGTCGCGCCGCCCGTGGCGTCGTCAACGCGGTCCTGTTTTTCCGAGTCGTAGGCTGAATCCAGGCACTTCGCCTACTTGCAGGAGTATCATCGTGCATCGATCTTGATTATCACTGATCTATGGACGATTGGCGATCGGAAAGGTAGTCTTGGGTGTCTCGTGTTTAACCACCCATGGTACTTCACAATGCCCGCTCGTCAATTCATTTGCTTCGTTTTTTGAAAGACTTGGCGGTTGTTGTGAACGTGGTGGGAAAGAGTCGATGATAGCTTCGCGTTTAGAGCTGCGGCTGGGGCGACAGGTCACCCGGCATCAACCCATGGCGGGTTACGTTGCTGCCAGACGGCTGGTCTTACGGGAACGAACTGAGATGCTGCAGCGCCCTTTGACTGGAGCCTCCTGAATGCGATGGGGCGCGAGAGTCGTGTTATGCAGCGTCCTCGCCGTCGCAGCAATCTTTCAATGGCTGCGGGCGACGGAACCTGGCATCGACTTTGTGCAGTTTCGACTCACGGGGTTGCATGTGGCTCGGTATCCGGGTTGTGATGTCTATTCGTCCGAGACACGCGGTGAGATCCTGTCATCGGCTTGGCAGACCGCGGAGTCGGTTCCTGAATCGCGTCTGTCTGCGGCCGTGAGTTTTCGGCACAGTCGATCCTGGGAAACATATTCGTCGCCGTTTTTGTATTCTCTGTTTGCGCTGGGAGGCCTGGAGGAAAGCGGAGAGCGGAAAGCGGAAAGCCGGGTGGCGGATCGTTATGAAGTGGAATTGCGTACGTGGCATGCGGTGTCGTTGCTTGGTTCCATCGTGGGTTTGCTGTGCTTTGGCTGGGTGTTGAGAAGTCCGTGGTTTGTCTGCCTGCTGTTTGCGCTGGTGCTCGTGGGGTTCTCACCGATTCGCAGCGATCTGGTGGTTGCGAACGTGAACCAGATTCAGTTGGGAATGGTGGGGGTGTTTGTTGGGATTGTGGGATTGAGGTACCGGTACTACTCGTGCGAGCCAAGTTCTGCGGCAGTGGCGACAATGCGAGAACCGGCGGCTAGCGCCTTGCCGCTCACAAATGGCTGGCGGTTTATTGAAGGCGTGTGGCTGGGTTTGTGCATCGCCTTTAAGCCGAGTCTGATTTGGGTGGCTGTGATGTGGGCCGGGTTTCTGGTGACTCAGGGGCGAAGACACGATGTGACTTATGGCCGCGCGGGGCGATTTCGGCCATTCGTGTTCTATGCCTTTGGTGGAATGATTGGCGCGACTGCTGCCGTGCTGTTTTCCCTGCTGTGGTTTTCGCCTGACGCATGGCTCAAATGGATTGAAGCGGTTCGAGCCATGCCGGATGACATCATCCAGACATCACAGGGAAACTTTTCGCCAACCTATTATGCTCGCCATTCGCTTGGCCTGCCGTCCTTCCTGTTGCTGCTGACCGGACCGGTGCTCGCCGCGGCCGTTGCTGCTGTGCTGTCACGTACGGCGCGAAGCAGGTCGCTGAGGAATGACGAACTTCCAGCTTCGATGGACGTTGCCGACTGGCTGCCGTGGATTATCGCCGGTCTTCAGATTCATCTGCTGACTTCTCACCTGGTTTGGTTTCACTATTTGGTCCTGAGTCTTCCTGCGTTGCTGTGGTGCGTCTGGCTTGGAACACGGAGCCATTCGCGTGTGGAACGCTTCCTGTTCTTTGGCATTGCGGCCTGGTGTTTTGTGTTGCTTGGCTTTGAACCACTTAACGCGCTGATGGCGTCTCAGCGCGAGGAGCATTTTGTTCGGTGCTTTCTTGCGAATGTGTTGCTGTTGGTGATCGTGGTGATAGGACCTGCGGGGCGGGATGGAATGACGGCGCTCAGTCGTTGATTGCCGATCTCACCGGCAGGCCCGAAGCGCTGGCTGATCTTTTCGAAGTCCCGCAGCAGATTCGCCCCGCACCACCGAGACGTCGTTCACTTTCATCCGTTGCACATCGCTGATATGAGGTAGTCGTCAGATCGACAGTTGAAGTATCTCGTGGCGCAGCGAGCCGAAAGGCAGGCAGGAAAGAAGAGTGATGAAGACTCGTGCTGAAATTCTGGAGCAAGCCCGGAGCGTGGAGTCGGAGACCTGGCGGCAGCATCTCACCGGGTTCATTGATTCATTCATCAAGAAAGATCGGCGGGAACGATGGCGATTTCTGCTGCTCAATCCGTCAGTGAAAACGAGTCGAGCGTCGCACAAGCTGTACAATGATATCGACCGTTCGAAATCGACGGGATTGGTGTATCCCTTTGCTTTGCCAGTCGCGACCAGGGTTGCACGAGGTGTCTATGATGACCTACAAGGAGCACCAAAGTACCTGACGTACGATGAGGCGACCATTGTTGCTCCAAATACAGACGGGATTTATTCCTTCATTGCTGGCGAACTGGCAATGTTCTGGTTTCACGAGGGTGAAGCGTTTCTTTTCCAGCAGCATTAAGGCGGACGCCAACAGAATGTTCGACATCGTACAAGCCCATGACACAGTTGCTGCCGTCCTGAGTACCCCGATTGCCGTTGACGACGGCATGTCATCACTCATTGACTACTGCGCAGAGCATGAACCGTGGCAGGGCTGGGATGTCCTGCGCAAACTGGAATTCGAGAGCGATCAATTGAATCTGAAGCGGTGGCTCGAAGACCTCCTCACACAGGAGCCGCCGCCAGACGACGTCAACGCGTTCTGGTTTGGACTGTTCAATCCGGTCATCAAGGGCAAATCGACCTGTGGGCTTTACGCGGCGGGAACGATAACGTTTGACGGCAACGATGAGGATTTTGAATGGGCTTGCAACCCTGCATGGTTTCCCGACGGACGGTATGCCAAATCAAAAATCCTCAACGACATTTACCAGCGAGTCAACAAGGCTAAAGACTCCGTGTCGAGTTATCAGTATGTTCTGTGCCTTGGATACGCGGGACTTGTTCTCAATCAACTCGCGACAACCTTGCCTTTGAGCACATGGCTGGGCAAAGAATCGTCCCGAGCTCTGGCGATCGGATTTGATTCAGGTGCCGGGATCTTGCTTGGCTCGTTCACGAAACAAGGCTGGAACCGAGTAAGTCGTAATGCGTGAAGAACAGAGTCGTTCAGACAGGGAGAAAACAATGGACGACGAATTTCTGGTGTGTGCATACTCGGAGGACAGTCACCGTCACGCGATGCTTGTTGACGATGGCATTACGGGGATACTCTACCTGCACGCGCCGAGTGACAATGCGGAAAAGACCGGGGAGATTGAGGCGACCTGCTTTGCGTACAACCGAGTGGATCCTATCGACACCAAAGACGTCCAGCGATATCGCCCAGGCCCGCCGCCGATCGCCAGGGGGTATGCATCGAATGAGGCCGTGTGCCGAACACCAGCGTCGCACGACTGGAACATGAAGTTCTCTTCCGATGGCACGGTGGTCCTTCTCCTCAGAGATGGCAAGCCGTGGGCCATGGTGTCGCTGGATGAACCACGTGGATTCAGTAAAGCTATTGCAAAGGCGGGTCCGTGGGGCAATCCGTGGTCCATTGAAATCTACAAGTCGATCGATTGGGAAGCGCGAATCAGGCCCTGAATCGAAGGCCCCGGTCTGCGGACCTCTAATCTGCAAAGGCCTGAAAGGCCGACACAACCCGTTGGACTGATCGCGGCAATGTGTCAACCCTTCGGGCCTTGTGGACTGACTTGCGCTTCGTTTCCGGTGGCTTACGCACACCGGCAGGGGTTGTGACGGCCTGCCGGGCCTGAATC
>JAEUII010000139.1 GCA_016795145.1 Planctomycetaceae bacterium
TGACGGTTTCGGAAGCTGCTGCAATCCAATGAACGTCCGTTGCTGCGACAACGGAGACATTCTGACGGCAGAATCCAGCATCGGGACGATCAAGCGTTTCAACGACAAGGGCGAGCTCGTCGGCGTTGTCGGCAAGGCCCGAATCGGCGGCGGATGCAAGCACGTTGCTCTCGGGTACGACAGCAAGCGAGATCGCTACTACATGATGAATGTTGACCGCGATCACATCTGCGTGATGCTTCCGAATGCAGAAGCTCCTGAACTGACTTCCGAAGAGCAGATGGCAAAGACAGCTCGCGAAGGACTTGGACAAAAGCTTGTCGGCGTCTGGACTGTCACTGGCAGTGCTCCTGCAGCAGCGGCAACAAACAGCGTGCCAGCGGTTCGGATCGTTGCACGACCTGCCCTGGCTCTGCCACTCAAGCCAATTGTGAAGGCAGAGGAGAAAGAGGCAGCAAAGACTGAATCAAAAGACGCCGCGAAGGATGGCGCGAAGGACGCTGCGACTGAAAAGAAGGAAGCTCCTGCGAAGCCTGCTCCGGTTGTTCGACTGGCAACCCCCAATGTCTACGCTGCGACAAAGCTGACATTCGCTGCGGATGGTTCCATGGCCGTTGACGGCGGCATCAGTTCTACCGGAGAACTTGCCTGGGAAGCCATCCGTCAGGATGGAAATACTCTGTACGTTTCCAAAATCCAGGGCGACATCCAGTACTACGAATACAAAGTGGAATTCGTGACTGATGACGAAGCCAACATTTCACTGCTGATGAATGAGCGCGTGCTCAGCAGCAACAGATATCAGCGATCAAAGGATCAGCCGGAAGAACCAAAGGCTGAGGAAACAAAGATCCAGTAGTTTCCTCCTTTGCGTTGGTGAGGATGGTCGGGGTATCCTGAACCGTCTGATGAACTCAAGCGAGCTGAAATGCCATCGGGTGTTTCAGCTCGTTTTTCTTTCCTGCGGTCGCGGAACAATGAAGAAACGATCAGCCCGATTCGATGACGATTTCGAAGATGACCTCGATGATGATCTGGACGTCGAGTTTGATGAAGACTTCAACGATGATCTAGACGATGAGTTTGATGACGACCTCGATGATGAACGCCGCTTTTCCTCGCGCCGTGGCCGCAGCAAACACGAGGATGACGATGGCCGCCCGAAGGTTCGGCGCTTGAAATCATGGACCGACCGCCTGATCGCCGATTGTGCTCAAGATCTGCGTGGGCCGAACGTATTGGTGATCCTGGCACACGGCACAACTCTCGCCTCCGCCCTGCGCGAGGTGCGGCCGGATCTGTCGTTCACATTTTTCACTCCCGAACATTTCTTTTTTCGAACTCTGCAGCAGTATCACGGTGAAGAGTCGCATGGTGGTTCAAAGACGCCTGAGACCAATCCGCCGAAGCTCATCTGCGCTGCCGATCTGCCGGAAGGTGAATTTGATGATGTGATGTTCGCAACGTCTTCAGGTGATTCCTCCGATGTTGCTCAGGAGATGTTTCAAACGGTTCATCAGAGACTGCGGGCTGGCGGGAAGTTTTTCGTCTCGACGAACAATCCCAAAGATCGCTGGGTGCAGAGTCAGCTGAAGACATTGTTTTCGAAAGTCGATGTGCGGAAGTTCAAGCATGGTGTTGTCTGCGTGGCCGATCGAACAGCTCCGTTGAAAAAGATCCGAGGCTTTCGGGCTCGCTTTGACTATCGACTTGGGGAACGCATCGTCACCTGCGAAACTCGTCCAGGTGTCTTCAGCCATCGGCGACTCGACGGCGGTGCGCGAGCGTTGATTAAGTCATTGAGCCTTATCGCGGAAGCGGGTGAATCTCCGCGACAGATTATTGAGATGGGATGTGGCTGCGGCTCTGTTTCTGTCGCCGCGGCAATCTCGTTCCCTGAAGCAAAGGTGCTGTCGATCGACAGCGACGCGCGAGCGCTCGACTGTACTCAGCAGTCAGCCCGATTGAATTCTGTCGCAACGATTGAGACGTTGCTGTTGTCTGATGGAGTCGTTCCGGCACCAGGCACGTGGGATCTGGTACTCGGAAACCCACCGTATTATTCGGACTTCCGAATCGCAGAGCTGTTCCTTCAGGCCGCGCGACGAGGTCTGAAGCCGGGTGGACGCATTCATATTGTGACCAAACCGACCGAATGGCAGGCGGCGCGAATGAACCAGCTGTTTGTGGGTCTCGAGACGCACAAATACGGAGATTATGTGGTTTTTGTGGCACGCCAGCGACAATAAATGGCGTTTTGAAAGGGCTGGATTCGCTGCGAGCAACAGATGGCAATTCCGCCATCCGGACTGTCGGGCAATTGGTCTTCTGCCAAATCCGTCAGGTTTGCTATCCTGCCAAGATCGTCATTCGGCGTTTGATTAACCGCACTTCTTTGAGCCCCTGATCGGCTCGTCGAATCCGTTGTTTGCCGGGAGAAATTTTCATGGTGTCTCGTGGATTTCGCTCATTGTTGATGTTGGCTGCAGCCGTCGTCGCGTCAGCACCGCTGATGGCACAGGATGCACTGGCGTGGAAATTCACGGCAGGTGAAAAGCTGTTGTACGTTGTGCAGCAGAAGACCGATCAGCAACTGGACTTCAGCGGCAAGAAGCAGGGTGTCTCCATGCAGCAGACAATGCACATGGGATGGAACATCGCTGACGTCTCCAGCAATGGCGACGCGCAGATGTCTCAGGTAATTGAAAAGATCGCGATGAAATCCGAAGGGGGCCCTGCCGGCAGCTTCGAATACGATTCAACCGCAGCAACGCCGCCAGAGTCGCCACTGGGACGTATCATGTCCGATGCCTTCGGGAAGATCATCGGTCAGGAATTCCCAATGACAATGAAGCCAAGCGGAAAGATCACCAAGGTCACTGTTCCTGAAGGGCTTCTCAAGAGTCTTGCTCAGGCCGGTGCCGCTGGCAACGCTATCAACGAAGACACTCTGAAGCAGATGATGACTCAGTCCGCGATCACGCTGCCGGAAACTCCTGTGAAGAAGGGCGATTCCTGGGAGACTAAGCAGAGTGTCGAACTGCCGTTCGGAACAATGACGGTCTCTTCAAAGCTGACCTACCAGGGAGTCGATTCGTCTTCCGGCATGGCACGGATCGATATGAAGCCATCCATCAACATGACAGCAAAAGAAGGTGTGCCACTGTCTCTGAATGTTGTGAAGTCAGAGGGCAAAGGCACTGTGCTGTTCGACACCGCGAAGGGACGCATTGCTCGATCAGACCTGAACGTCACGATGGAAATGGTCGTGAAGCAGTTCGGTCAGACTGTGAACCAGACACTGAAGCAGGAAACCTCCATGGTGCTTTCACCATAGCTGAATCGCGACTTCTCCTGATCAAACGGGGAACGCAATCAAGGCTCAGAAATCAAAAGCCCCGGACAGCGATATGCTGGCCGGGGCTTTTTTGTTTTTCGATGACGCTGAACGCACGGGTCAGACGGCTTCTTCGACCACTGGATTCGTCAGCTTTCCAATGCCATCGATCTCAATCGTGATGCTGTCGCCGGCTTTCAGGAACAGTGGCGGTGTTTGAGCAAATCCGACGCCGTGAGGAGTTCCCGTCAGGATGACTGTTCCGGGAGCAAGGATGTTGCTGGAGCTGAGGAATTCAATCAGAGTCGGCACGTCGAAGATCATGTCGTTTGTGTTCCAGTCCTGCATCGTCTTTCCGTTCAGGACCGTTCGAATGCCCAGCTGGTTTGGGTTAGTGATTTCATCCGGAGTCACCAGGACCGGACCAAGCGGACAGAATGTCGCAAACGTCTTGCCGCGGCACCACTGCCCTCCCCCGCCGTTTCGCTGCCAGTCTCTCGCACTCACATCGTTCGCACATGTGTAACCAAGCACATACTTCAAAGCATCAGCCCGAGACACGTTGTAGCACTCGCGTCCGATGACAACTGCCAGCTCACATTCGTAGTCCACCATGTCACTGCGAAGCTTACGAGGAAGAATGATCGGATCGCCCGGGTTTTGAACGGTCGAAGGCGTCTTCATGAAGAGCACCGGGTGCTCGGGAATCGCCTGCTTTCCTTCTTCGGCATGCTTTCGATAGTTCAGGCCAATGCACATGACGGCCGCCGGTGTCAGCGGTGCCAGAGTCTTGCTGGCGGTGACCGTTTGCCCTGTCGGCTGAAGGCCGGAATACAGATCGCCGCTGAGCCGTTCCAGAGTGCCATCGTTACGAACCGACGCATAACACACTTCACCGCTGGATAGCTGAATACGACTGATCTTCATCGAAAAAACTCCTGAGCCTGTTACGAAAAAGGTGGGCCAAGAACAACGTGGAGCCATCATGGTAGCGAAGCCGCACGATCCATCCCAGTAACCCAACGAACGTACCACTTGCCAAGCCGTACTTCGCGGCCCCGCCGCGACCAGCGACCAGCAGAGGTTCGAACCGTGGCCTGACGACGCCAGACGACCCCGGCACGTGATGTACCAACCCGCTGGGCTTGAATCGCAATCTGTCGAGTGCTGCAATGGATGTAGCTTGTTGGTGATGGAGTAAAAGAAGGCTGGCCCAGTGTCTTGGCGGCGAAATCACCCCGATATTGCGGAACCATTCAAATGATACCGTTGACTGATTAAGGCGAATCGGACTTTGTGAACGCCTTTCTCGATCGGAGAGTGAAGGCGGCGCGGGAAACGCTGAGAGCCGTCGCAGACTCAAGTATACCCCCCCAACAGGGAGCGGAGACTTTGGCGGGGCTGATTGCCACAGGTTTGCATGAACTGAACTGCGACGAAACTAATGCAGTCGGCGTTTCGCTAGCGTATGAACTAAGTCTGGCCATTCGGAATGAGATTAATAGCGGTGGAAAGCCGTACCGTCTTGACAGACCGAGATCAACGATGATGCGAACTCCAATAGCCCAGAATGCGCAGTTAATTCATGGTTGGCGAGAGCCATTATTGAAATTTGTAGCCACCATTTTCTTCTATGTTGGATCCGAGGGGCGCGGCAATTCCCTCGTCTCACAATCATTGGAAGGAATTGGAGCCGACCGCATTTCAGAATATCTGCACAACATCGGTGTTTGTGGTGGTGACGATGTGGATTAGCCCTGACGGTCAACTTTGTAAAGCGTAACCGTTCACAACGATTGTCTCGAATTGACCACAAACATGAGGCCAGCCAGCTTTGATCTCCGTTGAAACTGCCACACATCCCAAGCGGAACCCCGCTAAGCAAACGCACCCCACTGCTGACCTAATCCTGATGGCCCAATCAAGCCCGTTCGACGTGGAATGCGCCGCCATCGAGGTGGGACATCCGGCGCTGGCTCGGAACCACTTGCGGAGATCCCTCGCTCGGTCCAAAACCTTGAACCTGAAGCCATTCAAATCACTTGGCCGAGTATTGCAGAACTGACAAACTGCGTCCAACATGAGATGAATCGCCCCGCTTCTCTCCGCATGCTCAAATGGAAGCGGCTTAGAAGAAAGTAGTAGAGAACGATGTCTACGGTTGCAGAGTGCATTGAAGAAAACGACAAATGGCTTCAGAGGGAGAATAATTCTCTGAATTGGTATCGCAACAACCTTGTAGAATCACTTTCCGAAAACGATCCCTGGAGTATCTACACTGATGCTCTAGGATTCGATGTCATGTATGGAGATGGGACATCAAAGATCCAACTGGGCGATTTGTCGGGGTGGCAACCGATCCTGGAAACTGCACTCGTTGTTATTGC
>JAEUII010000303.1 GCA_016795145.1 Planctomycetaceae bacterium
GGCGCATTGGAGTGTTACGGATGGCGTGCTCACGTACGACGGCAATGGCCAGAGTCTCTGCACCGCGAAAGACTATGGTGACTTCGAACTGTATGTGGACTGGAAGATTCCTCCCGGCGCTGATTCCGGGATCTACCTTCGTGGCACGCCGCAGGTACAGATCTGGGATCCCTGGGACCCGCGAGTTAAAGCGGGCGAGCCGAATCCTGCAACTCCGGAGGCCTGGGTTGGCCAGTACGGTAACGGCCGCAATCTTGGATCGGGCGGTCTGTGGAATAATCGCCGATGGCGCAATCAACCGCTGGTTCTGGCAGACAAAAAGCCCGGCGAATGGAACACGTTTCTGATTCGAATGGTCGGCGATAAAGTCTCCATCTGGTTGAACGACAAACTGATTGTCGATCGAGTTGCTCTGGAGAATTACTGGGATCAAACCGGACTGACGCCACTCATCCGAGCTGACCAGATTGAACTCCAGCACCATGGCAGCGCGTTGTACTTCCGTAATCTGTTCATCAAAGAACTGCCGTACTGATCAGGAAAGGTCTCCGATGAATCGATCCGGAAGAAACATGCTTGCGGCCGGCTGTATGCTGATGCTGATGTCGTCTGGTGCGTTCGCGGAGAACTGGCCAGGCTGGCGTGGTCCTCGCGGTGACGGCACGTCGCAGGAGACCGGCGTTCCGGTGAAGTGGAATGGTGAAACCGGGGAGAACATTGCATGGAAGGTGAAGATTCCAGGCACCGGCCATTCATGTCCGGTCGTCTGGGATGATCACATCTACCTCGGAAGCTGCAACGAGGAAACTCAGGAGCGACTGCTGCTGTGCTTTCACCGTTCCGACGGACACATTGTCTGGCAGAAAACCGTGACGACATCCAAACTGGAGACGCGTCATCAGCTCAACAGCTTTGCTTCGGCGACACCGGCAACCGATGGTGAAACTGTCTACGTCACGTTTCTGATTACTGACGGACATGAGATTCCTGCACCGAACGTCGGGTCACCGAGAAATGTCACGCCTGGCGAAGTTCTGGTCGCTGCCTATTCAAAGGATGGCGAAGAAAAATGGAAGACAACAACGGGCGACTTCATTAGTGCTCATGGTTTCTGCAGCTCGCCAGTGATCTATAAGAACCTGCTGATCATCAACGGTGACCATGACGGCGAATCGTGGCTGACGGCACTGGATCGTAAGACCGGCAAGGTCGTCTGGCGAATTCAGCGTGATCACAAGATCCGCAGCTATTGCACACCGATCATTCGTGACATTGGTGGCCATCCGCAGATGGTGCTGTCCGGCAGCAAGCATGTGATCAGTCTCGACCCGGAAACCGGCAAGCAGATCTGGCGCGTTGAAGGACCGACCGAGCAGTTCGTTTCTTCGATGGTGTTTGACGGCAAGCGATTTTTCCTGACATCGGGCTATCCTGATCATTATGTCATGGCCATTCGTCCGGACGGAACGGGCGATGTCTCGGCAACTCATGTGCAGTGGAAGTCTGACGAAGCCAAGTGCTACGTTCCTTCGCCGGTTCTGTGTGAGAATCGACTGTTCGTTGCGGACGACCGAGGCACAGTCAACTGCTTTGACACCGAAACGGGCCGACGCATTTTTCAGGACCGACTGGGAAATCACTACAGCGCGTCGCTGCTCACGGCCAACGGGCTGGTCTACTTCACCGCGGACGACGGCAACATTGCAGTCGTTCGCCCTGGTGAGAAGCTTGACATAGTTTCGAAGAACCCGCTGGGCGAATACTGCTGGTCGTCTCCAGCCATCGCGAATGGTCGTATCTATGTTCGAGGCGAGCATCATCTGTTTGCGATTGGGAACAATCCATGACGGTGCATCAGCCAGAGCCCTCACCGCGCACCGGTCGTCGAATCCCGCGTCGGCGGCTCTGGATGTATCGTCTGGCGATCCTGCTGATGCTCTTTGGGGTCGCCGAGTTTCTTTCCTGGGTCGCAATGATCATGCTCGGCGCGCCAACGTCGACGGCGTTGCTGCGAGAACAACAGGCGGCAACGGCAACAGGAGCGATGACGTCCGCGGGTGCAACGGAAGCCATTCATCCGTATCTCGGCTGGGTTCGAAATCCCCAGATCAGTTTGCCGGAGAAGTTTGGCTCGACCGACATTCAGACCAATCGACTTGGCTTTCTGGACAACGGGCCTTCGGTTCGAAAGCGATCACCAGACAAGTTCCTGATTGCCATTGCTGGTGGCTCGGTTGCATGGCAGTTTTCGTGGGAAGCGGAAAAGCGTCTGACAGAACATCTGAAGTCGCTGCCCGAACTGCAGAACCGCACGATCGAGTA
Organism: Planctomycetaceae bacterium; assembly: GCA_016795145.1. Lineage (GTDB taxonomy): Bacteria > Planctomycetota > Planctomycetia > Planctomycetales > Planctomycetaceae > SXXK01. Next base: position 2,323 of record JAEUII010000303.1, read on the forward strand.
TGTGCGAATCGCGATGCCTGGCTACAAGCAGCCTCAGCAGTTGATGGCACTGAACTATGTCATGGCACTCGGCGGAGAATTTGATCTTGTCATCAACATGGATGGCTTTAATGACGGCGTGCTGTCTCTCGTTGAGAATGTCGACCACGGGACAGCGCTCGATTATCCTCGAAGCTGGCACGCGCGATCTCTTGTCATGACAGATCCTCAAATTTCCGAACAGGCGTTTCGCCTGCTTGGACTTCGAGCCCAGCGTCAGCAGCGATCAAGGCAGGCCCTCACATCCTGGTTCCGATGGTCCTGGTGTTATCAGCTTGTGTGGTACGTTCGCGACAATGCGGCAAGAGATGAGCTTCTGGAACTGGAAGTCGAGGTCAATCGGGCAAACGACGTCAGCTTCATCCATCACGGACCGGCCGTTCCCAGGCAGTCTCGGGAAGAAAACCAGCGAGATGCCGCCCTGCTGTGGGCTCGATGTTCCGAGCAAATGCATGACCTTTGCAAGGCGAAGGGCATCGCCTACCTGCACGTGCTGCAACCCAATCAGTATGTCGACAACTCCAAGCCGCTCAGTGACTATGAGAAAGAAAACTGCTTTGCGGGTGGCCAGCCGATGGCGGAAACTGCACGGAGCGTCTTTCCGAAGATGGCGGAAGAAGGAAAACGGCTCGGGGAACGAGGAATCGCCTTCAGCGACCAGACGATGGTCTTCCGGGATATCACGGAGACGCTTTACGTGGACCCCTGGTGCCACTTTAACCAGCAGGGAAACGACTTGCTGGCTGACGCGGTGTTTGAGCAGATCCAGAGTTTGAAACTGATCAAACCCATGGCCATTCCTTAGCAGCCTGTTATTTATCCCAACCCGCTGCGTCAGCGAGGGATGATTGCGCAGGACCTCACAGTCTCTTACGCCTCACTGCGTAATCCCTCACAGCTTGATCCCTCACTGACATTTCGGGTTGCGAACTGTCGGTCCGCCAGATTGGATCTGAAATCGAGTGTTCCGCTGCTCGCCGTTTGCAATTGGCGTGATTTTGCCGTTAGCATGCTCGTCCCTTGCCAGTACGGACCTGCTGACATAATCCCGGTCCTTCGAAATACTGGCGGCTTCCGGCCGACGGTTGTCGTCCGAAACCAGAAGTCATTTTCCCACCCCTTTGACCTTCAGAGGTACTTAACCGATGTCAGACACGAACGCACCGAGCGCTCCCAACGCTCAGCGCCTGCTTTGGGCCGGCTTTATGGCCATTTTGGCCGCCGGAGTTGGCTTTTCCATTCGAGGCGGGATTCTTGGTCAGTGGGCCGAACAGTACGGCTTCACAATGACCGAGCTTGGCGGCATCACTGGCGGTGGTTTGACCGGCTTCGGTCTGATCATTCTGCTCAGCTCTTTCCTCGCGGATACTCTGGGCTATGGCCGACTGATGGCGCTGGCCTTCCTGATGCACCTGATCTCCGCAGTTCTGACTCTCGCGGCTGGTCCGGCGTTCGCGTCGGGCGGCAAAGAAGCTGCTTACCAGTGTCTGTTCTGGGGTATGTTCCTGTTCGCGATTGGCAACGGTATCGCCGAAGCTGTGGTGAACCCGCTGGTGGCCACGCTGTTCCCGGAAAACAAGACTCACTATCTGAACATCCTGCACGCAGGCTGGCCAGGTGGTCTGATTGTTGGTGGTCTGGCGTCTTACTTCATGAATCCGGACGGTGCGAAGCCAGTCGCATGGCAGATGCAGATTTCATTGTTCATGGTGCCCGTGATCCTGTACGGCCTGATGCTTCTGGGACAAAAGTTTCCAAAGTCGGAAGCCAGCCAGGCTGGCGTCGATATGGGCGTGATGGTTTCACAGCTGTTTGCTCCTTTGATGATTGTTCTGCTGTTGATTCACGCGATGGTCGGTTATGTGGAGCTGGGAACTGACTCCTGGATTTCCAAAATCACGGGATCAATTATGGCATCACCTCAGAAGGGACTGCTGCTGTTCGTTTACACGTCAGCTCTGATGTTTGCCCTTCGGTTCTTTGCCGGCCCAATCGTTCACCGGATTTCGCCTCTGGGCCTTCTGTTCATCAGCGGCATCCTGGGCTTTGTTGGTCTGAACCTGCTGGGCACCGCGACTTCTGCAATGCTCTGCGTTGTTGCGGCAACGGTTTATGCAATGGGTAAGACGTTCCTGTGGCCAACGATGCTGGCTGTTGTTTCTGAGCAGTTTCCAAAGGGCGGAGCCATTACGATCGGTGCCATCGGTGGCGTCGGAATGCTCTCAGCCGGTCTGCTGGGTGGCCCAGGGATTGGTTTCAAGCAGGACTACAACGCGTCTCACAAGCTGCAGGCTGAGAATGTTGAAGTGTATGACCGCTACAAGGCTCCAAAAGACAGCTCCTTCATGGGCTTCAAGGTTGTGGGACTTGATGGTGCCAAGGTCGGAGTTCTTGACGACAACGGCAAGGAACTCACCCGCGCTGGTGAGTTGCTGAAAAAGGAAAACAAGACTGATGAAAACCAGGCAGCACTTGCAACCTGGTGGGCCGATGCATCAAAGACTGCAGAAGCGGACAAGAAGCTGGTGACCGAAGCCAACCTGCACGGTGGCCGTACTGCACTCAAGCTGACTTCGTTTGTTCCACTGACGATGGCGGTCCTGTACCTGCTGTTGATTCTGTACTTTAAGGCAAAGGGTGGCTACAAGGCGGTGCACGTCGACGGCGCTGCTCCTTCAGGTCACTAGTCCGACGTGCCTCTGCCGCTCAGGCCTGAGGCATTACGACAAGACAGAAGCCCGGTCGAAATCGACCGGGCTTTTTTGTTTTGCTCAGTTGTTCCTATTGAGCACACTACCGCAGCAATCTGGAAAAGATCCGCAGCCATCGCAGGAAGAAGAGTTTATTGGCGAGACCTTCGAGTCGGGTTGCCAGCTTGACATGAATATCCACCGCGGCAGCGTCTGCATCGAAATTGTTGAAGCCACACGCAACACAGAACCGCTGACCAGCCTCCAGCGATTTACCGCAGCCACCACATTTCGCCCCCGATTGCGCGGGCTTCTCTTCGCTTCCCGAACGTTCCTTTCGAGCTGTTTTCTTCTGCTTGCGCACGGGTGCCGGAGGAAGCTCACCAACAGCTTCTTCCCTGACAAAGTCCTGGAGATCCGGAAACTCATCAAGCGATTCTGCTTCGGATGGCTCTGCGTCGTCAAATGTCGCGTCTGGCTGTTCAGATGAAATCTCGCCAGGCACTGTTACCGGCTGGGCACATTGAGGGCACGCAAAGGAACGTCCGATGTGACCGGGCTTCGCATTCAGTCTGGCGGAGCAACTCGGACAGCGAAATCGAATCATGTTAAGACTCATCATGCAGGTCTACACGTGGTTCCAGGTCCAGGCCACCATGGTACTGTGTTGCGTCTTTGAACTGGGCGCAAAAAAAGAGCCCCTCGAGTGAGGGGCTCATCGACTTCAGTCTTTGTTGTCATCGATCAGGACACTGGCGTTTCAACAACCTTCAGGCCTGGAACGGTGATCGCTGTCACCTTTACTCGAGTATGCTTCTGGCGGTGACCAGTGTGACGACGTGAATTCTTGCGGCGGCGAAGCTTCTGAATCTCAAGCTTTGGCCCCTTCTCTTCTGCGATCAGGACTTCAGCAGTCACTGTCGCACCTGAAATGACTGGAGTGCCAATCACGCTGGCTCCACCGCCATTTGCCAGCAGAACGCGATCGAACGTAATCGTCGCACCTGCCTGGACTTCGTTGTCATAGTCAACTGACAACACTGAGCCCGTCTGGACTCGATGCTGTCGGTTTCCGTTTTCAATTACCGCGAACATTTCAGTTTCCACCTTCAACCAATGTCGTTGAGACAAACCGCCTGGGTACTGAATTTTTGTTCAGATTTATAACCCGGCCGCAAAGAGAATCGCGAAGTGTAGCGTTAGGATTCGGTCGATTCGAGTCGGAAACGCAGGAAGTTTCGTGGTTGGGGACAGGATTTCCGCGATCCGATGAGTGCATTTTCACATTTCTGGTGGCAGCCTTCAGTTTGGGGGAACTGCGGGTGCAACCAGTTCCGGCAACAGCGGTTGGTAGCGGTAATAGACCTCCAGGGTGAGCGTCGCAAGGCAGGTGGTCAGCAAACGTCCCCCGGCAACGCTGTATTCCGACCGGTCGCGAGGCGCCCAGCTGCCTTTGGCATCGCCCGCCTGTTCCTGCCATGCAACGAGGTCATCACGAAGTCGACCGTTCCACCGAACCCATTCTTCGCCTCCCCAGTTTTTCATCACCTGAGTCCCGAAGTAGTTGTAGTAGAAGTTGTCGTACGGGCCCTTCTTGTCCAGGATCGCAATTCCCTTGCGAAGGTCACCATCATCACGCTGCCAGCCGAGATACATTCGAGACAGCAAAGCCATCGCGGTGACTGACCCCTCATAGGCCTTCTTTTCCACTTCGTAACCGTATCGCCCTTCACGATCAACCTGAACACTGTCGAGGTAGAAGCTGACACCTCGCCAGGTCGAATCAGGAATTCGGAATCCTGCCTTCTCACCGGCCTTCAGAGCCATCAACTGGATCGCCGTGCAGGATGTTGATCCGGGCTGTTGAGGCACATAACGCCAGCCTCCGCCGCGAGGGTCCTGGGAATTCAGCAGGAACTGAATGGCACCTTCACAGGCTGGCTTCAGCTTTCGATCCTTCGACATCCCATACGCTTCGCACAATGCCATCGTCGCGGCACCGTGAACGTAATAGGCGTAGTTCGGCTCTTCATCCGTCTCGCGTTTGTTGATGACTCCTCGCAGGTCATACCCAGCCGGGACGACGACACCCACTGTCATCAGATAATCCAGACCCGCCATTACCTGACGCTTGTACGGACCAACTCGGTGAGTATTTCCGGCGGCGAGGAACGGCAACAGAGCATAGGCGGTTCCACCAATCGGGTTCTGAATTCGCCCTGGACTTGTGCACGGGCCAACGTCAGCAAAATCCCAGCTTCCATCTCGTCGCTGACGTTGCGCGAGCCATTCCAGAGCGAACGTCACAGCAGATTCGCTTCCAACAGAACCACCAAATTTCTCCAGCATCATCTTTCTGCCGGCGTCGGATCGATGACTGAAGGATGCAGCTTTTCCCGGAGCCGCATCCGGATTTGTCGGGAGCTTCCCGTTCGGTGTTTCCGGAAGTGCACCGACGTCTTCTGCGACCTCCATTGGCTCTTCCGGCATCGGCTCCATAGGCTCTGCAGGTGGTTCAGTCTCAGGAGGAACTTCCGGTTCCGGCATCTCCGGCTCCGGCATGGGTTCTTCCATGGGCTCCGGTTCCTCGGTCGGCTGCTCTTCTGCTGGTTGCTCCTGCTGCTTCCCCGCGACCTCAGCCGGAGGCTCCATCAGAACCGCCTCCGGCTCTTCCTGCGGAATGGAGAAACTGGCCGACAGCGGTGGCAGCTCAACCGGTTCCACATACTCCAGCCGTTGAAGAGCCAGCAGCAGCAGAGCGATCATCGTCACGATGGTACTGATCGAAGCAGGCTTTCGGCTTCGCTTTAACTCTTCAGCAATCTCCTCGGTTGTCTTTCTGATCTTCGGCTTCAGATCACCCTTCCGAGTTCTTACGCGGACCCTTTCCGCCTGTTCCATCGCTGCCAGCCGAAGTCGCTCCACGAGCTTCCTGAAATTGAACTGTCTGGCAGCCTTTTTCCGGACAGAAGATTTCCGCGCGGCTGGAACGGAAACGCTTTGTTCCGAAGACGGCCCAGCTGGTGCAGAGACCGAAGCATCCTTCGATTCTCCAGCTGACAGCTTCTCCGACGCAATCGTCTGGCCCGAAATCGCCAGCTCAGCAGCCGCGAGATGCTCCTTTGCCGTATGAGGCGCAGCGGACGATGGTGATCGTGGCGATGCATCAGCACTCTGCAGACCAATGGAATCCGCGCGCCCAGTCGGCGGCGACAATGCTCCGTGAGCTGCCAGATCCGGCAATGTCGTTCTGGCCGGCGGGGAATAGAATGGTCCTGCGTTCGTTTCTGGCAACGACGCCGTGTTCCCTGCCAATGCCGCGAACCGCACAGAGCCGCCCGCTGTCTCCACCGACTGCTGCCCGCTGGACTGGTCGTCAGCGACCGATATCGGAACCACCTGACGTCTCTGAACAAAGCCCATCGGCTGCCCCGGTTGTCCGGTTGTGGCTTCGCGTTCGAGCTGGCTTGCCTCCACATAGACGGCAGTGCCAGCCTTCGCCTGTTCCGCCAATGCCGAATACTTCTGAGCAAGTGTCAGGTACTGGGCTGATAACGATGCATGATGCACCGATGCCGACAGGGCTTCTTCGGCTCGCTTCTGCAGCATCTCCGAAAACTGCGGCGCTGGACCATGCCCCTGTGGAATACCATCCGTTGCCATGATGAGAGTCTTGATGATGCGATGATGGGAAATGCACTTGAGGCAACAAATTTACCATGCCTAGTGTATACACCATTTTCACACTATCAAGCGTGGCATGGCCAGTATGATGCTTCTTCGATACACCTGTGAATTCGCTTCGGCGCAACAAAAAGAGCCGAATGCATCAGCATTCGGCTCTTCAGGAAAGTCATTCAGGAACCAGGTTCCCGCTCTTGTCCGCCTACTTCTTCGCAGACTGCATGCTGGTCAGCAGTTCGAGGTAGTCGGTCGTGATGTTGACGAGTTCCTTGTTGTAGAAGTCGTTCGGGAAGATGTCATCCTTCGCGCTGACGCCATTGGCCTGCTTGACGGCTTCTTCTTCTTCCTTCTGCTCCTGCTTCAGTTCCTCTTCTTCAGCTCGCAGTACGCTTTCGTTCAGCGAAATCGTTTTGTCATTCTTTCGCTCGTTGTACCGAGCGATCAGCTTGTTAATCTGAGCGAAGTCCTTGTCGCCTTCCACTCGCTTTTCACTGCGAGACTTCAACTGTCCGACCAGTGCATCAGTCACATTCGAAGAATACTGGCTGTACTCCGCGGCTGTAATCCGGTCGAACTCAAGGGCGTTATCCAGGGAGTCTTCCCCGATGTCCCGATGATTCAGCAGCGATGGAAGTACCAGGTCCGACGTGACGCCTTTCGTCTGAGTGCTTTCACCGTTGACTCGATAGAACTTGCTGATTGTCAGCTTCAGAGCACCGCGATCCTGGGCAAGCAGTGAGAACCGATTCGCCACAGGAACGACGTTCTGAACAGTGCCCTTCCCATGAGTCGTGCGGTCACCAACGACGATGCCACGCTTATAGTCCTTGATAGCCCCGGCAAAGATCTCCGATGCCGATGCACTGAATCGATTGCAAACGACGATCATCGGCTTGCGCCAGTACACTTCCGGATCTTCGTCTTCGAAGGCCTGAACGTTGTCACCAGGTTCCTTCACCTGAACAACATTGCCACGAGGAATGAACAGGCCTGAAACTTCAATGGCTTCCTGGAGTGCACCGCCGCCGTTCCAGCGAAGGTCCACGATCAGAACATCAACCTGCTGCTTCTTGAACTCGTCCAGAACCAGCTTGATGTCCTTGGAAGTGCTCTTGAAATCGCCACCCTGAGAAGCTCCCTGGAAGTCGCGATAGAACGAAGGAATTCGCAGAACTCCAACGCGTGCCTTCTGTCCAGGAATCCACTCGGCTGAATCAATCACTTTCCCGCGTACTTCGTCTTCCGTGATTTTCACTTCGGTGCGAGTCAGTTCGTATTCTTCGATTCCGCCGCCTTCTTTCATCACCTGCAGCTTAACTTTCGTGCCCTTCTTGCCGCGAATCTTGTCGACGACCTTGGTGAGCTTCATTTCGACAACATCAACGAACTCACTCACCGCATCGCTGGAGACACCAATAATCTTGTCACCCTTGGTCAGACGACCATCCGCAGCGGCAGCTCCGCCCTGGATCACTTCTTCGACCACGGTGTAACCGTCTTCATACTTCAGCCGAGCACCAATGCCTTCCAGCTTCAGCCGCATCTGGATTTCAAAATCCTGCAGCGTCTGCGGAGACATGTAGCTGGAGTGAGGGTCGAGGCAATGCGTCATGGAAGACAGATACAGCTCCAGGACTTCATGAGATTCTGTCTGATCCATGAACACCTTGTTGGTGTGATATCGAGTATGCAGACGCTTGCGGGCATCGGCCAGATCGGTCTTGTCCAGCTTCAGCATGACAAGGTCAAACTTGATTCGCTTGCGCCAGCGTTCGGTCAACTCTTCTTCGGTCGACGCCCATGGCAGCTCGTCAGCATCACGAGTAATCTCTTCTTCGACGGAGAAGTCGTGATCAGCATCGATCAGCGCGCCGATCTTTTCTGATCGCTCACCCATGCGGAGCTTAAAACGTTCGAAGACTTTGACGGCGAACTGAACATCGCCCTTCAGAATCTTGTCATCGAGCGAAGTCTTCTCGGTGGAGAATTCATCAATGTCCGACTGAAGGAAATACAGTTTCTGGGGATCCCACACTTCGATGTAACGCTTCAGAAGCTTCTCAGACAGAGCATCATCGATCTGAGGATGATTGATATGCCTGGACGCAACCATGGATGCAACCATCTGAGCGGTCTTGCCGTCTTCAGCCGTCAGCTCAATCTTCTCAGCGAATGAACTGCCGCTGCAGAATGTCAATGCAGCCAGAGCCATCACAGTTCTTTTGGCTCGTTTCAGCGTTGTCATATTAATATTCCTTCGACGAACGCACGGCCGAAGTGGACAAGACTTCGACCGCGAAAAAAGCGGAGTTTGTTATGCCGCAGAGTAATCCAGATCCTGCCAGCAGGCGAACGAACATGGATGCTGGGATAGTAGACCAGTAGGCGAACTTTCGGCAAGAGCGTAACCCGTAACCCCTTGCGTCAAATTCACCCCTTTCTGGTTCGCCCGTCGCCACGCCCCATTTCGTGAAAATGACGACGAAATGCCTGCCTCGAAGGGGATGTTGCCGCTTGCGATTTTCTTCCGACAGAGTCTGCGAAAATTCTGTGCTGACGGCGTGAGGTTCTTATCGCGGCAGCACTACTTTCGGCCGAGCTGACCGAATTGTCAGGGAACTCAGCATCTGGGCGGCCGAATCATCAAACAGGGTCGCGTCGGATTCGGCATGCGAAAAGACCAGCGAAAACTGTTCTCCGGTTGTCGCCGTGCACAAATAGTAGTCCCAGATGATCGTTTCTTCGCGTTTGGCTGGCACGGGCTGCCCGGGCGTCTGCTCCGTAGCGGCCGGCGCATTGCTTTGAACTTTTCCGGTCGCCTGAACATGGTGCAACCGCCATCCGGTTTCCGCTTTGGTGACTTTCGACAGTCGAATCGTTCCGGATCGCTGGATGACGGCCGGTTCGATTTCCGAAAGAAATGCGTCTTCAGGGGTGAAGCTTCCTGCGGCCACCTGAGCGGCCGTGCGAAGATTACATTGCCCGACAAGTGATCCGTTCACAACCTTTCGCAGCATCATTCCGTCCGTCGTCTGGTCAACGACATGCCAGTAGCGATCATGCAGCATCAACAGTCGCCATGGTGTGGTCAGTGTCAGAAGAAGCTGACGGTCTCCTGGGAATTCCTGAGGCATCGTCGCCGGAAGACTCGTTTCCTTTTCATCAGCTTCCTGAGTCCATTCGATGCGAGCCGTAACGTTGATACCTCGGCTCACCGGCCCAGGAGTGCGTTTTTCCCGAAGTGTTGCCATTAGCTTTGTAATGCGACCGGCCTTGCGGTCGAAAGCCATTTCCCCGATCAGCGAACTGTCTGTTCCCGCTCCTGTGTCAGCACCCGCCGCTTTGCTTTCGAAGACAATGACGGCATCCATTTCTGACACCGACTTGAGCCAACACGTCGTTGACTGAGATGCCGTTGCATCAATACCAATCAGCATGGGCACAACCCACGTGTCTGTATTCCATTTCTCCGAACTGCTCTGAAGTGCCCGAACCGGAAGCAGCCCCTGAACAGCCAGAGGATCGCATGGAAACTCCAGCAGATCCAATTGCTGCCGAGTCATCCGTACTTCCGGGCTCAATTGCACGAGGCTATTGTCCTGGCCAAACACATGGACAATTTTCGACTGCTGCGGCAGCACCACGGGACCGGACTTTTCTCCACCGACTGTGGTTTCTGATTGAGCCGTCAGGTACTCCCGGGCGGCTCGTAACGCAAAGGGGCCGGCGGAATCGGTTGCAAACTGCCGCTGCCGAAAATCGAACGTGGCGTCAGACTTCAGAGTAAAGTCCTTTGAACCTGACGGTGAGGTGGCGGTCAACGATCCTTCCACGTGCATGGAATAGCGAATTCGAGTTGCCGTCTGATCAATCACCGGCTGCAGAAGAATCTCTTCCGGCGATGATCCGGCGACGTCATTCGTGATAGCCGCTGCGGCCAGAGCCCCAACAGCAGTACCGAGAAACTGACGGCGCGTTTTTTCGGCATGACACCTCGGTGCGTGTCGAACGGTCCACTGATCTTCCATGAGTCCGGCTTTCCAATCCGTTGCTGGATTCCCTGAATTACAGGACAGTGACCATCCAGCAACCATCCTGTTTGAGTCGGAATCCGGAGCAGTCCAGACTATAGGTCCGGGGGAAACATTGACGCAAGATGAGCCCTGACAGGCAACGCTGTGAAGGATTTTTCGCTGTGTTTTCGGCATCTCCTTCGATGTCCCTTCTCCTCTGGCAAGGGGAGAAGGTGGCCGCCAGGCCGGATGAGGGGTCTTTCCCTTTTTGTTTTGTGGACCTTACGAGGGGTTCTGGGATTCAGGGATCGTTGGCAAGATCCACTACTTCGAGATCAAGATCCACTGCCGCCAATCAGAACACGAGGCCCGAAGAAGCCAATTTGCCTAATTCGCAGGCAGTTGATTGCGAAACAGCACGCTTTGTTTCAGACTCCCGATCCACCGTATGCCGACTCCTTTGCAGATGGGCAAGCCCCCATAGGCCCATAAGGGCTGTTCGGCATACTATCCGTGCGAATGAATCCACGTAATAACTGACGGGCAGCTGACTGGAGTTGCTGCAATGAGGGATCCCGGAACCGTAGCGCCTGCACCCATTGGGTGCTCTACTTCTATGTCCGGGCGCCAGCAGAATGCTCCTGGGAAAGTGCCTCGCGCACCCGGTGAATTCCGATGGTTCCAGCAGATTCTGTTCTTCGGTCTGACGCTGGTACTGGCCTGCGATTCTTTGCGAGCACAGGAAGAACTGACACTCCATTCGATCGATGAGATTCACGAGTTGCCAGCAGAGAAGCTGCATTACAGCGCGGCGGTCGAGCTTCCCTGCGTCGTTGCAATACACTCCCAGGAATGGCCGATCACTTTCATCCACGATGGCCGCACCGGAATGTATGTCGTCGGCGTTAAGGACCCGGAACTGAAACCTGGCGACCAGATCCTGCTCAAGGGTACTGTCACTCCAGGCCGGTATATACAGGCAGAGTCAACGACTCGCATGAACAACGGGATTCATCTGCCTGAGCCGCGAGTTGTCTCCTACGACCGCCTGCAGGGCCGCTTCGACGACAGTCAATACGTGTCGATCACCGGACAGATCATTGGCGTGGATGTTGACTACCATCATTTCAGCATCGAGATGGTTTCACCGGAAGGAGGCCGGTTTCGTGGCCTTCTGTCCGAGAAGCTTGCCAACATCAATGAGCTTCGAAAACTCCTTGGGAACTCCGTCCGGCTGCACGGAATCGTTGGGGCACGCGTTGACGCTGCCGGAAAGTTCAACAGCTTTCAAATCTGGCTTCCAGATCTTGCATCCATCATTCCAGCGGAGAACCAGACATCAGGACTGCCTCTTTCCCTGGTTGCAGATCTGAATCAGATCGACCGCGTCAGTCCGGGCGCGGGGTATTTTCGAATTCAGGGCAAAGTCGATTATCGATTGTCCAATCAGCTGCTGCTGATTCACGACGCAACAGGGTCGATGTTTGTCGAATGCGGAAAATTCTCCGTGCCTGATATCGACACAACGCAGGAATTCCGAGGTGTTCTGGATACCACATCCCGCCCTCCGATTCTCCGATTCGCAGAAAGCCAGCTCACAGACATCGTGATTCCGGACCGGGAAGCTGCTCAGACACTGGAACTCTCAAAGCTGGTTGAAATGTCGTTGAGTGGTGAGGAAGTCACAACCACCGGCGAATATCTCGGGACCTTTCACACTGATGGTCGACCAGGATTTCTGCTTCAGGATAACGGAGTATTGCTTCCTGTCTTCCTGAGCGATCAGGCTCCTCAGGACATCGCAAGCGGCACCAGGATCCATGTGAAGGGCGCCTGGATTCAGCATCAGTCATTGGGCGGGTTCAACATTGGAGCCTGTGCTCTATTTACTCGAAGTTCGAACATCATTGTCGGCAGCCAGGTTCCCTGGACGATCATCACGATCGTACTTGCGATTGGTCTTGTGGCCGCCGTGTCGACTCTCTGGGCCATTCTGCTGAAGCGTCAGGTGCGCATTCAGACGAATCGTGCTCTTGAAGAATATGCAAGCCGTCAGAAGGCAGAAGTTCAAAAGCAAGCGCTGGAGCAGCAGCTTCTTCAGGCTCAAAAGATGGAAAGTCTCGGCGTCCTTGCTGGTGGCATCGCGCATGATTTCAACAATCTGCTGACCATCATTCTCGGCAACGCATCACTCATCCAGGAATCCGGCGTGGTCGCTGCCGCAGAGCGAACTGGTTTGTCGAACATTCTTGCCGCAGCGACTCGCGCGAGTGATCTGACGCGACAAATGCTGGCGTACGCAGGTCAGGGAGCCCTTGAGTTTCAGACTCTTCAGGTCAACGAAGTCATCCAGGATTTCGCTCCTCTGCTGAAGGCGTCCATTGCGAAGTCCACATCGTTCGATCTGGATCTCAATGCGAACTGTCCCATGGTCCTGGCCGACGCAACTCAGCTGCGTCAGGTGATTCTGAATCTCGTTCTGAACAGTTCGGAATCTTTGAATGGACAAATGGGTTTCGTCAATGTGCAGTCCTCATCCTGCCGTCTGTCAAAGAACGATCTCGAACGCTGCCATGTTGACTTTTCGGATGGCCCTGGTGATTTCCTGAAGCTTACTGTGACTGACAATGGGTCGGGGATCGATCAGCACACACTGGAACGGATGTTCGATCCTTTCTTCACGACCAAGTTCTCCGGCCGCGGACTGGGGCTGTCGACGGTTCTGGGAATTGTTCGAGGTCACAAGGGCTGCATTCGAATCACAGGTAAGACCGGCGAATCTTCGGGAACCACCTTCGACGTGTTCTTTCCCGCAAGTGCGGATGCTGTCGCTCTTCCTCCGGCACACCAATCGAACCAGGCTGCCCCACCACCGGTCACGACGCGACGTCGCGTCTTGATTGTTGATGATGAACCGAGCGTGGCAGCTCTGCTGACACGGTCCCTGAAACTCTCCGGATACGACTGCGCCGAAGCGTACAGTGGTGGATCAGCACTCCAGCTTCTGTCGGAGTCCACAACAAAGTTTGATTGCGTGATCACGGATCTCACGATGCCGGACATGAAGGGAACAGAACTCGCGCTCCGCATTCACCAGCGTTATCCCTCGCTGCCGATCGTGCTTTGCAGTGGTTACAGCGAAAGTGGTGCGGACATTGGCGAAACGTCAGCGATCGCAGCTTTTCTCCAGAAGCCGTTCAATCTCAAACGACTGTCGCAGGTTCTGTCGTCTGTACTGGAACCGTCTCGAGCGACAGCACTCAGCCTGTTCAAGGACCCTGCAGCCGCGCCGGAGTCCGATGATCCAGGCACCGGCCGCGCTGCAGGCTGAGTCTGATCCGGCTGCACCCGGTGGACCTACTTCGCTTCCAGAATCTTCTTCACCTTCGCGTCAGCTTCTGCCTTCGACTTTGCCATCACATCTGAAACGGCGACCGGCTTTCCTCCCTGTCGTTTGCTTTCGTCCGCTGCTTCCATGAACGCGTAGATGTCGAGCGTCTCTTCGGCCGTAACCGGTGGAGTCCCCGTGCGGTAGAATTTCACGATCTCCACAACCAGCGGCTTGTAACCATCGTAAGGTCCAACTGAAGCGACACCCTTGGTTCCAAATGCCGTTCCGCCGTAACCGCCGGAACCACTTCGAATTCCACGGAAGGTCCCGATCCGGCCATCTTTCCACGTCCCTGTGACTTGATCAAAATCCTTTGTCGACGTTCGCACAACCGTCTGGACTCCTGGCCCCATGGCAGTGAACAAAGTCTCGCAGCCGTGAATGCCGTACCAGAACAGGTCCGGATGTGTGGCTTCCAGGCTACAGGGTGAGAACGCGTCGCATCCCACGACATCACCGATCGAGCCTGCTCGCACGGCCTGCACAGCCCCGGCAAATCGAAGTGATGAAGAAGAAAACACCGGTGTGTTGTAGTGCTTCGCCAGCTCGTAGATGGCAATTGCATCTGTGAGCGAACCCGCAACCGGCTTGTCGATAAAGACGGGCTTCCGGGCCTTCAGGACAGGAATCACCTGCTCAAGATGAGGCCGGCCGTCATTCGTCTCCAGCATCACCGCATCAACTTTTTCGACCATGGCGTTCAGGTCTTCGATGATCTCGACGCCGTGTTCTTTGATCTTGGTCGTATACTCAGGTACTCGCTTCACACTGCTTTCAATATCCGGACTGCCCTTGGGATACACCAGAACAACTCGACAACCAGCCAGAGCGGGATCGTCTTTCGAGTTGTTCAGCAGATCCGCAAACGCCAGGCAATGAGAAGTATCCAGCCCGATCATGCCGACGCGAAACTGCTTCACAGGCTCATCGCCCCGGACAGCAGTCCCAGTTGCCGTTGTCAAAGTGGCAATCGTGAACAAACAAAGTGCGATACACCGAGTAATGATCTGAGCCATGGGTGGGATGCTCCGGAAGGAAGGCCGACACTAAGTCAGCGGCAGGCAGGAAGAACGCAGAGACAAGATGATGACAGCAATAGAACGTTCTGAGACTTGTTTGTCCATGACACGGGGCGACTTTGCAGCCGACAAGTCGGGATGTACCCTTCTTCCATGTTTGCCTCATTGAACAATCAACGAATTCTTGTGACCGGCTCTTCAACCGGCATCGGCCGCGCAATTGCTCTCGAGTGTGCTCGTGCGGGTGCAGATGTCATCGTGAACTGCCGCCGTTCCGTAGAGCGAGCGAATGCCGTTGCGGAAGAAATCAGATCGCTCGGCCGACACGCCTCTGTCATTCAGGCAGATGTTTCCGTTGCCGATGATCGACACCGGTTGCTCGAAGAATGCGGGGCGATCGGCCCTGTCACTGGTCTGGTCAACAATGCGGGTGCCGATCTTCTGACGACCGAACTTCGTTCGGCTCCATTCGCTGATCGACTGTCGGCTCTGCTTCAAACAGATGTGATGGGCACGATCGAACTGTCTCGCAGCTTTGGTCAGTATTTCAAGGCCGCCGGTAGTGGCTGCATCCTGACAGTCGGGTGGGATCAGTCGGATCGAGGCATGGAAGGCGACAGCGGTGAACTGTTCGCCACGGCAAAGAACGCGATCATGGGGTTCACACGTTCGCTGGCGGTCAGTGTTTCGCCCATCGTGCGAGTCAACTGCATTGCTCCCGGCTGGATCCGAACGGCCTGGGGAGAAACCGCTGGTGAATACTGGCAGCAGCGAGTCCTGGCCGAGACACCGCTCAAACGCTGGGGAGAACCTCAGGATATCGCCAACATGGCTCGCTTCCTTCTTAGCAACGAAGCGTCGTACATCACAGGCCAGGTGTTCAACGTCAACGGCGGAGCGGTGCGTTGAATGCGGATCTGACGGGAAAATCGATCCTCTTCGTGACCGGCTCGCTGGCGGAATCCTCCCTGCGCGATGTAATCACGCCAATCGCCGCGAAGCGTGGCTTTCAGTTTGAGATCGT
>JAEUII010000236.1 GCA_016795145.1 Planctomycetaceae bacterium
TCTTGGGCTCACTAATACGCTCGTGGTCGAACGGAACCCTGGACTCGCACTGGAAGTCCCATGATTCGAAGGAAGCCTTCGGCGTCAGTCTGGTCGTACGAACCGCCCTTTTCCATGCTGGCGATGTCGGCTTTGTACAGACTGTTTGGAGACTTGCGGCTGCTGACTCGCACATTGCCTTTGTAGAGCGTCAGCTGAACTTCGCCGGTGACTGGTTTCTGAGTTTCGCGGATGAAGGCCATCAGAGCATCCATCTTGGCACAGTACCAGAATCCGTAGTACACCATCTCAGCGACCTGTGGTGACAGAGAATCTCGAAGATGAGTCAGGTCGCGGTCCAGAGTCATCTGCTCCAGCCCCTGATGAGCCGCGTACAGCAGAGTCATGCCTGGAGCCTCATACACACCGCGGCTCTTCATTCCGACGAAACGATTTTCCACGATGTCGATTCGACCGCAGCCGTTGCGTCCACCAATCTGGTTCAGTTCTTCCACCAGCTTAGCCGCTGTCATCAGCTTTCCGTTCACGGCAACTGGAACACCGCTTTCGAAGTGGATGGTCACCACTTCTTCTTTCTCGGGGGCCTGCTGAGGAGCGACGGTCATGCCAAATTCGATGATGGACTGACCGTCTACGGTTGGGTCTTCAAGGTCACCGGCTTCGTAGCTGATGTGCAGACAGTTTTCATCGGATGAATAAGGCTTCTTCACAGTCGCCTTCACCGGAATGTTCTTCTTCTCGCAGTAGGCCAGCATCTCAGTTCGGCCCGGGAACGTGTCGCGGAATCGAGCCATTCGCCATGGAGCGATGATGCGAACAGAAGGCTCAAGCGCTTCAGCGGCCAGCTGGAATCGACACTGGTCATTTCCCTTGCCCGTTGCACCGTGAGCAAACGCGACCGCACCGACTTCGCGAGCACGCTGCAGACAGGCCTTCGCGATCAATGGGCGAGCAATGCTGGTGCCCATCAGATAAATGTTCTCGTAGCGAGCCTGCCACTGCAGCACCGGAAACGCAAAGTCCCGGCACAGTTCTTCGCGCACATCGACAATCTCAGCCGACTTCGCGCCGATGTCGTGGGCCTTCTTCATGATGGCCGCACGGTCCTCGCAGGGCTGTCCGAGATCCACGTACAGACAGTGTACATCGTAGCCTTCGTCCTGCAGCCACCCCACAAGAACTGATGTATCAAGACCACCGCTGTATGCCAGGACGACAGATTCACCCACGACGATTTCTCCAACCACAAATGAAACTCAAACTCGTCAGGCGGCAGAGACCTGAGCTTTCTACGACACCTATGTCGAACCACAACTGCCTCCGATTGAGTGGTTCAGGCGTTCAGGGGCGCAAATGGTACCGACGCAAAGGCCGGTCGCCACTCCGCTGTCGCCGTTTTGCGAAAGACGAGCCACGTTCTGGCAATCGCGGGAATTTGTCTGGCCCGGAACAGGCGTTTAGCTGCCGGTTGACCTATCCCAACCCGCTGCGTCAGCAAGGGATGACTGTGCGTGGCCCCACGATCTTGTCCCTCACTGACGTATCGGGTTGCGAAAAGTCACTGAATCGCTACGGATGCACCAGCTGGTCACTTCATCCCAACCCGCTGCGTCAGCAAGGGATAACTCAGAGTGGCCTCACGATCTCTATCCCTCACTGACGTGTCGGGTTGCGAAAAGTCGGTGAATCGCCACGGATGCACCAGCTGGTCACTTCATCCCAACCCGCGGCGTCAGCAAGGGATAACTCAGAGTGGCCCCACGATCTCTATCCCTCACGGACGTGTCGGGTTGTGAAAAGTCACGGGTCTGCAACCGCCTAACGACCGGCCAAATCCGGCGGAATCGATTCATCCAAACGCCGACGGCCGCGTTTCAGTGGTCAGTGACCACGAAATTCAGGTAGTTCCCGATTCAGATCCCGTGTGGGGATCGTCGGGGGCTCAGAAGGTTCGGCAGTCCGAACCACGACTTTGGTGAGGCGTACTGCTTCACAGGAAAGGCAAGACGATGTCGAAGATCGAAGAAAACGAAATGCGTCAGAATCAGGGCATGCTGGAACTGATGCTGGTGGTGATCGTGACGGTCATCACTTTTGGGTTTGTGCTGCTGTTCGGTTTTATCATCGTGAATCCTCGTGAAGAAATCGTCGTGCTTCGATTTGGTAAGTACGTAACGACTCTTCGAAAGCAGGGGATCTGCTGGATTCATCCGGTGGGCCGCGCCCTGCATCGAATTCCAACCCGCGACATGACTCACGATATCGCGGTCACCACGGTGCTTGAACGAAACGGTAACCCGATTCAGATTAGTGCCATCGTCGTGTATCGCGTCGAGGATTCGTACAAGGCGGCGCTCGAAGTCGAAGACTATCGCAAGTTCATCGAAGACCAGGCGAGTGCTGTCATCAAGCGAGTCAGCGCTCAGTTCCCTTATGAATCTCCGGATCACAGCGAGCCGTGCCTGAAGCTGGAAAACGATGCAGTCTCCAGTGCGTTCGTTGTGGAGATGCAGGAAGCGGTGTTTGCCGCCGGCGTGAAAATCCTGAACGTTCGACTGAACGATCTGACTTACGCACCAGAAATTGCTCAGGCGATGCTGATGCGCCAGCAGGCCATGGCCCTGATCGATGCTCGTAAGACCATCGTGGAAGGTGCTGTGGAAATCGTGAAGGATGCAGTCCATCGCCTTGGCAATGCCGAACTGCACATGAGCGACGAACAGCGGGAACAGTTGATCAGCAATCTGCTGGTAGTCATCTGCAGCGGCGAACGTGCTCAGCCAGTGGTGCAGGTTCAGTCAGGCAATCAGCATCGAAAGGGCTAGCAAGGGGCGAAAGCCCCTTGACCCAAAGGAGCCTGCCGGCTCGTTGCCAAATCCCCGCTCTCGTTGTTCGCTTGCTGAAAACAAACTCGCACCGTGCGCGCCAGAAACAGAGCAAGGCTTTAAGCCGATTGCCCCAGCGTCGATGGGTCTACACGAACAAACAAGAACGCCTCTTCGGTTCACAGCTGAAGGGGCGTTTTGTGTTTTTTCCGAGCGAACCGCCTGCTGGAATCTTACGTCAGACCGGTGAGCGTCCCCGTGGCATCAGCGAAGTTTGATTTCTCCAGCCCCATCTTCTGAGCCATCGTGAGCAGCACATTGGACAACGGCGGATGATTGTCCTGTTCGAACGCCAGATGCTGGCCGTGCTTCAGTCCTAGCTTGTGTCCGCCGGCGACAAGAGTCGGCAGGTTCTTCGGTGAATGCTCACCGCCTTTGCCCGAGTTCATTCCGCTACCGTACAGAATCATGGTGCGATCGAGCATTGATCCATCCGCTTCCGGTGTCTGCTTCAACAGGTTCATCAGGTGAGCGAGTCGAGACAGATGGAAGCGGTCAATGACAGCCAGTTTTTGCAGCATCTGAGGATCACCTCCATGATGTGAAAGTTCGTGGTGGTTTTCGCCACCACCGCCATAACCTCCGGCCTCACGTGACCATTCAAACGTGATGACTCGAGTCGTATCTGTGATGAAGGCCAGATACGTCAACTCCAGCATGACATCCAGCCACATCGGGCGATCGTGAGCGTTGCCTGGCTGATTGCTCAGCTGTAGATCCTTCTCTTCAACATTCGGCTTTGGACGATCCAGCCAAGCCTGCAGACGCTCGACTTGTTTCTCCGTCTGGCGAACGCTGGTCAGATATTCGTCCAGCTTTCGCCGATCAGATGTCCCAAGCTTCTGATGCAGCTGTTGAGCCTCACGAACCAGCTGGTCGAGGATCGATCGGCGCTCCGAGTAACGCTGATGCGCGGCCTGTCGGTCGGCGTCAGTTTCCGGAACAAACAGTCGTTCGAAAAGTCGTCGAGGAGAATTCTCCGCGGGCAGCGGAGTACCGTTCAGGTCAAACGAAAGTGTGTGACTGTGTCCCGCACCGCCGGTTCCGGACTGATCTCCCAGTTGAAGCGATGCATAGCGAGTTTCCACGCCATGTTTTTCTGCAACGAGCTGATCGACCGAAAGAGTATTCGTGTAATCAGCACCCGGCTTCGCTTTGAGATTCGCCGCCGTCAGCCATGTGTCCGCGCCGCTATGACCGCCTTCGGATGCCGGATGCCCCAGTCCGGACAACACCGTGAAGTCCTGTCGAAACTCTTTCAGTTCCTGCAGAGTCGGCGAGAGCGTGTAGTTGGGTCCCGAGTCAGCTGGAACCCATTCCAGAATGTTGACTCCGTTCGGAACGTAACAGCAGAGCATGCGAGGCTGCACAACGTCGGACTTTGCCCACGGCTTGAACTTCGACGGAGCCGCGCTGGCACGGGGCAGCATCGCATCAAGAAACGGCAAAGAGAGTGCCACTCCCGCTGCGCGAAGGACGGTGCGACGTTTGAGGTGAATTCCCTGCGACATTGTGTTCTTCCCGGTTCGGTCCTGTGGCAACAGAGACGGTGTCTCGAAAAACCAGTGCTCCGTCAGAGCAATGAAGTGAGTTCGTCATTCCCGTAACGGCGGGAATCCAGAGCGTAGAAAACTGCGTTCCCGCCTGCGCGGGAATGACGGACTAATTCATAATGATCTTTATCCATAATGATCTTTGACAAACCACTAGTGTGTTCCAAACGATTCGCTGGAGACAATTTGATGGATCAGAGAACGAATCGTGTAGCCCTCGGATTTCATCTTCTGCACAGAGTGCTGGATCAATGGCTGGTCAGCAAGGCCGGGTTCTCGTCCAAGGGCATATGTCAGCAACTTTGAAGCGAGAGAACGAAGGAACAGATCTTCCTGCGTAAGCATCGCGGACTGCAGACCTTCAACACCGTTGATCTCCGTCCCGTCCGGCATTCGTGACGATGCATTGATGACGGGATCATCCCGCTGGACTCGGCCCTTGTAGCCGAAGCCTTCCTGATCTCTCCACTCGCCAGCCGCATTGAAGTTCTCAAGTGCAAATCCAAGCGGGTCAATTTTGTTATGGCATCGAGCACACTGCGGAAGCTCACGATGGATTTCCAGACGTTGTCGAACCGTAGCTTTGTCGATCCCCGGAACCTTCGGCGCGATCTCACCGGCGTTAGCTACTGGGAGCCCGGGATCAGTTCCAAGCAATGTCTTCAAAATCCATGTACCTCGTTTCACTGGCGATGTTCTTGTCCCATTCGACGTCAGCGTCAGGATGGAAGCCTGAGTTACAATACCACCTCGATGAACACCGTCGGGAACTTCGACCCTGCGAAACTGATCGCCTCGAACACCGGGGATGCCATAGAAGCGAGCCAGCCGTTCGTTAATCGTGACAAAATCGGATCGAATCAAGCCCCGCGCGTCCAGGTCGCTCAACAGGAACTCTCGAAAGAATGCTTCCGATTCGCCCACCATCGACGTCTCGAGATGGCGATCGTATTGAGGATACAGGTCTTCTGCAGGAGGATTTGTTCCGACAAGGCGCAGGCCAAGCCATTGTCCGGCAAAGTTCCTGACGAATGCTGCGGCCTTCGGGTCCTTCAACATTCGGTCAACCTGCTGGATGCGAACGGAAGCGTTGCGCAACTCGCCTTGTTCAGCCAGTCGTGACAACTCTTCGTCAGGCATGCTGGACCAAAGCAGATAACTCAGTCGCGACGCCAGTTGGTAATCATCCAGCTTCTCTCCCGCCGCATCTCCGGACGGCTCGACGAGATAAAGAAAGCTGGGCGACGTCAAAACGGACGTCAAAGGAATCTTGATCGCATCGACAAACTCGTGTTTCTCCCGAGCTGCCTGAAACTGCTTCATCGCAACGGCGAGTTCAGCTTCCGATATCGGCCGCCGCCAGGCACGGCGCATGAAGCGTTCAAGAATCGTTTTCGCATCCTTTGCTTCATCGCCTCCGTCACCCGTTCGATTCCCCAAAACAATGGAGTGCGAAGTCGGAGGCCACGCATCAAAGATCGGCCCTTCGATTTCGATCCAGTCGATGAATAACTCTGGACGAGCAAATTTGTCATTGCCCTGCATCCAGAAATTCTCCAGCACTTTCGGAATGGCATAGACGTTCTCGATGTGGACGCCAGCCGTTTCCGTCGTAAACCGCACCGGGAATTCATACACACCCGGCTCGTCCGGAGATTCCTCCACATCGAATTCCGCAATCGTGCGAGGCTGTGAACCGAGCTGCTGAATCAGACGGGCTCGCGGAGGCCCGTAGTCATACATGCGATCTGTTCGAAAGTGCTCAAGATCGCGATCGTATTGTTCCTGAGTGTACTTGCGACCGTTGGGATTCTTCGCGTCCTGTTCGTCCTGACGGTGTTTCAGAAACGCTGCCGCGGAACTCACCACCGCATCGCGTCCCGGTCGTCGACCTGCTGCCCGAATGCGAATGACATAGGTTCCTGTCACGGGCACTCGAAAATCACGAACGCCAACACTCTTATCCCACGAGTTGTGATGGACGATGACCCAGTCGCCTTCCTCCTGATTGTTGTTGCCGTTGACGAGCGGATTGTTTCGCTCATCCAGTCGCTGGCGAACTCGATCGGCTGGCCCAACTCGCGGATCAAAATGCCAGCGAATCATCTCAGGGCGTTCCCCCTCGACGAATGATCGATCCAGAATCTGCTGAGCAGCATTCAGATAGAGTTCAATCTGCAGTGGCGACATCGTCAGAGCACTGCCATTGTTGTCGAACCCACCGGCAGCGGCATCTTCGGGGAAACCGGATGTATCAAAATCGACACCGATCAGATCTCGAATCGTGTTTCGATATTCGCTGCGGTTCAGTCGTCGAAGCACGACCGTTCGTTCTCGCTGAACCAGTTCTGCTTCAACAGCCTGCGCAGTAATCCAGTCAACGACACCAGCGACCTCATCCGGCTTCGGTTGAACAGACTTCTCGGGAGGCATCTGATGTGAGTTCAGGACGTTAACAACTTCGGCCCACTTCTTTCGTGTGGCAAGGTCCGACAGAGATGCAGGCAGCCGAGCGGCATCGGTTCCAAATTCGCCTTCCGGCTTTTCTCCCGCATGACACTCTGCACAGTAGGTCTTCAGGAATGGAGCGACGAGGCGATTGTAGCCTTGAGGGTCATCAGCGGTGGCGAGGGATTTGCAGCTCACCACAACCCAGACGAGGACCAGCGGTCGAACAGAAACGGTGCGCATGTCACTTCCCATATTGCTCAGCGCGGACTCAGATTGGAACTCCTGAGCCGCGCAATGAAGGGTGTCTCGACGCAGGAAGGATAACTTC